>JBEBWI010000023.1:0-26207 GCA_040392345.1 Leucobacter soli | reverse complement strand
TTAAACTCGACCGGGGGTTCAAATCCCCCTGTCTCCGCCAAAACCCCGCTGCGAAGGCAGCGGGGTTTTCTCGTTATTGATGAGACCGCGCTCGCTGATGCTCTGCGCAGTGGTCGCTCGGCCGGTGCCGCGCTCCGTCTTCCTCCGCGGACGGGGGCCACGAGCGCTGCCAGATCGACCCACGCGCGCAAGGAAAAGTCGCTGCCATGCAGTATGACGAATGGATTGAATCTCACCTGAGCGCACAGTGTCAACGGGTCTCGGCAAAAGGGGAATCCGTATCGACCTTGGGTGCATGAGAACGATCGAAATGCTGTGAATCTGATGGGTCCCGGTGGAGCTGAGTCGAAACGGGCTCTCGGGCAGTTTCGCCAAGAGCCTTGTGGGTGAACGCACAGAAAGACGATCCGCCCATCTTATATAAATGGACTATGTCCAAGTTTATTGTTGGTGAGCGTCGCGTCTTCCGTCGAAGCCTGCACGCGATGATGGTCCTTGCTCTTGTCGGGGGCGGCGCGGTGCTGACGGGCGCGGCTGCGGCCCAAGCGGCTCCACTTCCTGACCATACCTTCACGTTCGTAGAACCCAAGGGTTCAGATTGGGTGGTGCCCGGTGGGGTTACTGAGGTGATCGTTGGCCTTCGAGGCGGCACCGGAGGATGCCATTATTGCTCCCAACCCGGAGGTTTGGGGAAGAGCTATCTCCTCAAACTCGAGGTTTCGCCGGGTGACACCCTCACTGTGTATGTGGGGCAGTCGGCGGCCGACTACAGCCGCGGCGCCGGCAAAGGCTTCATCGATGGCGGCAAGGGCGGCGACAAGAGCAGAAGCGCCGGGGTAGGAAACGGTGGTGGCGGAGCCGCGGCGCTCAAACTCAATGGCGAACTGCTCGCGGTCGCCGGCGGTGGCGGTGGCGGTGGTGGCAACGGGGGTGACCGGGAGATTCGTCCGTTCAGCTACAGTGCCGATTTCGGGGGTGCGGGCGGCGACGCGAACACTGGCACCCAACCGGCCTGGGGTGAAGGGAAGCACGCAGGAAATCCAGGCAAGAACGGCGAGAACGCCCCCTCCTTCTCGCGCTACAACAAGTCGGGCGAGAACGGCGCCAGTGCAGGGTTCATGACCTCTGGCGGTGGCGGCGGCGCTGGAGGCGGCGGGTGGCCCGCGAGCGGCACCGCGGGCGGTGCCGGGAAGAAGAAGCTAGGCTTCGGGGCTGGCAGCGGCGGCGGTGCGGGCATGAGCTGGATCAACCCAGACGCCTCACAGCTGACTGTCATTGATGATGGCTCGTATCCGGTTCTAGAATTCGGGTACACGGGGCCATTGGCCGTAGAGAACACAGCCAAAATCACCATTCCTCTTGAACTCGACACGGCTCTCTACGGCCCACAAGAAGTCGCTGTCGGGCAGGATTTTGAACTGCGTGCGGTGTCCCGCGACGCTGTGCTGCAAGGCCTTCCTATCGATGGATCTTTTCGGCTCGAAGTCGATGGTGCCCAAATCGCGATAGGGAAGACTGATGGTGACATCACCATACCTGTTGCTGGCCTCGATGAGGGTACACACACATTCAGCTACGTTTTCACCGCCAAGCACTCTATGGGTCAGTACTGGAACGACAACGCAGTTCAGCGGGTGGAGCTCACGGTCATTGTCTCTGCTACGCGGAGCGAGGGAGCCGGGCAGGACTACCTGGATCTTCCCCCTGACAGCCAGGGCGCGGAAGAAGAGTCCGATGACCAGATTTGCCCTGCCAGGGAGGCTTTCGAAGACGTTATTGACGAGGGCTAGGTCTACTGTCGTCGCCTCGCTCGAGTGCGATTACGGCATGGGTGACGGCCACGCCAGCGCGGTCGTCGGTTTCGTGCGTGCACAGCTGTCGACGTGAGGCCTACGATTGCCCTATGCCCCGCCTACGAATCGCAGCGATCCACCTGGTCGATGTGCTGGTGTATCTCGTCGTGCTCAGTACCTTCGCCCAGCTGTTCCCCCGGGTGATCAGCGAGTCGTTCCTGACCTCGCTTGCAACGGCGATCCTGCTGAAGCTGGTGCTCGAAGTCGTGGTTCGTCTGAAGACCCGCATCGTGGGGAGCATCCGCGCCGCAGAGACGCCAGGCGGCAAGGTGGTTTCGGGGGCGGCGCTCATTCTGGTGGCAGCCGGAAGCAAGGCCCTCATCCTTTGGCTCACCGCGCTGGTCTTCGGCGATGCCGTCTACCTGGGCGGGTTCTTCGCCGTGACGCTTCTCGTCGTCACGCTGATGCTGGCGAGAGCGGGCGTGCGGGCGGTCGTCGACTAGGGGGCTCGGCGGCTGAACGTACGATCCCCAGCGGATCGCCGTCGGCCCGGCAGCAGTCGCTCCGCATAGGGCACGGCGACGATTGCGCGCAACCCCCTTGGGCGACTCTGCTGTGGCTGAAAGAGTTGACTCCGTCAGCTACAGACGGGTCGCAGCGCGGCCCGCACGATCCGAAGGAGGCCCGCATGGGTGCAGAGGACAAGATCTCGGCAGGGATGGACAAGCTGAAGGGCAAGGCCAAGGAGGCGGCGGGCCGGTTGACGGACGACCCGGGTCTCGTCGCCGAAGGCAAGGTCGACCAGGCGAAGGGCGACGTGAAGCAGGCGGCCGAGAAGGCGAAGGACGCCGCGAAGGACATCTTCGACAAGTAGTGCGGAACCGTTGAAGGGGCGGGGCGAGTGGTCAGCGACCACCCGCCCCGCCCCTTTGCCGCCTTCTTCGGGGTACGGGTGCGCTCTCCGGGGAGATTCGGAGCACCTGCACGGGGGCCGTTCATCCGGCTCGATTACGATCGAGGTATGACGGAGCCGACCGCCGACGACTACGAGCGCGCGAATCGCATCGGTCGGCCGATCGGCCGGTTCATGTCGAAGTGGCGTGCGGCCATTCGCAGACGCCCCTGGCTGAACGTGGTGTACAAGACCCTGATCACGGTGATCGGCGTCGCGGTGATCATCATCGGCCTCATTCTCGTGCCGTTGCCCGGGCCCGGCTGGTTGATCGTCTTCATCGGTCTGACCGTGCTCGGATCGGAGTTCCACTGGGCTCGGCGCGTGACGAGCTGGTTGCGGATGCAGCTCGCGAGGTTCTGGGTGTGGTGGCGCGCGTGGCGGGCCCGGAGGCAGAATCAGCGCAACCCGGGTGAGGGCGAGGGCGAGCACCCGTAGCGGGAGGCCGTACTCGGTAGCTTGACTTCATCGAGTGAACGCAGAAGCACTACGTCAGCCGCTTCGGTTGTGCTTCTGCGTTCACTCGGCGAGACACGCGCTCGGCGAGTGAACGCGCTCGGCACTGGGGAGGCGCCGCGGCGGCGAGAGGTGCGCTCGGCGGTCGGGTGCAAGCCGAAGGGCCCGACCGGCGTGTGCCGATCGGGCCCTTCGAACGAGGTGACAGAAGCCCCGCGGGCTACTTGACCAGCGGGATGTTGAGGATGAACTCAGGCTCCCCGCCACGGCGGTAGGCCTCGGGGGCCTTCACCGCGGCGATGATGTGGAACACGAAGAGCACGACTCCGCCGAGCCAGAGCAGCAGCCCGAGCAGCCAACCGATCACGGGGATCTCGGTCAGGATGTACGCGGCGATGACCACCCCGATGCGCAGCAGCGAGAAGTTCAGGTTCGCGACGTGGAACTTGTAGGAGGGGGTCTGGCCCTTGCCCTTCTCGATGATGTAGAAGATGAGCGCCGGGATCCAGGTGAAGAACACCGAGAGCCAGTAGTTCAGCGTGATGGTGCCTGCGGGGTCGCCTGCGGCTTGCGGCTGCTGGTATCCCTGCTGGGGCTGCTGGTACCCGGCCTGCGGCTGCTGGTAGGCGCCGGCCGGCGGTGCCTCGTACTGCGGAGCGGCCTGCGGGGCCTGAGGAGGAGCTTCGGGAGCCTGCGGCGGCACGGGCGCTGCGGGCTGCTCGTACGCGGGGGCCTCGGGCTGAGGGGGCACGGGCAGGTCGGCACCGGTCTGCTCGGCACCGTTCTGCGCGGCGTTCTGGCCGTCGTTTGATTCGGGGGGCAGAGTGGTCATTGCAGTCTCCTCACTGGGACATAGATGTAATACAAAAGCTATCGCAAGACCGCATCCCGCGGAAGATCCACGCAGAGTTCCGCGCGAACCGGGGCTCGTTCGCATGAAACGGCCGCAGCGCGCACCGACCTGCGGGATGCGCGCTGCGGCTCGTCTCGAGACGAGCTCTAGAAGAGGTCGGGGCTCGGGGTGGAGGTGTGCAGAATGGCGACGTCGGCATGGCGGTCGAATCGGTAGCCGATGCCGCGCACGGTGCGCACGATGTCTTGGTAGCGATCGAGCTTCACGCGCAGGCGGCGCACGTGCACGTCGATGGTGCGCTCGTTCGGGGTCTCGTTCTCAGGGGCGTCGGCCCACAGCGTCTCGATGAGTTCTTCACGGCTGACCGTGCGGCCCTCGCGCAGTACGAAGTACTGCAGCAACTCGAACTCGCGGAACGTGAGCGGCGCCGCGATGTTGTCGAGCAGTACGCGCTTGCGGGTGAGATCGATGGTGACGCCGCTCGCGGCGCGATCGGCCTCGTCCTCGACGGTCTGCTTCTGGCGGGCGTGCGCGGCGGGGTCGCCGAGCGCGAGGCGCACGACGTCTACGTCGCGGCCGCCCGCACCCTCGGGTGCGAGTGCCACGGCGGCGTAGGTCTCGGCGGCCGGAGCCAACTGCGCGACGAGGTCTTTGATCTGCGCGACGATCGCGCCGAGGCTCGGGTCGCCCGCAGCGATCTTCTCGTCGGCGAGGCCGACGTAGAGAGCGAAGCCGCGCACCTCGGTGCCCTCGGGCACGCGGCGGGCGGGCGCGGGGGCGAGATCGGTAGCGAGGTCGGGGCGGGCCTGAGCGAGAGTCTGGGTGGTCATGATGTGTCGTCCTTGAGCTGTAGGTGCCGCGTCGCGGCAGTGCGGCCGTAGGCCGCAGGTGTGCGTTGCGTGACGGTCTCGAATCTGGGCGAGAACTCGTTCACAGAGAATCACGGTGCGAACCGTGAGGCGCCGCTCTGCTTCAGATCGCAGGGCTCGTGGCGCGGGCTAACATTCGCGAGTCAGCTGCACATTCGACAGCTCGCAACACCACGGCCGCACATCATGCCGGCCAGCCCAAAGTTCACCTCGAAGGCGTACTGGGTCTGAGTGCTGCTAGTCATAACGGCAAGTTAAGCAAACTATTACGCCACTTGTCAAATGCGAGTCGCATCGAACACGGAATACGCGCGCAACGCGGCCCACCTCCCACGCCGGGTCGTGTCCGGCGAATCGGCGCTCTGCCAGATCGCAGCCGGAGACGGTTCGCCGGATGAACTCCTAATCCGCGGTGCCGTACAGGCGGTCGCCCGCGTCGCCGAGGCCCGGCACGATGTACGCGTGGTCGTCGAGGCCGTCATCGAGGGCGCCCAGCACCAGCGTCACGTCCCGGTCACCCGCGGCCGCGCGAATGGCTTCCACACCCTCCGGCGTGCCGAGCACGCAGATCGCGGTGATGTCTTCCGCACCGCGGGCGAACAGGAACTCGACGGCGGCGGCCAGCGATCCCCCGGTCGCGAGCATGGGGTCGAGCACGAAGCACTGGCGGTCTGCGAGCGAGTCGGGCAGCCGCTCGGCGTAGGTCACCGGCTGCAGCGTCTCTTCGTCGCGCACCATGCCGAGAAAGCCGACTTCGGCGGTCGGCACGAGCTTCACCATGCCCTCGAGCATGCCGAGCCCGGCGCGCAGGATCGGCACGATGAGCGGCAGCGGCTCGCTCAGGCGCACACCGGTGGTCGGCGCGACCGGCGTCACGATGTCGACCGGTTCGATGCGTACCTCGCGAGTCGCCTCGTAGGCGAGCAGCGTCATCAGCTCTTCGATGAGCAGTCGGAACGTCGGCTGCGGCGTCTTCGCGTCGCGCAGAACCGTAAGCTTGTGGGTGATCAGCGGGTGTTCCGCGATGACGAGGCGCATGGAAGAATCCTAGCGAAGAAGGCCCCAGTGAACTCGATTTCCCCAGCTGCGCGACCCGCTCCGATTCCTCCGAGCCCCGAAGAGGTCGCGCTGATGGGCGCCGCGCTCGAGCAGGCGCGGATCGCGGCGGCCGAGGGCGAGATACCGGTGGGCGCCCTCATCGTCGACGCGACGGGCCGGGTGATCGGCACGGGCCGCAACGCTCGCGAGGCGGCGCATGACCCGACGGGCCACGCGGAGGTCGTCGCGATCCGCGAAGCGGCGGCCGCGTCGGGCGATCGGGTGCTGGGCGGCTGCACGCTCGTGGTGACGCTCGAACCCTGCGTCATGTGCGCCGGCGCGATTCTCGCGGCGCGCCTGCCGCGCGTCGTGTTCGGCGCATGGGACGAGAAGGCGGGTGCCGCGGGCAGCGTCTACGATCTGCTGCGCGACGGGCGCCTCCCGCACCCGGTGCCCGAGGTGGTCGGCGGGGTGCGGGCCCAGGAGTGCGCCGAGCCGCTCGAGCAGTTCTTCAGAGCGCGCCGGTAAACACGCGCCGAGCGACAGTCGAAGATGTGCTCAGTCGAGCCCGAGCATGACGATGCTGCTGGTGGTGGGCTGCGCCGCCTCGGGGTCGACCCAGACATCGGGCTCGAGGTAGACGATCTTCGCTTCGGGAAGGGCCTGCTGCACGCGGCGCTTCGCCTGGTGCAGCACCACGGAGACCTCGCGCATGGTGAGCGTGGCGTCGAGATCGACCTTCGCCCCCACCACGAGATCGGAGCCCGCAGTGCCGAGCTGCAATCCGATCACCCTGCGGATGCTCGCGCCCTCGAGCAGGGCCGCTTCGATGCTTGCCGCCTTCTCACTGGTCGAGGTCATGACCGTCCTTTCGTCGCCTGATCTCATTCTAGATCCTGGCAGTGCCCGGCACACCGTCACCGGTTGCGATCCGGTCGAATGCCGATGCGCCGGATACGACCTAGGCTTGTGTGTATGAGTCATGCACAGGAGAACCGGGCGCTTCCGCGAGTCGCAATACTGGGAGCGGGGTCGATGGGGGGCGCGATCCTCGCGGGCCTGCGGGCCCCGGGTGTCGACGTGCCCGAACCGATCGCGGTGACGACGAACTCCGCGGCCGGTGCGGCCGCCTTCGACGGCGAGGCCGACGTGGTCGCCTACGCGAACGAGATCGACCCCGAGGCGAACCGTCGTGCGGTGCGGGGGGCCGGGCTCGTGGTGCTCGCCGTGAAGCCGTGGGCGATCCACGATGTGCTGCGAGATATCGCCGGCGAACTGCAACCCGGAGCCATCGTGGTGAGCGTCGCCGCGGGCATCGCCACCGCGAGCATGGAGGCGCTCGTCGGCCCCTCGATCGCCGTCGTGCGAGCGATGCCGAACACGCCCTCGCACATCGGTCGCGGTGTCACCGGTGTCGCCGCGGGAGCGACCGCGAACGCCGAGCAGATCGACATCGTGCGCCGGCTCTTCGAGACCGTCGGTTCCGTGCTGGTCGTCGCCGAGGAGCGCATCGACGCGGTCGGCGCCGTCTCGGGCTCGGGCCCCGCCTACCTGTTCCTCTTCGTCGAGGAGTTCACCGCCGCCGCCCGCAACCTCGGCTTCAGCGATGAGGAGGCGCGGGTGCTGGCGCAGGGAACGGTGACCGGCGCGGCCGAATTGCTGGCGCGATCCACTGACGAACCCGCTGAACTGCGACGGCGCGTCACGAGCCCCAAGGGCACCACCGAGCAGGCCATCGGCGTGCTGCAGACCGGCGACTGGAGCGGGTTGTTCGAGCGCGCGTTCGCCGCCGCCATCGCCCGGTCGCAGGAGCTGGCCGCGGGGTAACGCTCACGAGCCGCGGTGGCGGGTGGATCGCGCTCGTCTCGCCCGGCCCGAACCCGTGCCGCCGTCAGCCGATCGCGGCGAATCGTTCCACGTCGGCGGCCGTGCCCGACACGATGATGAGATCGTGCGGCGAGACCACCGTGTCCTGAGTCGCGTGCGTGAACGGCTGGCCCGGTGTCTTCACGCCGACGACCGTCACCCGGTAGTGGGTGCGCACGCCGCTCGATGCGAGCGACAGGCCGCGGATCGAGCGGGGCGGGTACATCTTCGCGATCACGTAGTTGTCGTCGAACTGGATGAAGTCGAGCATGCTGCCGCTCAGCAGGTGCGCCACGCGCTCGCCCGCCTCCCGCTCGGGGTAGATGACGTGGTTCACGCCGATGCGCTCGAGGATCTTGCCGTGCGACTGCGAGATCGCCTTCGCCCAGATCTGCGGCACGCCGAGGTCGACGAGGTTCGCCGCGATGAGCACGCTCGCCTCGATCGAAGCGCCCGTCGCGACCACCGCGATCTGGAATTCGTCGGCACCGATCTGTCGCAGCGCCTCCATCGATTTCGCGTCGGCCTGCACCGCGTGCGTCACGCGGTCGGCCCACTTCTGCACGAGCACGGGGTCGGTGTCGACCACCAGCACCTCGCGATCCTGCCGATCGAGCTGGCCGGCGGTCGCGGCGCCGAAGCGGCCGAGACCGATGACTATCACGGGTGCGTCACTACGAATGTCAACCAACGATCGGCCTTTCTTCGGGCAGACGGAACATGCGGCGGCGGCTCGTGGCCGCCACGGCGGCGGCAAGCGTCACCGTGCCCACACGCCCCGCCCACATGGTTGCGGCGAGAACGTACTTACCGGCGTCGGGGAGTATCTCGGCCACCCCGGCCGAGAGCCCGCACGTGCCGAATGCCGAGACCACCTCGAACAGCACGCGGTCGAGGGGCAGTTTCGTCATCTGCAGCAGCGTCACCGTCGCCACTGCCACGATGGTCGCACCCCAGATCACGATCGACACGGCCAGGCGCAGCACCTCGACCGGGATGCGCCGGTCGAACGCCTGCATGTCCTGGTAACCGCGCGCCTCTGCGTAGGCGGCGAGGAACAGTACCGCGATGGTCGTCACCTTGATGCCGCCGGCGGTCGAAGCCGAGCCTCCGCCGACGAACATCAGCATGTCCATCACGAGCATCGTCGACCCGTTCATGTCGACCGGGTCGACGATGCCGAGACCCCCCGAGCGCGTCATCACCGACATGTAGCCCGAGCTCATGATGGTCTGCCAGAAGCCCTGCGAACCGAATGTTGCCGGGTTGTCAGCTTCGAGACCGGCGATGGCGATCCACCCGAGAATGACGAATGCGATGGTGGTCGCGAGGGTCAGCTTCGCGTGCAGACCGAGGCGCTTGTGCGCGGCGACGCCCGGCCGCCGGCCCGCCACCGCGCGGTACAGTGCGAAGATCACCGGGAAGCCGATGCTGCCGAGGAACACGCCGATTGCCAGCACCGAGAGCATGTACGGGTCGGCGGCGAAGGGCTCGAGGCCGCCCGGCAGCGGGAAGAAGCCGGTGTTGGTGAACGCCGAAGCGGCGAGGTAGAAGGCATGCCACAGCGAGTGCCAGAAGTCGAGACCCTCGGACATGAGGCGCGGTGTGATGAGCAGCGTCAGCGCCGCCTCGATCACGAGCAGACTGAGCGCGACCGCCTGCAGCAGGCCGCCGATGTCTCCGAGGCCCACCGCCTGGCTCTCGCTCGTGCCCTTCTGCGTGCGGGCCGGGTTCGTGTCGGCCGCCGCGAGCAGACGCGTGCGCAGGCCCAGGCGGCGCGTCACCGTGAGCCCCAGCAGGCTTGCGAGGGTGAGCACGCCGATGCCGCCGATCTGCAGGCCGGCGAGAATCACGATCTCGCCGAACAGCGACCAGTGCGTCGCCATGTCGACGGTCGAGAGCCCGGTCACGCAGATCGCCGACACGGCGGTGAACACGGCGTCTGCGAGATGGGTGATCTTGCCGGAGCTGCTCGAGATGGGCAGCGACAACAGCGCCGTCCACAGCAGGATCAGCGCGGTGAACACGAGCAGCGCGAAACGGGCGGGCGACGACTGGATCATGACGTGCAGCCATGACTTCTGCGACAGGGGTGCCGAGGCCCGCCGGGCCACAGTGTGTGCCCTCACGCTACCTTCTTCCCGTCGTCAGCACGTGGTGTGCGCCGCTCTCCGCTGCTCCGTGTGCGCCGGCCGCCAGAGGTGACTGGGAGGCCGCCGGATTCGCGGCGATCGCCCGGTGTGAAGCGATCGCACAGTCATGCTACATCGCAGATCGGGCTTGCTCGGATACCCTAGTCTCTATGCCAGACATTTTCGGGGTCATCGCCGACGCGACCAGGCGAGACATATTGCAGGTGCTGCTTGAACGCCACGTGCAGGAAGCCGAGATCAGCGTCTCCGAAATCGTGGCACAGCTCGAGATCAGCCAGCCCACCGTGTCGAAGCATCTGAAGGTGCTGCGCGAGGCCGAACTGGTGACGGTGCGCGAGGAGGGCCAGCACCGCTTCTACTCGCTGAACCCCGAGCCGCTCGAGATGATCGAAGACTTCGTCATCCCCTTCCTGTCGGCCGGCTTCGACACCGAGGTCACCGTCGAATACGTCTCTGAGAGCGGAGAGGTGCTGCCCGACCCCGAGGGGCGTTTCGGCGCTCCCGGTGTCTTCGGGGCTCCTGGCGCTCTCGACGCTCTCGACGATGAGGACGTGCTCGCCGACTCGACCGCCGCCGCGGCCGAGCGCATCGGGCGTGTCGCGGCCCTCGCCGAGCACCGTGTCAAGGAGCTCGTCGCACGCTTCAAACTGCGCGACTGAAAGTCGGTTTCGCCTCACCGGCGTGTCACGGTATTATTGATGTTTTGTGGGCCACGAACACGCGGCCCGAAGACGTTGTGAGGTAAATCGTGGGTTCAGTCATCAAGAAGCGTCGCAAGCGCATGTCGAAGAAGAAGCACCGCAAGCTGCTTCGCAAGACGCGTCACCAGCGCCGCAACAAGAAGTAACGCTGAGGGGCGGTTGGCATCGGTCGCAGATCGTTGTCAGCCGCTTTTTCGTGCTCGCAGGCACCGCCGTTTACACTGAGTGGGTGCCGAAGACCGTTGCGCTCACCCTGCTGACCAAGCCGGGCTGCCATCTCTGCGACGACGCACGTGCGACGATCGAGCGGGTGCGCGCCGAGGTCGAGGGCCTGGGCATCGCGACCGCCCTCGACGAGCGCAGCATTCTCGATGACCCCGAGCTGGCGCGGCTGCACTCCGAGGACATTCCCGTGGTGCTGGTCGCCGGCCGCAGGCACGCGATCTGGCGGGTCGACCCGGAGAAGCTCACTCGGGCGATCGAGCGCGCCGCCGGGTGGCGGGGGCTGTTCGCCCGACACTAGAGTCGATGGTGGATCGCCGGTCGCCTGCGTGCGAGACGCAGTGCGGCCGATCCGCTTTCTTGTGCGGCCGGGCCGACCCGCTCCACGCCACGCCGGGCCGCTCTCTCGACACGAAGGAACCCCCATGACTCTTCGCCATATCGTCTCCTGGAAGCTCAACGGAGCCACCGCCTCGGAACGCGACGCGCAGGCGGCGGAGATCAGCGCCGCGCTCTCTCCACTGGCCGGCACCGTGCCGAGCGTGCGCGCTCTGCACGTGCACCGCAACGAGCTGTTCGACGGTGACAACTGGGACGTCACGCTCGTCGCCGACTTCGACGACGCGGAGGGGCTCGCCGCCTATGCGACGCACCCCGAGCATGTCGCCGCGGGCAAGATCATCAAGAGCCACTCGGCCGGCCGGGTTGCGACCGACTTCACCATCTGATCGGGTTGTCGATACATGAGCCCCGCGCCCACTCCGTTTCCGGTCGCCGCCGATGTGGTGGCCCTCGCGCTGCGCGACGGCGAGCTGCACGTGCTCCTCATCGAGCGCGGCAACGAGCCGTATCAGGGCCGCCTCGCCCTGCCCGGCGGCTTCGTCGACCCTGGCGAGACGGGGGAGCAGGCCGCCAGGCGCGAGCTCGCCGAGGAAACCGGTGTCACCGACTTCCCGGGGCCGCTCGTGCAACTGGGCGCCTACGGGCCTGCCGGCCGTCGGGATCCACGCGGTGAGGTCGTGAGCATCTCATTCGTGGGCGTCGCTCCGGAGGTCTTCCCGGTGTTGGCGGGCGACGACGCGGCGGCCGCAGCGTGGTACCCGGTGGCCGCAGCGCTCGGGCCCGAGCGCCGTCGTCTGGCGTTCGACCACGAGCGCATTCTCGGCGACGCCGTGGAGCGTGCGCGTCTGCTCGACCTGCTCTGACCGGTCAGGGCGTGGGGCCGGTCGCGGCGGGCAGCTCCTCGTGGTTCGACCACTGCGACCACGAGCCCGGATAGAGCGCGCCGTCGATGCCCGCGAGAGCGAGACCGACGAGGTTGTGCGCGGCGGTGACGCCCGAGCCGCAGTAGCTCGCCACCTGTCGACTCGCGTCGACCCCCTGCGCGGCGAATCGTTCGCGCAGCTGCGCGGCGCTCAAGAATCGCCCGTCGGCGTCCAAGTTCTCGCCGGTCGGGGTGTTCAGCGCGCCGGGAATGTGGCCGGCACGCGGGTCGATGGGCTCCTCGTCGCCGCGATAGCGTTCCGGCGCGCGCGCGTCGAGGAGGGCACCCCCGCTGCTGACGAACGCCGAGACCTGCGAAATCTCGAGTGCCGGTAGGTGCCCTGATCCGAGCACCACATCGCCTGGGGCGGCAGCGACTCTCCCCGTTTCGAGCTCGAAGCCGGCGCGCTCCCATGCGGGCAGCGCGCCGTCGAGCAAGCGCACCTGCGTGAAGCCTGCGTCGCGCAGCAGCCACCATGCGCGGGCCGATGCATAATTGCCGCCGCCATCGTAGGCCACGACCTCGTCATCTTCCTTGATGCCCCATCGGCGCGCGGCCGCCTGAAGCCGGTCGGTGCTGGGCAACGGGTGCCTGCCGTCCTGCGGCGTCTTGTGCTCCGAAAGTTCCGTGTCGAGGTTCACGTATACGGCTGTCGGAATATGGCCGGCCTCGTAGAGCGGGAGGCCGTCTGGCTGCGGCAGCGTCCAGCGCACATCGAGCACGCGGGTGCGGGGCGCCCCCTCCGGCAGATCGCGCTCGTGCTGGAGCCTGTTCGCGAGTTCGGTGGCGGTGATCAGAATGGATTCTCGTGCGGTCATGACATCGGACTATAACGCCGCGGGCGTCTCGCCGTGAGACGTGCGTCGGAATGTGACCGACCCCGCTGCGTCGCGTTCTTTCGGGCCGCCCGCGCTGCGGCTCCGTCTCGGTGCGGCCACTGCGGCCGAGATTTGTTACGAACTCGGTCGAGGAGTGAGGAGCATTTCCTGCGCATGACGAATAATGCATGCTTATGGCTGACATTCTAGAAATTGCTCATTTGCGGACGTTCGTCGCGATTGCCGAGTGCGGCGGTTTCGGGCGTGCCGCGGCTTCGCTGCATCTCAGCCAGCCCGCGGTCAGCCAGCATGTGCGTCAGCTCGAGAAGCGAGTCGGGCAGCCGCTCGTGAATCGAGACGGGAGGAAGACCCGCTTCACGATCTCGGGCGAGGCCCTCCTCGTCGAGGCCAGGAGGATTCTCGCAGTGCACGACGATGCGCTACTGCGGCTCGACGTCGACCAGGTGCGTCCGATGGTGATCGGTTCGACCGAGACGGCTGCCGATCAGATCCTGCCCGAGGTACTGCGCACGATCCGCTCCGCCTATCCCGGCCGGGGCGTTCAGTTCTACATCGATCGTTCGACCCAGGTCAGCGAAGCTGTCGGGCGCGGTGAGGTCGACCTCGCCGTGATCCTGGGGTTCGGCCCCGAGACGCTCGGCACCTCGGTGGGGGCGCTGCAACTGCAGTGGTACTCCGCTCCCGCGTGGCGCGGGCCCCAGCCGGGCGAGAGCATTCAGCTCGTCGCATACGTCGAGCCCTGCGGAATGCGCCAGCGGGCCCTGCACGAACTCAACGCCGCCGGCTACAAGGTCGAGATCGCCGTCGAGTCGGTGAGCCTCGAAGGGGTGATGGCCGCGGCGCGCGCCGGGCTCGGCGTGGCGGTGCTGCCGGCTGCCGGCATCAGGCCTCCCGCCGGTCTCGAAGTGCGGCCCTCGCTTCCGGTGCTCGGGCAGATCGGCGTGAATCTCGCCGCACGACGGGGTCTCGAGACGCAACTCGAACTGACCGCGCGCGAAGCTCTGACGGGATTCTTCGATGCGCAGGGGTTCGACGGGCTGCGCGCGGTTTCGGCGTAGCGGATCGCCGCGGTCGCCGATGCTGCTCGGCGCCTCTGGGGCACCCGCCGTCTGCGCAACCGCAGTCCCTGTTCTCCGGGCGACCCGGGCAGTCGCATTCGGGGCATGCGGGGTACTCGGCGCGCCCGGCGGCCGCGGCGATTGTTAATCAGTGTTTCGCTGCGGCAGCGACTCGCAGAGAAATACAGAGTCAAACGGCGTAACGGACGGGGCGTGCGAACGTTTCATCGACCCACCGCGATCCGCATGAAATCAACGCGGATCACCGGTTCGTCGATCTCCATGAGTGTTGCTGATCGAATCCCATCGCGCACCGTTGTTGGACGCCGATCCGGCGGCGCTGCTCGAATGGCCGTGAGCTTTCCATACGGGAAACAACACGAAACCAGTCGGCGCCCCAGGGCGCAGACGCGCGAAGGGAAACGAAATGTCTCACACGGGAACACGGTTGCGGCGCACGGTACAGACCGCTGCGGCGTTCGGGATCGCAGCGGCGCTGCTCACGGGCTGCGCTTCGAGTGCGGCGGAGGCGGGAGCGGATGACGCCGACTCAGTGCAGCCCGGGGGCTCCCGGGTGTTCGTGGACGAGCTCGGGCGCGAGGTCGAGATCGACCTGCCGGTCACCGCCGTCTACACCGACTACATCTATCAGGCCGAGGCGGTGCGCCTCGTCGGCGGTAACGACCTGATCGTGGCCCAAGGCGAGATCACGGACCCGTCGAGCCCGCTCAACTCCAACAACAAGACCTACCTCGAGAGCTTCGCCGGTGCTGTGAACGTCGGCCCCAACGACGCCCCGAACTGGGAGGCGATCGTCGACAGCGGCGCAGAGCTCGCCTTCGTCATGAGGAACGGGCCGTACCAGGATGCGATCGAGAAGCTCGAGCCCTTCGGCATCGACGTCTTCGTCGTGACCGGCTGGGATCCGAAGGTGCTGCGCGAGTACATTCCGGTGCTCGGCGAGATTCTCGGCACTGAGGAGCAGGCCGCTGAAGCTGCGGCGTTCTTCGACGACATCGACGCAACGCTGACCGAGGGTCTTGACGGGCTCTCGGAGGATGAGAAGAGGACCGTCTACTACGAGAACAATGCTGAGTACGCCACCGGCGTGCCGGGATCGGGCTGGCACGATGTCATCGTCGATGGTGGCGGAGTGAACATCTTCGGCGACGTGAAGGTGTCGGACGACCAGAGCGCCAAGGTGCATTCCTACCCAGTCGACCCGGTAGAGGTGATCAACCGCGACCCCGAAGTGATCATTCACAACGGCGTCGACGGTCTCAGCTACGGCTACGAGGTGTGGCCGGAGGATCGGTGGCAGGGCCAGGCCCAGGCGATCGCGGATCGGGGCGGTTGGGATCAGATCTCGGCGGTGAAGGACGGTGAGGTCTATGTGACCAACAACTTCTTCTACAGCTCGCTGGGCAAGAAGATCGGCTCGGTCTGGATCGCGAAGACGCTGTACCCCGAGCGCTTCGAGAACGTCGAGGTCGACGACTTCTTCGGCCAGTGGTTGGAACTGCAGGGCGTCGACCCGGTGCCGTCGTCCGACTACGTGCGCAAAATCGCAGGCTGAGCAGCCTGGCACAGGCAGCGAAGGACACACGCAATGACACTCTCCACGCTCACACAGCGATCGTCGGCTCCGAACGGAGCGACGCCCACCGCCCGCCAGACGGTGGGCCGGAATCGATATCGCTCCCATGTCGTGTTCGTCGTGGTGGGGCTCGTGGCGATACTCGTCGCGAGCGTGATCAGCGTGCAGATGGGAACCTCGGGCGCGACGATCGGCGACGTGTTCGGTGCCGTCTTCAGCAAGATCACCGGCAGCGTTCCCAGTGACCCTGCGGTACTGAAGGCTCAGACGATCATCTGGGAGTTGCGTTTGCCCCGAGTGGGTCTGGCGATTCTCGGCGGAACCGCGCTCGCGATCGCCGGCGTGCTGTTCCAGGGGCTGCTGCGCAATCCGCTCGTCAGCCCGTTCACGCTGGGCATCGCTCCCGCCGCGGCATTCGGCGCCTCGCTCGCAATCGTGTTCGCGGGCAGCGGCGCGGCGATCTCGGGTGTGCCGCTGGTGCTCGGCGCCCTGATCGCGGGTATCGCGAACACCGCCGCGGTGCTGCTGCTCGCTTCGCGCAAGCGTCTCGAACCGACCACGCTCATCCTGCTCGGCATCGCTCTGACCCAGCTCTTCGGTGCGCTCACCGCGGGAATCCAGTACTTCGCCGACGACGAGGTACTGGCGGCGATCGTGCGTTGGACCTGGGGATCGGTGAACAACTCGGTCTGGTACCAGGTGGTGACGCTACTGATCCTGCTGCTGATCGCGCTGCCCTGGGTGCAGCTGCGCAGCGGCACGCTGAACGCGATCGCCTTCGGCGGGGATGACGCGGCGAAGAGTCTCGGAGTTCCCGTGACTCGGGTGCGGCTCGAACTCATCGCGGTGGCGACGGTGCTGACCGCCGTGGCGGTCAGCTTCATGGGGATCATCGGCTTCGTCGGGCTGGTCGGCCCGCACATCGCCCGGTTGATCATCGGCGGCAATCATCGTTTCCTGCTGCCCTTCGCCGCGATCATCGGTTCGTTGCTGCTCATCGTCTCGGACATGGTGGGTCGTCTCGTGGTCGCGCCCGCGGTCATGCCGGTCGGCATCATCGACGCCGTGGTCGGCGCTCCCATCTTCATCTATCTGATCCTCTCCAGGAAGAAGGCCCTCGGATGACCCTTCAAGTGACTGATTTGAGAGTCGGCTACGGCAAGAACTCGGACATCCTGCACGACGTGCAGCTGACCGTCGCGCCCGGCAAGCTCGTCGGCCTGCTCGGCTCGAACGGCGCCGGCAAATCGACGCTCATCAAAGCGATCGCCGGCATCAACAAGGCCAAGAGCGGCGCGCTGACCTGGCAGGGCAGCACCGACCTGACGACGCTCGGGCGCCGCGACCTCGCACGTCTGGTGGCCTACGTGCCGCAGGCGATCAACCTCGCCTTCAACCAGGATGTGCGCGAGTCGGTGCTGCTCGGGCGCACGCCCTACTTCGGCACTCGCCCCAGCGAGGAGGACTGGGAGCACGTCGAGCGCGCCCTCTCGCTGCTCGGGCTCGACGAGCTGGCAGACAAACAGGTCACGGAGCTCTCGGGCGGGCAGGCCCAGCGCGTGCTCATCGCGCGGGCGCTGGCGCAGGATCCGACCATCCTGCTGCTCGACGAGCCGACTTCGGCACTCGACATTCGATACCAGTGGGAGACCCTCACCCTGGCGCAGCGCATCGCCCGGGAGAGCGGGGTGGCGGCGATCGTCGCGATCCACGATCTCAATCAGGCCGCGAGATTCTGCGACGAGGTCGTCTTCCTGCAGGGCGGGGAGATCCTCGCCGCGGGCCCGCCCGTCGAGGTGTACTCATCGGAACTCATCGAGCGGGTCTACGGCATCGTCGTCGAGCTCTCCATCTACCGCGGCTTCGTCGAGATTCACCCGGTTTCGGGGGACGACGATCTCGAGGACGCCGCGGGGTCGCCGCTCAACACGCAGCGCGCACTCGCGCTGCAGCACGACTCCGCCGAAGCCTGATCGCAAGGAAACCACCATCATGACGAATGACATCATCGACAAGCCGGAGGAGCAGCGCGAGCTCGTGCTCGGCCTCCTGCTCAGCCCGCCGTCCCAGAACTGGCGGCGCGCCTGGCCGGAGCACGAGACGCCGTCCCCCGACATCGACCTCTACGTGCGCGAGGCGCAGCAGGCCGAGGCAGCGAAGCTGCACACCCTGTTTCTCGCCGACGGCGTCGCCACGAGCCCGCAGACCGTCGGGCTCGGCCTCGAACCGACCACGCTGCTCAGCGCGCTCGCGACCCGGACCGAGCGGATCGGACTGATCGGCTCGATCTCCACTTCGTTCTTCGAGCCCTACAACGTCGCAAGGCAAGTGGCCTCGCTCGACCACATCTCGCGTGGCCGAGCCGGCTGGAACCTCGTGACCTCGGCGGCGGGCGGCCCGAACTTCGGCAGGCCGGACGTGGATCACGACAATCGTTACGAGGTCGCGACGGAGTTCGCGGGCGTCGTCTCCGCGCTCTGGGAGAGCTGGGATCACGATGCGATCGTCGCCGACCGCGAGGGCAACCGCCTCATCGATCCCGAGAAGGTGCGGCAGATCGAATGGAATTCGAAGCACTTCTCGGTTCGCGGCCCGCTCGATATCGCGCGCAGCCCGCAGGACCGACCCATTCTGGCGCAGGCCGGCTCGTCGGAGGCGGGACAGGAACTCGGCGCATCGCACGCCGACCTCGTCTTCACGACCGGGCTCGTGGATCTCGAAGAGTCGATCTCGTTCTACCGCGATTTCAAGCAGAGGGTTGCCAGGGCGGGCCGCAATCCCGACCACGTGAAGCTGTTGCCCGGAGTCGCGCCGGTAATCGGATCGACTGACGAGGAGGCGCGACGGATCTGGCGAGACGCCTACGAGGACATCGACTTCGAGGCGGCGAGGCGCGGGCTCGCAAGCCAGTTCAACGGCTACAGCTTCGACGAACTCGAACTCGACGATGCCGTGCCGGTGCACGAGCTGCCGCAGGAGTCGGAGGTCGAGGGCCGTCGTTCCCGCTACGGGGTGCTGCTGCGCCTGCTGCAGCGCGGCGAACTGCGCACGGTGCGCGACCTGGTGCTCTACCACGCGAGCGCTGCCGGCCACTGGTTCCCCATCGGCTCGGTCGAGCGGATCGCCGACCAGTTGCAGCAGCGCTTCGAACTGGGGGCCGCTGACGGCTTCAACTTCCTGCCCTTCTACAACAACTACGAGCACGGCCTCGCCGCGATCACGGAGCACCTCGTGCCCGAGCTGCAGCGACGCGGCCTCTTCCAGACCGAGTACCGGCACCGCACGCTGCGCCGGAACCTCGGCCTTCCGACCACCGACGAGGAGACACGATGAGCCTGACAGAAACGAACCAGACGGAACCGCAGCAAGAGGAGCCGAAGAAGACCGCTCACTTTCCGCCGACGCCGCCGGTGCCCGATCGGGACGTGCGCTGGGAGCTGGCCGCCGCGCTTCGGCATTTCGGCCGGCTCGGCTACGAATTCGGCTTCAACGGGCACGTCACTGCACGCGCACCCGAGGTGCCCGGCCACTACTGGGTGAACCCGTTCGGGGTGTCGATCAGCACCGTGCGGCCCGAGGACTTCGTGCTGGTGAACGGCCAGGGCGAGACCGTCGAGCCCCGCACCGCGCACGGTACCTACGGTTTCGCCGGCAACCTGGCATTGCACGAGGCGCTGCCTGAGGTGAACGTGGTGTTCCACCTGCACACGCCGCGCGGCTTCATCTGGTCGAACCTGGGCCGTCCGCTCGAAGCGGTCAACACGGACTCCGCCGGCATCATCGGGCTGCAGGGGCTGAGCCGCCAGATCTGGGGCGGGGGCGAGCCCACGAGCAACCTCGACCTGGCGCGCCAGGGGAAGCGGGTCTTCATACAGGACGGGCACGGCTTCGTCACCTGGGGCGGAGGCGTCGGTGAGGCCGCCTTCTACCTCTGGGCCGCCGAGCGAGCGGCTGACGCGAACCTCGCACTGCTCGGGGTCGAGGGCGCGCAGCGACTGCCCGAGCAGCTGGTGCAGGGGTGGACGTTGACACCCGAACTCGCTCGGGCACACTTCGAGCCGGCGTTCACCTTCGCCGAGCGGTCGGGTCTCTGATGGTCGGCCGGTACATCGTCATCGGCGCGGGCGGCGTCGGCGTCGCGTTGGCGGTGGGCCTGCGAGAGGCGGGCCTCGAGGCAGTACTGGTGTCGCGGGGCGCGAGCTACGAGCGGATTCGGGAGACCGGCCTCCGGTACACGCGAGCCGGTGCCCACGGGGGCGAGGAGCAGAGGCTCGACGTCGAGACCGTCGCGTCAGCGGAGGAGGTGGTGCTGCGCGACGACGACGCGCTGGTTCTGGCCGTGAAGTCGCAGGATGTCGAGGCGGCGCTGCGACTCTGGGCCGAGCAACCGGTGCGGGGCGGCGACGGCACGAGCGCGACGGCCGGCGAGCGACTCACGCTGATCACCCTGCAGAACGGCCTCGATGCCCCGCGTGCCGCGCTGCGCCGCTTCGACACGGTGCTCGCGGGAGTCGCCCTCGTCGCCGCGAGTCATGTCTCCGCCGGAACCGTCGAGATCCGGAATGCCCCGAAGCTCGGCCAACTGATACTGGGCGCCTACCCCACGGCCGAGGCAGCACCGGAGGCTGCGGCGCGACTCGCGGCTGTGGCGGCGGACCTGCGTGCCGCCGAGTGGCTGGTTCAGGAAGCCGACGAACCTCAGCGGTGGCTCGCCTGGAAGCTGCTCCTGTCGATCGCCTTCCCCATCGAAGTGCTCGAGGGCACCGCGGAGGAGGAGGACGAGCTGCGGGAACGCATCGTCGGCGAGGCGCGGGAGGTGCTGCTGAGCAGTGGCCATGCCTTCGCCGACCCTGTCGCAGAGCTCGACTATGACGCTTCGCTCGCCCGGGTCGAGCATCCCGAGGACGAACCGGTTCGCGGTCTCTCCACCTGGCAGAGCTTCGCCCGGGGGTCTGGCAGCGAGGTGGACTACCTGAACGGCGAGATCGCCCTGCGCGCTCGACTGCAGGGTCTCGAGGCCCCCTACAACGTCGCCATCCAGCGGGTGCTTGCCGCGGCGGCGCTCGCCGGGGAGGCACCCGGCACCCGTACCGTCGGCGAGGTGCTGCGCGCGGCTGCGGGACGGCAGCCGGAACCGAAATTCACCGAGCCCACAGATCTCACTGAGAAGACAGAGATCTCAGCAGTAGAAGGAGCACTCGTATGACCGAGCACACCATCCCAGAAACGGCCTCGCCCGAGGTCGAGTTCGTCAGTCAGGTTCACACCAGCCCCGCGACGGAACTGAACCCGGTTCCGCGCAGCGGCCTCGACGTCGACTTCATTCGCCGCTACGCGCGCGCCATCGAAGATGGCGGCTTCGACTACACCCTGCTGCCGTACGGCTCCGACAGTGCCGATTCGATAGTGCTGGCCTCGGCGGTCGGGCAGGTGACTGAACGCCTGAAGACTATCGTCGCCGTGCGCCCGAACACCGCCTTTCCCCTGGTCGTCGCACAGCAGCTCGCCACGCTCGATCAGCTGTCGCGCGGCCGCGCGCTGATCCACCTGATCTCAGGCGGGCAGCAGGAGGAGCAGACACGCCAGGGCGACTACCTGGGGAAGGCGGAGCGATACGAGCGCACGCGCGAGTTCCTCACTCTGCTGCGCCGCGCCTGGACCGAGCGGGAGCCGTTCAGCCACGACGGTCGCTACTATCGCTTCGACGGCTTCGGCCCGGGCTTCCCCACCTACTCCGGCGAGGCCTTGCCCGTCTCGATCGGCGGGCAATCCGACCCGGCCTTCCAACTGGGCGGCGAACTCGCCGACATCTTCAGCTTCTGGGGCGAGCCGCTCTCCGAGATCAGCGCGCAGATCGCTCGGGTGAACGCCATCGCCGCGGCCGCGGGCCGCAGCGATCGCCCGCGTTTCTGGGTCACCTTCCGGCCCATCATCGCCCCGACCGACGAACTGGCCTGGGAGAAGGCTCACGACTACGCCGGTCGGATCGGCCAGACCCACCGTGAGGGCCTGCTGCGGGCGCGGCGCGAGCCGGTGGGCACCGCGCCGCAGAACGTCGGCTCGCAGCGCGCACTCGATTTCGCTGCACGGCAGGAGGTCTACGACCGCGCGCTCTGGACGAAGACGGCCTCCGTCACCGGCGGTCAGGGCGCCTCCACCGCGTTGGTGGGCGCGCCCGAGACCGTCGCGGCGGCGATCCTCGACTACATCGACCTGGGTGCCTCCATCGTTTCGATCCGCGGCTACGACACGCTGAACGATGTCATCGACTACGGCCGTTACGTGCTGCCGCTCGTGCGGCAGGAGCTCGCCCACAGGGCGGCCAGCGGGCGGCTCGGCAGCCTGCAGGCGCAGCATCCGGGCGCGTTCGCTCCCGATTTCGCCCTGGCAGGTGCCCGATGACCGCGGCCCCGGTCTCGGCGGCGACTCCGGCTCTCGCCGAACTCGGGCTCGACTTCCCGCGTCCCGACCTGAGCGATGCGGCGCTCGCCGCAGTGACGGCCGAGATCGCCGAGCACGCCGCGGCGCACGACGCCAGCGGGGAGCCGCCGCTTCCCGGGCTTCGGGTCGCCCATCGCGCGGGCCTGCTCACCGCCTCGGTCGACCCCCGCTTCGGCGGCCCCGGGCTCGGGGCTCGCGACCTCACCCGCATTCTCGTCGCGCTCGGCGAGGGGGACGCCTCGGTCGCGCTGCTCGTCGCGAACAGCCTCGGTGCGCACGCCGATCAGTTCGGCCCGCGGGCCTGGCCGGCCGAGACCTACGCCGAGTTCCTGCGCCGCAGCGCCGCGGGGCCGACGCTCGCGAACGCCGTGCGCGCCGAGCCCGATCTCGGCGCGCCGGCCCGGGGCGGGCTGCCTGCGACCGTCGCCCGCCGGGAGGGCGACGAGTGGGTGCTGAACGGGCACAAGGCCTACGCGACCGGCGGGCAGGCCCTCGACTATCACGTCGTGTGGGTGCGTGCCGAGGAGCCGGGGGCGGAACCCGAGCACCCCAGGGTGGGGCACCTGATCGTGCCGGGCGACCTGGCCGGCATCAGCTGGGTGAAGACTTGGGATCACCTGGGCCTGCGTGCCTCGAACACGCACGACGTCATCTACGAAGATGTGCGCGTGCCGCTCGACGCGTTCGCCGAGATACCGCGCCAACCCGACGGCAGCTATCGTGACCCGGCCAGCGCCGAGGCCACCACCGGGCTCGGCCACGCCGCGCTCTACGTCGGCGTGGCGCGTGCAGCGCGATCCGCCTTCGTACGTTTCGCGCAGGAACGGGTGCCTGCGGCGCTCGGCCGCCCGATCTCCACGACCGAGCGGATCCAGGTGGTCGCCGGTGAGATCGAGGCGCAGATCGCGCAGGCCGAGACCCTGCTCTACGGCACGCAGTTGCGCGTCGAGGCCGGCGAATCGGGGGTGCTCGCGCAGACGAACGTGATCAAGGCGCAGGTCGTGCGCTCGGCCATCGCTGCCGTGCAGACCGCGGTCGCTGCAATCGGCAACCCCGGCCTGTCACGGCACTATGCGTTCGAGCGGCTGCTTCGCGACGTGCTCTGCGCGCGTGTGCACCCGCCGCAGGAGGATACAGCGCTGGTCGCCGCGGGCCGGAGGATTCTCTCGTGACCGTACTCGACGCCGGCCCGATCGATCTCAGCGCACTCGGCCTCCGCCCGCTCGCCGCATCGGCACCCGAGTCCACCGATCGTTCGGGTGCGCCCGCGAGCGGCGAGCCGCGCGGTCTCGCGACTCCGCGTTCGGCCGAGGAGGTCGCGCAGATCGTGCGCCACGCGGCCGATCACGGCATTCCGGTCGTCACCCGCGGCGCGGGGTCGGGGCTCGCGGGCGGCGCTGCGGCCGTCTCGGGGGCGATCGTGCTCGATCTCTCGGGGCTGAACCGGATCCTCCGCATCGACCCGATCGACGAGGTCGCGGTCGTCGAGCCAGGCGTGATCACGGCGCAGCTCGACCGGGCGGCCGCCGAGTACGGGCTGCGTTACGCGCCCGACCCGGCCAGCCACGAACTCTCGACGATCGGCGGCAATATCGCGACCAACGCGGGCGGGCTGCGCGCCGCGAAGTACGGCGTCACCCGGCAGTCGGTGCTCTCGCTCGACGTCGTGCTCGCCGACGGGTCGATCGTGAGCACCGGCCGCCCCACCATCAAGGGGGTGACCGGGTTCGACCTCACCTCGCTGATCGTCGGCTCGGAGGGCACGCTCGGCGTCGTGGTCGGTGCGACGCTGCGGCTGCAGCCGGCCCCCGTCGGCGAGCAGACCGTCGCCGCCTACTTCACCTCGGTCGCCGACGCGGTGCGGGCGGCGCAAGCGATCTCAGCTGCCCGCGTGCAGCCCGCAGTGCTGGAGCTCGTCGACGGCGCGGCGCTCGCGGCGATCGATGTCGCCGAGGGCACCGCGCTGCGCGCCCGCGGCGCCGCGTTCCTGCTGATACAGACCGACGGCCATGGCGCCGCTGCGGAGGCCGAGGCGGTCGTGGGGGCCGTACGGCCCTTCGCCACTCAGGTCGATCGTGCTGCCGACACCGCCGAGGCCGCCGTGCTCACCCGGGCCCGCCGAGGCGCGTTGCCCGCCATCGAACGCCTCGGTCGCGTGATCATCGAAGACATCGCCGTGCCTCGGTCGCGGCTGCTGGAGGCGGTCGCGGCTGTCGAGCGGATCGGCGCCGAGACCGGCGCCCCGATCTTCACCATCGGGCACGTCGGTGACGGGAACCTGCACCCGCTCGTGCTCGTGCCCGCGGGGGCAGACGGTTCGGCTGCTGAGGCCGCCGCCGAGGCTGCCGCCGCCAACGCCGCCGAACGCATCTACGCGCTTGCGCTCGATCTCGGCGGCACGGTCTCGGGCGAGCACGGCGTCGGCACCGCAAAACTGCCTTGGGCGCGCGCCGAACTCGGCGAACGCTCGCTCCGACTGCACGCCGGCATCAAACGGGCCTTCGACCCGACCGGCATCCTCAACCCGGGAAAGGGATTCTGATGACTTCACCCACTGCGATCGACGACCGACCTCGCGCCGAGCAGCTCGTCGCCGACGGACGCACCGTCCAGCAGCACGCGGACGAGGCCGACTGGCGGCGTTGGCGTGCGGAGCGGCTGGCGCTGGGGCAGGCGCCGCACGGCATCGCGGCCGCAGTCGCGACCGTGTGGCTCGGCGAGGCGCCGATCGAGATCGACGGCCTCGACGGCCTCTGGCGCACTGACGGAACGGTCGTGCTGGCGCACGGCGCAGGCCCCGGCACCGCCGAGGGCACGGGCGTCGTCGCCGGTGTCGATTCCGAGCCCACCCGCAGCGAAGTGTCGCTCGCCATCGGCGAATCGCTCGAGCTCGGCGACAAGCTGGTGCGCGTCGTCGCCCGCGAGGCCCGCTTGGCGGCGCGGGTGTTCGACCCCCGGTCCGAGGCCCGTACCGCCCTCGCCGGCATCGAGGCGTTCGACTGGCAGCCCGAGTGGCAGATCGAAGCGGACTTCGAACCCGAAGCCGACCGGCTGCGGGTCGATCAGGCCGACGGCGGCAGCGCCGAGTTCCCCATCGCCGGACGGTTGCGCTTCGCCCACGGGGGGCAGGAATACGCACTGCTCGGCTTCCGCACCGAGACCGGCCTCTACGTCTCCTTCGGCGACTCGAGCAACGGTGCCCAGACGAAGCAGTTCAGGTTCCTCGACGTACCGTTGAGCGAGCCGCACGACTCGGCGCAGCGAGTGACGCTCGACTTCAACCGCGCGTATCTGCCGCCGTGCAGCTTCGCGCCCGCCTACCTGTGCCCGCTGCCGCCGTCGGGCAACCGGCTCGACTTCGCGGTGCTCGCGGGCGAACGCCGGCAACTGCAGGCATCACACGCGGATCCACTCGCGAAGACTACGGCAGCAACCGGTTCGGCCCGCGGAACAGATAGGTGACCTCGCGGATCGACGACTGCTGCAGCAGCAGCATCAGCACGCGGCCGAGACCCATGCCGAAGCCGCCGTGCGGGGGCACTCCGTACCGGAAGAAGTCGAGGTAGAAGGACAACTCCTCGGGGTCCATGCCCTTCTCGCGGGCCTGCGCCTCGAGCACGTCGACGCGGTGCTCGCGCTGCGCCCCGGTCGAGATCTCGGTGCCTCGGTAGATGAGGTCGTAGCTCTTGGTCAGCTCGGCGTCGTCATCGTGGCGCATGTGGTAGAACGGGCGGATCGACGTGGCGTAGTCGGTGAGGAACACGAAGTCGTGCCCGTACTTCTCCTTGACGTACGCGGCGATCTGGCGCTCGCCCTCGGGGTCCATGTCGGCGTCGGCGCGAGGCACCTCGTAGCCGCGCTCCTTCACGATCTGCTTCGCCTCGGCGAGCGGAATACGCGGGAACGGCCGCTCGGGCACGGTGACCTCGATGCCGAAGAGCTTGTGGATCGCCTCCCCGTGCTTCTCCTTCACCGCTGCGAGGCCGGCGACCATGAGCTCCTCATGCAACTCCATGACATCCTCGTGCGAGTCGATCCAGCTGAACTCGGTGTCGATCGAGGTGAACTCGGTCGCGTGGCGCGAGGTGAACGAGGGGTCGGCGCG
>JBEBWI010000022.1:0-27304 GCA_040392345.1 Leucobacter soli | reverse complement strand
AGGCCGGCTAAAACAGACGCACAAGGGCCGGCTACTCACCACCGAGTAGCCGGCCCTTCGCATGCTCCCGCTATCATCCACCTATGCTGTCAATCCTTCTCGATGACACCACGAAACAGTACGTTGGACTCATCGGCTTCTTTGCTGCTCCCCTTGCCCTGTACTTCGGAGGTCGATATTTCGGTTACAAAGCTGGATACCGCAAAGGCATAGAACACGTCTTAGGAACCAGCCGCCCGAGAAAACGAGTACGAACAAAACGAACATCGAAGAAAAGCGCGCTGCAGCGTACACATGCTCGCTACGGACCGAACGAGATTAAGACAGCACCAGGCCCTCGCGACTGGGCACCACACGATTCCTAGCAGCTGCAAGCAGGGATAGCGCGCCGACCGCCACAATGCACGCACCGGCCTGAATCAAGAATCATTCCCACACGATTCACCGGAGCCGAAGTGTCATACGTGTCGAAGACCATCGAGCCCGGCCCCCACCACCACTCAACCGCGAGCGCCCTCATCCGACGCAGCCCCGAGGGCGTGAAGTCGGACGCCTCACGCGGATCATACGTACGCAGACGAAAGAGCCGTTTCGGAGGCCACAGACGCGCCTCACCATCAGACGAGCGCCGATCAGTGCGCTTCGACAGATACCCGTCGCAATAGGTCACCGCTTGCGTGTTATCGCGCATGATCGAATCTGCACGTGACCAATCCGGCGCCGACCACCGCACCACCAGATCAGACTTGCGAAGCTTGTCGAGGATCGCCTGAACCTCGACCGGCATCGACATAGCCTGACGGGCACCAGCGATACCCGTCATCTCATCCATGAGCACATCGACGCCGCGAGCCTCGATCAACTGCGGCCACTCCGTGAACGGAATGTACAGCGGGTGAGGTTCCCCCGTCGAGGGATCGAGGATCGGCACCGTAGACAGCACCCGGCGGCCCTTCCGCAACGAGGGGATCGTATCCCGCACCATCGCGGCCGACTTCCCGGCACCGTTCAGGCCCACATACCCATGAATGCCGGTCGACCGGCGACGCCAAATCTGATTGGTGACCCGGAAGCCTGCGAACGGTGCAGCAGGCGACCCGCCGACCGCCGCAAGCGGCTCCTCGGCGGCTCGCCGCTCTGCCCCTTCGCTCTCCTCATCCACCATCAGCCCAAACAATTGCCCCACTGTTATCCCCTTCCGCCGTATTTGGGAACGTGACTAAACATGTTCTTAATGAACTTGAAAAACAACGATGAGACATACGCCGTGCCTACTATCGGAACCCAAAAGGCGAGTGTGGACCACGGAATCCAAACGCCAAGATCGTAAATTCCATGTGCCCACGGCGCGATCCCAGCTCCAACATCAAGCACCGCCTCTTGCGGCACGAGTTCGAAATCCAGCAGTTCCATAAACCAAGAAATCACACCCTCAGCCAGCGCAATAAGGAATTCGATAATCATCAGTCATCCCTCGTTGCTTCGAATCGTGGTCCGCTACTTCGACTATCTAGCGCTCCAGACCCTCCATAAGGGATATAACCAATCGTCGCCGTGATGTATCGAATGATGGCGAAGACAGCAGCACCGCTGATCACAAATCCAAGCCACATTTTGATCGTCGCAGCAACACCGGCCATCGGATCATCACATGCAGCAAATGGATACCATGTCTCATCGATTTGCCCATACTTGAACGACAGCGGAGGGCCCGTGCAGCCATCGCCTATTCCCTCGACGGTAACGGCCCCGACGATCCCAGCGATTGCGCCAAAAGAAGTCAGTGAAAAGCGCGCAGCAATACTGGTACGAAACGACTTGATGGCAGAATCCCGAGGCACGAATGCCCATTCGAGCGCACACTTCACCGGCAAATACACCCACTCGAACGGATTCAGCACGCCCCAGCCCGAGGGCCAGCACTGCCGATTCTGCGTCGGATCAGCAGCAGGAGCAGCCATCGCCGTCGTCGCAGCACCCGGATTCGTCGTAGTCGTCGTGCCCGTACCCGTCTTGACCGTCTCGCCCGTCTTCGGATCCGAATAACCGGTGCCCTCCTGCACGTTACTGCGCACGAACGTACGCCCATACACGTTGCACTCGGCAAGATCCACGATCGAGCCCGCGTAATAGCAGCGGTACTTCGACGGGTCAGCATTCGCTTCCTCACGCCAATCAACACACTGATCCGGGGCCTGGAAACAGTCGAGCTCCATCGTGCCACCGATGACCTTCTTCAGATCAAGCGAACAGGACCCATCCCAGCACTGCGGGAAATCGCGCATCCAGTCCTGCACCTCAGTCGGCACCTCAGTAGTACTCACACCCGAAGTGCCCGTAGACGTATGACCCGTCGTCCACGACGTGCCACCACCAGCAGTTCCCTTGCCCGCTTTCTGCATGCCCAAGTCCACGCCGACCGGCTGACACCCATCCAACGCAACATCCATTGGCACAGCAACCCCGCCAAGCGCTTCCTGTTGATACGACTCAGAAACCGCGGTGCGAATGGAACCATCTAAGCATCGAACTCGCGTAATCCACTCAACATCATCAGCCTCATCGACAAGACCGTGCTGCTCGATAACCGCACCATCCGAAAGCCGCACCAGCGACAAACCAGGATTGAGAACGTCAATACCCGTGCGAGCAAACGCGTTCCCGCCCAAAGCTCCACACCCGGTAACCCAGAAAGCATCGCCGGGCGGCGTGAATGTGGAAATAAGCCCATACGAAGAACCACTCTTATATCGAATCTGATAACCCGCAGGGGCTCCACTTCCTCGACCCGGAGAGCCATCGGTATAGCAATGACCCTTCAGCCCATCACCCGTGCTATACAGCCCGATATACGTATATCCAGCAACAGTCCCCGTGGTCGAAACACGAACATCACCAACCAGTACCTGATAATCCTCATGCAAACGCCATTCGGCACACTCGGCCCCAACCCAACTACTGAAGAAATCAGTCACAAAACCACCGTGCCGCACACAGTAGGTGCTCTCGGTTGCGCTCGATAGATCAATTCCCAGCTGCTGCCCCAGCATCGGATAGAGCCAGCCATCACGAATGGTCCAGGCAATCTCTGGCCCCAAGGCCAAAAGAGCACCCCCACCGATGGCCTTGAACGCTGTCAGGCGCGGCTGCCACCGGCCCGCCTTCGAGATCTCGCGCTGCCAATTCTCGGTCGTCATCCCTGTCGGTGTCGAGGTGCGGTTCTTCGCGTCAATCAACGATTGCGGATTCGCACGCCACTGATTCACCGACTGCGTCCGCAATTGAGGATCATCCGGTGCCGTAGCCGTGATCACCGACGACGGAGCCGCCACCTTCATCGACTCGGGCACATAATCGCCGCTCTTGATATCCGCCGCCCACTGCCGATAAAAGTCCGCGTACGGCCCCGTAGACGACCACTCATCTACCACCTGACCCGCAGTAACCGCAGAAGCAGTCGAAGCACCGACACCAACGACCAACACAGCCGCCACCAACGATGCCACGACCCGCCGCCGCGGTTTACGCAACTTGAACACATCAAACCCCAATGAGTGAATGAACATTTGAAAGCAGAAAGGGGCCTACACCGGACCAGGTGTAAGCCCCTCTCTGGGTGCTAGGACGCGAGGCCCTTGACCCAGCGGAACAGGCGCGGAACTCCGAAGAGCACGACACCAGCCGCGAGGCCGAGCGGGGCCACGATCCAGGCCTGATCGGTAAAACCGGCCAGAGCCGTCTCGATGACGGATGCGATAGTGGGATCCATATTTTTCACCCCCTCTTTCGAATAAGACGAACAACGAAACCGATAGCAACACCAGCACCAAACGCGAGGCCCAAGCCTGTTGTCAGCGCAATAGTGATGCTCAAATCAGTGGGAACTGGCATCAGATCATCTCCTGCGTCCATGACCACAACCGCGCGATTAGAACCGGCAGCAGCACACCCGCAGAAATCATCGCCGCCACAGGTGCAAGCTCGTACGGGCTCATGAGAGCACCTGCGTGAGGTACCCGCACGTGAACGAGATGATCATGCCGAGAAACGCGGCGCACACAATCGCGGCATAGAGAAGATCGGGAGTCATTTACAGCCCCGGATGCCGGAACTTGGGATCACGCGACGACCGCACCAACTCACGATCCGTGCGCTTGCGTGCCTCCTCGATCTCCGCGAACCGAAGATCGACCCGTGCACGATCCTGACGAATAGACACCGCAAAGAGCAGACCCGCGAGACCGTACGCACAGAGCACAGTGGTCCAGAAGACCCACAGCACCTGCTCCGGCATGACCTACGCCGCAGCCAGGCTCGACTGGATCATATCCAGTGCATCGAACGCGGGCCGCTCGGCCACGAGCGACACGAACTGCCGATCCTGCCCCGAGTCATCCCGGAACGACCCCTCAGAGACACGGCACTCGAACGCAGCGTAATAGCCCACCACGGGAAGATCCAGCTTGTCGCGAACCCGGAACCGCACCGCGAGCTGACCACCGGTGGGCTGGAGCAGCAGCACGTCGTGCCGCTCGATCTCACCGACGACACCGCGCGCCCGATCATCGTCCGAGACGAAGCCGCGCCGTTCCTGCACCAGGACGACCTGCCCCGCCGCGATCACCTTCGGATCGACCTTCACACCAATAGCCATTTCACACCCTCGATTCACGATTTCTGAAAGATTCAGGAGCCTCTGTGAAGCTCTGAAACCAGTCAATCACCCATGAACCCGACTTGATAAATATCAAGTTTTGCTATGAACCGGTATGAGTATCGGCACATACTCCGCGACCTCATCAGCCCGGCCGAGTTCCACCAGGTCGAGAATTCGGGCGATAATCTCGGGGCGAGACTGCACTTTCCGCCAGTCACGCGCGAGGATCAGGAGTTCGGCGGGCTCTTCCACGACCTCGGCGGCATCTTCGGCCAGCACCTCGTCATCATCGACGTCGTCCAGGCCGCATGCGTCTTTGAGGCCGCGTGACCAGGTAGTCGCCCTACGACCGCGAGTTGTTTCCACGTATTCGAGCCAGAAATCACGTTGCCGGTCAACCTCGTCAGCATCGAGCCCGTCAGTGTCGAGCAGATCGAACGGCACGAGCGAATCGAGGCGACCCTTCTTCGCATCAATGCGGGCCATTTCCTGACCGATACGCCACTCGCGCGGCGACTCGGTTTCTTGCAGCTTCGAGATGTACTGCGCGACCACGTTGCCGTCTTGCACCGTACGCAGATCGACCCCGCGGCGACGCGACGGGCGTCGACCCCCGGACTTCACGACCATCTCGGCCCACCGATCAGACAGCCAGCCCTTGGCTTCATCGAGTGCGGTCTTCGAGGCGCGGGCATCGGTGAAGAAGAGAACGTGGAGGTGGGCGTGCCAGCCGTTGCGCCAGGAGACGGTGATTTCTACGGATTTGATCATGTGCGCGATGCCGTGGCGGGCCGCGAACCTCTTCCAAGGTGCGCCACGGATGAGGCGGGTGAAGCCCTCGGTGAGCGCGGAGAGGGAGGTTTTCAGGGAGTCTTCGAGGAAGTGGCGCGCGGTGAAGGACGCGAAGAGGAACGATCCGCCCTGTTTTTCCCACCAGTCGGCGGCGTGCTGGATTTCCTCGGCGCGGCGGGCGCGGATCACGGACGAGCAGGTCGGGCATGCCCAGATCGACGCGCAGGACTGCACCCCCGAGAACCGTGCCTGCTTGTCGCCCTTGTGGACGCCCACCGCGGCGGCGCACGCCCACCCGCATTTCGCCGGGCGCGGTGCGACGTGGACGACGTGCGCGGGATCGTCTACGAGGTCGCGGGCCTGATCGAGGAGCCAGTCGCGTGACTGCTGACGACGCTCGAACCGAGTGCGCCGCAGATCACGGAGAGCACGCGCAGAGGGCTTCCGGGTCCGCCTAGGGGTTACGGTACTTGCATCTATACCGAGGGCGGCTGACGCCGCCTGCCCGGACGCCTCAAAAACAACGCTCAAAGCGCCTCCAGAAGGGCACGAGGGCATACGTGTGACAGCTGATCCGGTACCGACGTGAACTCGGTCGGTCGGTCGCAGAGAAAGCCATCTGCGAGCCACACGCGATCGAGCACCAGGCGCACGTCGCCGGGATGCTCGCACGGAGAAGTGCCGCAGAGCTGCGCGGCGAAGTACTCGAGCAGAGAACGCATCTCGGAGAAGCGGCGAAGCCAGAACACATCCCGCAGGCCGGGAGCGTGCAGGGTGCAGATGTAGGCCCGATACGTCGTCACAGGCCGGGCAGCCTGTCGCCGGGAGTGCGCCACGCAACGACCGCGGCCTCTTCGAAGAGATACGCGCCATTCACGCCGGGCAGCTTCATCGCCGGAACCAGCTTGCCGTCCTTCACCGCCATACACACAGTCGCCCGGCACTTGCCGATACGACGAGCAACCTCAGCAGTCGTCAGTAAAAGATCGGATTGCACATGCAAGATCTTGGACACGAAATTCAAGATACCGACTAGTTGCTTGTCAAGTCAAACATCTTGCACGCAAGCGGCGTATATTTCAATGCAAGAAGCAACGGAGGAAGCATCATGGCAACGCTTACCCGGACCACCACCCAAGGCGAACGCCTGTCACGTTCGCGCATGTTCGTTGGGATTGACCAAAGCGAAATGGCGCAGCTGCTCGGAAAGAGCAAGGGCACAATCAGCAACTGGGAAAACGACCACGTCGACCCGCCGCTCTCGGCAATGGCGAAATGGGCGCAGCTAACCGGACGTTCAATCGACTGGATCGCATTCGGAGACAGAAACGACGAAGCCCCCGCGGACGACGCGGGGGCTTCGGATCGGAGCCGCCTGTCGGATTTGAACCGACGACCTGTTCTTTACGAGGGAACTGCTCTACCCCTGAGCTAAGGCGGCGTGGCCTGGGATTTCGCCCAGCACACAAGCGATTACTTTACCACGATTGCACGCACCCTTCACACTCGCAGCTTGCCGTACGCGGCCGGCGACCGACGCGGGGCCGGCGCAGCGAAGAGCGAAGAACCCAGAGCCGCGCGGCGACGAGCCGCGAGGCCGGCGCGGCGACGTTCCCGGTGACCTGCGCCCTACGCAGCGCAGTTGGGGTCGGAGGCGGGCACCACCCCGCTCAGCAGGTAGTCCTCGACCACGGCGTTGATGCAGGGGTGCTCGCCGTAGGCGGTGTGCCCTTCCCCGTGATAAGTCACGAGCACGCCGCTCGAGAGCTGCTCGGCGAGCGACACCGCCCAGCGGTACGGAGTCGCCGGGTCGCCCGTCGTACCGACCACGAGAATCGGATCGGCGCCCTCGGCGGTCGCGGGTTCGCGGGTCTCCACCCCGAGGAACGGCCAGGCCGAGCACAGGATGTCGCCGTAGCCCTGGAACCGGCCGATGGTCGGCGCGAGCGCGTCGAGCTCGGCGGCCTCGGCCCGCATGGCCGCGACATCGAGCTCGCGCGAGCTCGGGTAGTCGAGACAGTTGATCGCGATGAACGCTTCCATGAGATTCGACGAGTAGCTGCCGTCGCTGTTGCGGTCGTAGTAGAAATCGGCGAGCAGGAGCGCGGTGTCGGCATCGCCGTTCGCGACTGTGACGAACAGGTCGTTCAGGTACGGCCAGCTCTGCTGCGAGTACAGAGGCGTGATGATCGCGGTGAGCATGGTGCCCGATCCGACCATGCGACCGTCGCTTCCCACCAGCGGATCGGCCTCCACCGCATCGAGCAGACCGCCGATCGCCCGCATGCCGTCATCGACGCTGCCCGTGAACGGGCAGTCGCTCCGGGTGAGGCAGTCGGTGACGTACGCGCGCAGCGCGGCCTCGAAACCGATGGTCTGCTCGCGCACGACCTCGGCCTCGGTCGTCGTGGGATCGAGCGCCCCGTCGAGCACGAGCCGGCCGACCCGCTCGGGGTAGGCGTCTGCATAGCGCGCGCCGATGTAGGTGCCGTAGGAATAGCCGAGGTAGTTGAGCGTCTCGTCGCCGACGATGGCGCGCAGCATGTCGAGATCCTGCACCGTCGAGGCGGTGTCGACGTGCCCGAGCAGCGCGCCGGTCTCGTCGAGGCAGGCCTGCCCGAACTCGGCGGCCTCATCACGGGAGACGGCGATCCACTCGTCGCTGCCGACTTCGAGGCCCTGCGCGTCGCCGAGTCCGAAGAAGAACTCGTCCTTCTCTGCCGGGGCGAGGCAGCTCACCGCGGAGGAGGCGCCGACGCCGCGCGGGTCCCAGCCGATCACGTCGTACTGCTGCTGCACCGCCTGGCCGACGGCCCCGTCGATGTAGCTCGCCACGTAGCTCGCGCCCGAAGAGCCGGGGCCGCCCGGGTTCACGAACAGGGTGCCGAGCGCGTTGCCGCCGAGCGCCGGCTGCTTCACGAGACGCAGCGTGATGCGGTCGCCGTCCGGGTGCTCCCAGTCGACCGGGGCGTACACGTCGGCGCACTGCATGCCGTCGCCGCAGCCGCCCCACCGGGGTTGCTGCGCGGAGAAATCGGTGAACTCGGTCGAGGGCGCGCCGGAGTCGGGCCGCAGCGACTCGATCAGCGAGAAGATCGGCGTGCAGCCGCTCAGCGCGAGCGCCGCAGCCGCGACCACGGCCACCACCGCGACGACGCCTCTGCGGCCACGACCGCGACGCGGTGGGAACTCCTCTTCGGAGTCGGCTCCGACACCGGGCCCGCCTCCGGCGCCGGCCCCATCGCTTCCGCCTGCCCCCGGCCGCACCGGCCCGAGCTCGCCGTTCGTCATCATCGCACCATCGCTTCCGCGCCCTGCCGGGCGATACTGGCAAAGAAGGCCTCGAGCACCAGGCCCGGGGTGACGGCCCGCACGAGCCTGAGCCGCGCCTCCTCGACTGCGGCGAGCGCCTCGAGCGCGCCCTCGGCGCCCCAGCGGTCGGCGAGCTGGGCGATGCGGCCCTCGTGTTCGAGGTTGACGAGTTCGACCCCGGCGCCCATCGCGTGCAGCAGCACGTCGCGATAGAGGGAGAGCAGGTCGGTGAGGATGCGGTCGATGCCGTCGCGCAGGCTGCGCTTCGCGCGCCGCTGCTGATCCTCTTCGAGCGCACGCATCTGCGTGCGAAGCTTCGGCGGAACAGCGGCGCCGGGCGCCAGGCCGAGCCCGCGCATCGCGTCTTCCCTCTCGGCTGCATCGAGCTGCTCGGTGAAGGCGTCGGCGTCGGCCTGCGCCACCTTGAGCAGCTCGGCGGCGGCGCGCATCGCATCTCCCAGTGTGGCGACGTCGAGGGCGATCTCGATGGTGCGGTCGCGGCGCGCCAGCGCGTCGGCGTCGGTGGCGAGCCGGCGTGCCATGCCGATATGGCTCTGGGCGAGCCGGGCAGCGCGCTGCGCCGCACCGAGATCCACCCCCTCGCGCTCGTGCAGCAGGCGCGCGATCTCGTCGGGCTGCGGCGTGACGAGTCGCACCGAACGAGCGCGCGAACGGATCGTCGGGAGCAGGTCGGCCTCACTCGGGGCGCACAGCAGCCAGATGGTGCGCTCGGGCGGCTCTTCGAGCGCCTTGAGCAGCACGTTCGAGGTGCGCTCGGGCATGCGGTCCGCGTCCTCGATCACGATGACGCGATGCCTGCCCTCGGCCGGTGAATAGTGCGCCGTGGTGACGATCTCGCGCGCCTCGTCGATCGTGATGAGCAGCTTCTGCGTGGTGAGCACCGCGAGGTCGGGGTGGGTGCGGGCTCGCACCTGCTGCCAGACCGCCTCCCGCTGGGAGGGGTCGCGGGCGATGAGCGCAGCCGCGAAGCGCAGTGCGAGGTTCGAACGCCCCGAGCCGGGTGGGCCGGTGATGAGCCAGGCGTGCGACAGCTCGCCCTCGCCGTCGGGCGCCGCGGCACGATCGAGCGCGCGCACGGCCGCGCTCTGGCCCACGATCTCATCCCAGAAAGTCACGTCTTCAGCGTATCGCCCTGCGCCGACAGATCACCGGTGAGCAGCGGATCGCGGCCGCAATGCGTGGCAGCGCCCCGAGCCGCCGCACCGGGTGAGGGAAGGTCCCGTGACGACCGGCGCCTCAGCCCGGCACCACCGGCAGCGGGCCGGTCGATGCGGGTTGGCCGAACGCCTTCGCCGGTCGCGAGGCTCGCGAAGGCGCCTCCTCTGCCGCGGCGATGGTCTGCCGCTGCAGCGCACGCGCGCGCTTGCGCTTCAGCAGCTCGATGTCGGAGCGCTCGGTGAACTGCAGCGCGGTCTCGCCGGCGTGGTATTCGGCGACTCCGAACGTCCATTCGCACGCGGTCACCTCTTCGCGCAGCCGCACCCCCAGCGCGCGTGCCTCTTCGAAGCCCGTCGCCGGCAGGATGAGCACGAACTCGTCGCCTCCGATGCGCGCCACCGTGTCGGCCCCGCGCAGGCTGTGCTTGAGGCTGCGGCTCACCTCTTGCAGTACTTCGTCACCCACGAGGTGGCCCTGTGCGTCGTTGATGGCTTTGAAGCCGTCGAGGTCGAGGTACAGCAGCGAGAGCGGGGCCCGGCTGCGCCCCGCCACCCTGATCTCCTTCTGCAGCAGCAGGTCGAAGCCGCCTCGATTCCACACCTGGCAGAGATGGTCGGTGAGCGATGAGCGCTGCAGCGCCCGCTTGAAGCGGCCGAATATCTCGAGCAGCAGCACCGCGAGCACGCACAGCGAGACCACGAGCAGAATCGTGCCGTTGCCAGGGTAGTTCAGCAGCATCACGATGCCGTACGCCGCGAGGCTCGTGTAGCCGACGGCGCGTGCCAGGCTCGCCGGCATGAACCAGGCGAAGACGAGCACCACGCACACGATGAGCATGCCGCCGACGGTCGCCCGGTTGATGTCTTGAATGGCGCCGGCGGTTGCGATGAGGAAGACCGCGAAGCCGCCCGTCAGCCAGGCGGCAGTCGTGCGGCGCATGCGGTGACCGCGTACCGCGACGACGATGACGGCCAGCGACGTCGCGACTGCGACGACGAGCGGGTTCGGCCACGACAGCAGTTCGGGCGGCGGGAAGAGGATCGAGGTGAGGGTCGCGAACGTGCAACCAGCGAGAAACACGGCGGCCACGGCGATGGAGAGCTCTGATTGATGAGCCATCACCTTCGAGTACCCGCGTCTCAGCACAGGCTTCAGTGTAGATCGTGAGTCCGGATCCCGGGTGCGATGCCTCCCATTCGTTGCGGCTTCACCGGTGCTTCACAGATTCCGTCGCGTTCCGCGAGCTGGTGGATCGCCGCTGCCGCACCCCTCACCCGCCCACTGCGGCTGCGCCGTGCAGACGGGCTCGGCGATCCACCCCCTCTGCCGCGACGCCGGCGTGCGTCGGCCGGTCCCGATCCCGGGGTTGACACACCGATACAGGTTGCTATAGTCGACTGAGACGTTATCAGTTAACTTAAAGCAATGCAGCTGTCTGGAGGTGCGATGCCGACGTCGGAGCTCCTGCGCGAACGCGACGACCTCGCGTTCCTCGCCCCGCCCTCGCCCCGGGCACGGCCCCACCGGCTCGACCGGGCGCGCGCCGCCGCCGCCGTGCGCGAACTCCTCGAGGCGATCGGCGAGAACCCGAACCGCACCGAGCTCCTCCGCACCCCCGAGCGAGTGGTGGAGGCCTGCGCCGAGCTTCTCTCAGGCATCGGAACCGACCCCGCCGACGAGCTTCGCAACCGGCTGCCCGCGGGGAACGCCGCAGGCGAACTCGTGCTTCTGCGCGACATCGCCTTCCGCTCGGTCTGCGAGCACCACCTGCTTCCGTTTCACGGGCGCGCGCACATCGCCTATCGGCCGGGCGACCGCATCGTCGGGTTCAGCGCGCTCGCAAGAGTCGTGGAGACCGCCGCCGCGAGACTGCAGATGCAGGAGCGGCTCGGCGAGGAGATCGCCACCGCAATCGACACCGCGCTCGAGCCCGCGGGCGTGTTCGTCGCCCTCGAGGCCGCCCACGGTTGCCTCTCCGACCGCGGTGCCCGCCAGACCGCCGCCACCGCATTCACCGTCGCCTCACGCGGCACGCTCGCGCGCGCGGCCGAGCGCGCGGAGCTCTTCGCCGTGCTCGGCGCGCTTCCGCCCGGCGGCGAGGACCCGCCGCGGTTGTAGCGCCGCCGACCCTTCTTGACCCACCAATCCCTTCATCCACACACCGTTTCAAAGGAGAACCATCGATGAAGTCCACCCTCCGCCCTGCCCGGGCGACACTCGGCGCGGTCTCTGCGCTCGCCATACTCGCAGCGCTTACCGGCTGCACCCCCGACAGCGGCGGGGCCGAATCGCAGAGCACGGATTCGGCACCGACCGAGTCGGCGCTCAGCGCCGAGGTCGCCGCGCTCATGCAGCCGCAGGACGAGTACCCGGTACCGACCGAACCCGTTTCCGACCCGACCGCGCTGCAGGGCAAGACGGTCTACTACATACCGATCACCTCGCAGGCGCCGAAGTTCGCGATCGTCGAGCACGCGATGACCGAGGCGCTCGAAGCACTCGGCGCAAACGTCAAGATGTGCGACGGCAAGGGCACCCCCACGGAGATCGGCGCCTGCGCGCTGCAGGCCACCGAGTCGGGAGCCGCGGCGATCGTCACCGACGCGATCTACTACAACATGGCGGCGAACGCGTTCGATGCGGCGCAGGCCGCCGGCATTCCGGTGCTCAACACGAACCAGATCGAGGCCGAGGGCCACCCCGCGTCCGACACCCTCGGGTATGTCATCGCCTCGGACGGGCGCATCCAGGCGGCGATCGCGAAGTGGGTCATCGAGGATTCCGCGGGCGAGGGGCAGGTGCTCATCAACTCGAGCGTCGACGGGCCGGCCCCGGCGATCTTCCTCGCCGAGGGGCAGCGAGTCTACGATGCCGAGTGCCCCGGGTGCACGCAGACGGTGAATGAGATCACCTCCTCGAACTTCTCCCAGATCCCCTCCTCGACGAGCGCCGAGCTGTTGCGCAACCCGAACATCGGCTACGTCGTCTCGCAGTTCGACCAGTACCTGATGGTGACGCAGCAGGGCGTCGAGCAGACCGGCCGCATGGACGAGATCAGGGGCGTCACCGGCTCCGCACAGCTCAACGCGCTGCAGCAGTTGCAGGCCGAGTCGTTCCTCTACGCCGCGGTGGGCGATTCGTCGCCGTTCAACGGGTGGATCAACGCGGACGCGGTACTGCGCCTGGTCGCCGGCGACGAGCTGCCGGAGTACACCGTTCCGATCCGTCTGTTCACCCGCGACAGCGTCGCCGACCTCGAGCTGACCGAAGCGGCGCAGGCCTCCGGCGAGTGGTACGGCCCGACCGACTTCCCCGACCGCTTCCGGGCGCTCTGGGGACTCTCCTGATCCGCACCCGCTTCTGCTGATCGGCAGACCGAAGCGGTGAAGCAGCTGGGCCTCGGAGTACCCACTCCGAGGCCCCGCCCACCGCTTTCCCCAGCCACATATACCACTTCAGTCAACATAAATAGTTTCAGTTGATTGACAAGTTGGCGAAAATTGCCTACGCTGAACTGCGTTAGCACCGGCCCGCGGACGGGCCCCAGACTTCGAGCCCTGCTCGATCGATTCACAAAGGAGTGCAGCCATGACCACGGCCACGCAGACCGCACCGAAGGGCGCCGCAGCCGCCGAGACGACGGCCCCGGCACCCCGAACCGCAGCCCCGTCGCCCGCCGACGAGGGCGTGCTGATCGTGCAGGGCTCCGACCGGGCCGGTCTCGTCGCCGCCACCTCGACCCTGCTCGCGGAGCACGGCGCGAACATCGTCTCCCTCGACCAGTACACCGACGACCCGGAGGGCGGCAACTTCTTCCAGCGCACCGTGTTTCGCCTGCCGGGTCTCACCGCCAAGCGGCCCGAGTTCGAGCGGGCGCTCGACGCCACCGTCGGCGACGCATTGGGCATGAGCTGGCGCCTCGCCGAGCGGGCGGCACCGAAGCGCGTAGCGATTCTCGCCTCCACCGCCGACCACTGCGTGCTCGACCTGCTGTGGCGCCAGCGTCGCGGCGACATCCCGATGACGGTGCCGATGGTCGTCTCGAACCACACGAGCGTGGCCGCCGATGTGCGCCAGTTCGGCATCCCCTTCTTCCACGTGCCCTCGTCCGGGCCCGACAAGTCGCAGGCAGAGGCCGAGATCCTCAAACTGCTGAGAGGCAACGTCGACCTCGTCGTACTCGCCCGGTACATGCAGATCCTCTCCGCCGACTTCCTCGCGGAGGTGGGAGTGCCGGTCATCAACATCCACCACTCGTTCCTGCCCGCGTTCATCGGCGCCGGGCCCTACCGCAAGGCGAAGGAGCGCGGTGTGAAGCTCATCGGGGCCACCGCTCACTACGTGACCGAAGACCTCGATGAAGGCCCGATCATCGATCAGGACGTGATCCGAGTCACCCACGCGGATTCCGCCGAGGACCTGCAGCGCCGCGGAGCCGATGTCGAGCGACAGGTGCTCGCCCGCGCGGTCGCCTGGCACTGTCAGGACCGGGTCATCCGCAACGGCCGCGAAACGGTCGTCTTCTGACTGCCGCATCGCGTCCGCCGACACCGCTGCGATGCAGCGCCCACATCCACACACGAAACACGCGAAGGCCCACCCAGTGAACACCATCCAACACAGCAATCCGGCGGCGAGCACGCAGCCGGGCACGCCCGAGACGCAGCAGCCCGGCTCGCGAGCGAGTCGGCTGCTCTCGGACTTCTCGCTCGAGATCACCGGCCGAGACCTCGCCGAGATCGCGGAGGCCGCCCCCCTGCTCGCACCGGGCGCACGGGTCAACGTGACCTACCTCGCTTCGGAGGATCTCCCGCTCCGCATCGAAGCGGCCCGCGCCGTCGTGGGCGCGGGCCTGACCCCGGTGCCGCACATCGCAGCACGGCGAGTACGCGCGCAGGCTGAACTCGAGGAGTACCTCGGGGCTCTGCACGAGGCCGGCGCCAGCGATCGCATCTTCGCGGTCGGCGGCGACCCCCACACCCCCGAGGGGCCGTACGCCTCGGCGCTCGACCTCATTCGCAGCGGAGTACTCCCCGAGCATGGCGTGACCCATGTCGGCATCGGCGGGTATCCCGAAGGGCACCCCGACATCTCCGACGACGAGCTCTGGTCGTCGCTCACCGAGAAGGCCTCCGAACTCGAGCGGAGCGGGCTCTCGGGCAGCATCATCACGCAGTTCGGCTTCAACGAGGAGCCGATCCTGCGGTGGATCGAGCGCCTCCGCGACACGGGCATCACCCTGCCCGTCGCTGTCGGCGTGCCCGGGCCGGCCGGCGTGAAGCGTCTCCTCGGCTTCGCACGACGCTTCGGCGTGGCCTCGAGCGCGGGAATCCTGAAGAAGTACGGCCTGTCGATGACGAACCTCATCGGCACAGCGGGGCCCGACCGCCTGATCGATTCGCTCGCCGCGGGGATCGAGCCCGGGAAGCACGGCGCCGTGGGCGTGCACTTCTACACCTTCGGCGGCGTCACTGCGACCGCGCGCTGGACGCATGAGTACACGGTGCGGAACCGCTGAAGCACCGAACGCCCGGTCGTCACCGGCGTGATCCCGACCACCGACCACCACCGCCCGAACCCGGGCACTCAACGACGAGAGGAACCCCCTCATGAACGCACCGAACCTGCAACAGGCCATCGACCAGGCCGGCTCACCGATGCGGCTGCTCTGGCAGCCCGACGCCGCCCCCTGGACCGTGCCGGTCGTGCAACCCGAGTTCGCCGGCTGGGCGGCGGAGCAGGAGGCCTGGCGCTCCGGTGTCGCGCTCTTCGATCTCTCCTTCCACATGTCCGATACCTTCCTCGAGGGGCCCGACGCCACCCGCCTCCTCAGCGAGGTGAGCGCGAACAACTACGAGCGCTTCTCGATCGGCCAGGCGAAGCAGTTCGTTCCCGTCTCCTACGACGGCAACATCATCACCGACGGCATCCTCCTGCGCACCGCGACCGATGCCTACACCCTGACCGGCCCGCCCGCGTCGCAGAACTGGGTCAAGTACCACGCGCAGGCCGGCGGTTACGACGTCGCATTCGTCACCGACCCCGATTCGTCGGTGCGCACGGATGCCGACCCGAAGCTCTTCCGCTTCCAGGTGCAGGGCCCGCTCGCCATGGAGGTCATCGAGCGGGTGCTCGGCGGCCCCGCCCCCGAGGTGAAGTTCTTCCATTCCGCCCACCTCGCCATCGACGGGCGCCCGGTGCGGGCGCTGCGCCACGGCATGGCGGGGCAGGCCGGCTTCGAGTTCATCGGCGACTACGCCGACTACCAGCACGTGAAGGACGCCCTGCTGCGCGCCGGCGAGCCCTCGGGCCTCGTGCAGGTGGGCGGCAAGGCCTACTTCACGAACGGCGTCGAAAGCGGCTGGATCCCGACGCCCACCCCAGCCATCTACACCGACCCGCAGCTCGCCGACTACCGGTCCTCGCTGAGCCTCTTCTCGTACGAGGGCAAGAAGCCGTTGAACGGCAGCTTCTACTCCGACAGCATCGAGGACTACTACATCTCGCCGTGGGAGCTCGGCTACGGCAAGTCGCTGCACCTCGCCCACGACTTCATCGGGCGCGACGCGCTCATCGCCGCAAAGGATCGGGTGACGCGTCAGAAGGTGACGCTCGAGTTCGATCGCGACGACGTGCGCGCGGTGCTCGGCGACGACCTCGACTACCTGAACAGCTACGGGCGCTTCCGCGTCGAAGGCGCGCAGGGCCTCGCCGGCATGACGTTCTGGACCTCGAACATCGGCCCAGTCGGAACGGTGCTCTCGCTCGCGTTGGTGGATCAGTCCATCGCCGAGCCCGGCACCCCCGTCGAAGTCGTCTGGGGCCAGCACCCCGGCCACGGCACCGACCCCGAGGCGGATCTCGGGCTGCCGCGCATCCGCGCGACGGTTCAGACCTCGCCGTACGACGAGTTCGCGCGCACGGCATACCGCGCGAACTCCGCGCGCGCGACCGCCTGATCCCGACGGGCGGGCCGGTACGCCCCGGCCGCCCGCGCAGGCAGAGCCGCCGCAGGTGCCCGCCCCGGAGGGGGCGGGCACCGATCCACTCGAGAAGAAGGAGCTCACATGACCGCACAGTTGCTCGACGGTCGCGCCACGGCTGCGCAGCTCGAAGCCGAACTCACCGTCCGAGTGCGCGCCCTCGCCACGCAGGGCGTGATCCCCGGAATCGCGACCGTGCTGGTCGGCGGCGACCCGGCTTCACAGCTCTACGTGGGCATGAAGCATCGGCGTTCCCGAGCAATCGGAATGAACTCGATCGAGCGCGAGCTGCCGGCCGACGCGACGCAGGCCGAGGTGCTGGCGCTCATCGACGAGCTCAACGCCGACTCGTCCTGCCACGGCTTCATCGTGCAGCTGCCGCTGCCGGCGCACCTCGACACCCGCGAGATTCTCGAGCGAATCGCACCCGAGAAGGACGCCGACGGCCTGCACCCCACGAATCTCGGTCGGCTCGTGCTCGCAACCGACGGCACCATCGACTCCCCGCAGCCCTGCACCCCGCGCGGCGTGATCGAGCTGCTCACGCGCAGCGGGCACCGGCTCGACGGCGCGCACGTCGTCGTCGTCGGCCGGGGCATCACGATCGGGCGCTCCATCGGCCTTCTGCTCACGCGCCGAGCGGTGAACGCGACCGTCACCCTCACGCACACCGGTACGGTCGACCTCGCGAGCCACCTGCGCAGCGCGGACGTGATCGTCGCTGCGGCGGGCGTGAAGCACCTGATCCAGCCCGGCGACGTGCACCCCGGCGCGATCGTCGTCGACGTGGGCGTGTCTCGCGAGACCGACCCCGATACCGGGCGGTCGGCCGTGTTCGGCGATGTGCACCCCGACGTGTCCCGGGTCGCCGGCGCGCTCTCGCCGAACCCGGGCGGCGTCGGCCCGATGACGGTCGCGCTGCTCATGGCCAACGTGGTCGAGGCCGCCGAGCGTCGCATCGCTCGCGGCTGAGCCCGAGCGCGGCTCCTCGCGCCTACTTCACCGGCCACATGGTGCCGGGCGGCAGCTCCGGGCCGTCGAGCGTGTCAGACACCTTGCCCAGCGCCGCCAGCGCGCGCGTGATCGTCGCCGACCCGAGTTCGGCCTCGAGCTCGGCATGGAACTCCGCGAGCAGCCGCTTCCCCTCCGCGGCCTTCGCCCGCCCCAGATCGGTCACCTCGTACCAGATGACCCTTCTGTTGACGGGGTGCGGAGTGCGCGTGACCCAGCCGAGCGACTCGAGCCGTACGAGCGCGGTCGCGGCCGACTGCGGGGTGATCTTGAGGTGCCTCGCGAGATCCGAACCCGACAGATGACCCAGTTCGTCGAGATGCACGGCGATGCCGAGCTGGTTGATCGTCACATCGAGGCTCGCGAGCGCGGCCAGCAGTCGCGGGTGGATCAGCTGATTGGCCCGGAACAGCGCGTAGGGCAGCCCGTCGGTCCATCCCGGGATTACAGTCATATGATAATTCTTCCAGATCGCGGTCGGGTTCGGGCTGCGGCGCACCGAGTCGAGACGAGCACCCGCCCACGGCGGCTGCACCGCGCAGACGGGCTCGGCGATCCACCCCGCCGCTGCGGCTCTAGCCGCGACGTCCCCGCGAGCGTTTGACCCGCATCATCTCCGCATCGGAGCGCTCGATGAACTCGATCGTCGTTTCGCCGAGGCGGTACTCGGCGACGCCGTACGACCACGGGCACGCCGTGACCGCGTCGCGCAGTCGCTCGGCGAGCGCCCGCGCATCCGCAGCGTTCGCACCCGGAAGCAGCAGCACGAACTCGTCGCCGCCGACACGCGCCACGCTGTCGCGGGCACGCACGCCCGCCATGAGCGAGGCGCTGACCTGACGCAGCACCTCGTCGCCGCCGTGGTGGCCGCGCGCGTCGTTGATCGATTTGAAATCGTCGAGGTCGAGGTAGACGACCGAGAGCGGCGCGCTCGTGCGCTTCATGACGCGCAGTTCAGCGTCGAGCAGCACCTCGAAGCCCGCCCGGTTCCAGGTGCCGCCGAGGTGGTCGATCAACGACGAGCGCTGCAGGTTCCGCCTGAACCTGCCGAACACCTCGGTGAGCAGCGCCGAGAGCAGCACGAGTGACACCGCGGTGAGAACGCCGTCGTTCGTCGGGAACCGGATCACGATGATGCCGCCGATGAGCGCGAGCGTGACGTAGCCGACGAGGCGCGAGAGCCACACCGGCATGAACCAGGCGAAGAGCACGATCACGACCACCACCAGCATGCTCGTCACCGTCACCCGGGCAAGATTGCTCGCCCGCATCACGAGCATCACGAGCATCACGAGATACACGCACGACACCCAGGCCGCGTAGAACACCGTGAGCCGCTTGCCGATGATGAGCACCGTGACCGACACGATCGTCGCGATGCCCGTCACGACCGGAGGCAGGTACCAGGCGATCGGGCGTTCTGGCGGCAGCACCGTCGAGACGAGCAGCGCGAAGAGCCCGCCCGACGCGAAGAGCGCGAACACCGCGAGCGAAAGATCTGATTGGTGTCTCATCACCCGCGAAGAAAGGCTGCCCTGCACAGGCCTCAGTGTATGGCCATTCCTACGGCACCGGCTACGGCATCGGCACCTGGCCGGCGGCATGCGCCTCGGCGTACGCGCGCCGGGTGTGGCGCCGCTCCTCCCGGCCCTCCGGTCTGTCTGCCGGCGTCGCGCTGAGCAGCCGCTTCGTGTAGGGGTGGTGCGGCTGATCGAACAGGCGATCGCTGTCGGCGAGCTCGACCAGGTGCCCCGAACGCATCACGGCGATGCGGTCGGAGATGTGGCGCACGATGCCGAGATCGTGGGCGATGAACAGGTAGCTCATGCCCGTCTCCTGCTGCAGGTCCGCCAGCAGGTTGATGATCTGGCTCTGCGTCGACAGGTCGAGCGCGCTCACCGCCTCATCGCACACGACGAGCTTCGGCTTCAGCACGAGGGCGCGCGCGATCGCGACGCGCTGCTGCTGACCGCCCGAGAGCTCGGTCGGGTAGCGCTCGAGGTGCGCCCGCTGCAGGCCCACCTGGTCGAACGCCTCACGGGTGAGCCGGTCGCGCTCGCGCCGGTCGCCGATGCCGTGCCGGGCGAGCGCCGCGGTCAGGGCGTAGGAGACGGGCTGTCGCGGGTTCAGCGACATCGACGGATCCTGGAAGACCGCCTGCACCTGCTTGCGGTACCCGAGCGGGGTGCGCTTGCCGTACGACGAGATGTCGACGCCTTCGACCTCGACGACGCCGTCGGCGACCGGCAGCAGGCGCAAGATGGCGCGACCGGTGGTCGACTTGCCGGAGCCCGACTCACCGACGAGCCCGAGAGTCTCGCCGCGCCCGATGTCGAAGCTCACCCCCTCGACCACACGCTTCGCCTTCGAGCCGAAGACCGTGTTGGTGCCGTAGTCGATCGCGAGATCGCGCACGCGCAGCAGCGGGTCTTCGATCTCGTGCACCTGGGGATCGGGGAACTGCGCGTTCACTGGGCAACCTCCAGGGTGAGTTCGGTGGTACGGATGCAACGGGAACCGTCGACCATGGGGATCGCCGCGACCGTGCACGCATCGATGGCGAACTGGCAGCGGCTCGCGAAGTGGCAGCCGACCGGCCACTGCCCGGCCAGAGGCACGACACCCGGAATGGTCGGGAGCTTGTCGCCCGCATCGCTGCGAGTGGGGTTCGCCGACAGCAGCGCGGCGGTGTACGGGTGCTTCGGCGCCTCGAACAGCTCGCCGACCTCCGCGACCTCGACGATCTCGCCGGCGTACATGACGGCGACGCGATCGCACGCCTCCGCGGCGACGCCCAGGCCGTGAGTGATCAGGAGGATCGAGAGGCCCAGTTCGTCGCGCAGGTCGAGCAGCAGGTCGAGCACCTGGGCCTGCGTCGTGACGTCGAGCGCGCTCGTCGCCTCGTCGGCGATGATGATGTCGGGCTTCGAGGCAAGGGCGATCGCGATGGCAACGCGCTGCGCCATGCCTCCCGAGAACTGATGCGGGTAATCCTTCAGCCGGGTCTCGGCGTGCGCGACGCCGACCCGTGTGAGCAGTTCGACCGCCCGCTCCTGGGCCTGCTTCTTGTTCATCTTGAAGTGCACCCGCAGCGGCTCCATCACCTGCTTGCCGATCGTGTGCACCGGCGACAGGGAGGCCATCGGGTCTTGGAAGACCGCGGCGAGCCGAACACCGCGGATGTCGCGCAGGTCCTTCTCCCCGAGGCCGGCGATGTCTTCTCCGTCGAGCCGGATGCTGCCGCCGCTGATCCCGATGCCGGGAGGGAGCAGACCCAGGATCGCCCGGGCCAGCATCGACTTGCCCGAACCCGATTCGCCGAGGAGCCCCACGATCTCGCCTCGGCCGATGGTGAGCGAGACGTCGCGCACCAGCGGGGTCTGGCCCGACGGAGTGCTGAGCCCGACGTGCAGACCCCGTATCTCGAGGCGGGGTGCGGCGCCCGCAGGCGCAGCGCTTGGCGCCGCTACCGCTGCGGCACCCGCCTGGTCGGCTGCGGGGAAGGGAGCGGCGGGTGCGACGGGTGCGAGAGGGGCCCGTTCGGAGCGCACTCGACGGACCGGCTTGATCCTCTTCCGCTTGTCGCCTGCAAGCGTGTCGTTGATGCCGTCGCCGACGAGATTGAAGGAGAGCACGGTGAGCACGATGACGACGCCGGGAGGAATCGCGAGGAACGGCTGCACCCCGATCTGAGCCGCCGCGAGGCCGAGCAGCCCGCCCCAGGAGGGCACGCTCGACTGGAGACCGATGCCGACGAAGCTCAGCATCGACTCGATGATGATCGCGGCACCCGTGAGAATAGCGCCCTGGATGACGAGCGGGCCGATGAGGTTCGGCAGGATCTGCCGGAAGATGATCGCGCGCTCGGTGATGCCCGAGACCTTCGCAGCATCGACGTACAACTTGCCTCGTTCTGCCAGCGTGATCGCGCGGGCCATACGGGCGAAGTTCATGATGAAGATCGCGCCGACCGCGAACACGATGGCATAGAGCTCGCGGCCGAGGATCGCGATCACCGCGAACGCGACGAGCATGCCCGGAAGCGCATCGAAGATGTCGATGAAGCGGGTGCCGATGCGATCGTACCAACCGCCCCGGTACCCGAGCAGGAGGCCGATCGGCACACCGATCAGCATTGCGACGGTGACGGAGCCCAAGCCCACCATCAATGCGATGCGGGCGCCGAAGATGATACGGCTGAGCACGTCGCGGCCCGCGTCGTCGGTGCCGAGCCAATGCTCGGCGTTCGGCCCCTGGAGCACGCCCTCGGGGGTGTAGTTGGTCTGCAGCGGGTCGAACGGAGCGAGGAACGGGGCGAACACGGCGGCGATCGCCACGATAGCGACCCACGCGAGGGCGAGCACCGCGGTGGGCTGGCGGAAGAAGCGGCGCACCGCGCGGCTTCCGACGGACGTCTTCGACTCCGCCTCGGCCGGAACGGAGAGGAACTGGGTCTTCGGAGGGGCGGTCTGGCTCACTGGGGTCGGGCCTTCGGGTTCAGCACGCCGTACAGAATGTCGACGACGAGGTTGACGATGATGATGATGATCGCGACGAACAGCACAGCGCCCTGCACGACCGAGAAGTCTTTGCCGGCGACGCTGTTGATGAGCAGTGTGCCGATGCCCGGGAAGCCGAAGACGCGCTCCATCACCAGGCTGGTGCCGATGAGGATCGACACCGCGAGCGCCGAGGAGGCGAGCACCGGAACCATCGCGTTCTTCAGGGCGTAGACCCAGATGATGCGCCCGCGGGGCACGCCCGCCGCGGTCAGCGTGTCGGCGTACTTCGACGAGAGTGCCTCGGCGACCGCGGTGCGGGTCTGGCGGGCGATGAGCGCCGATGCCCCCGCGCCCAGGGCGAGCGAGGGCAGCACGAGCCCGCCCGCCCAGGCCGCGAGATTGATCTCGGGCGGCACCCACGCGACGACCGGCGCGATGCCCAGCCCGTTCACGAACACGATGATGAGGATGAGGCCGAGCCAGAACTCCGGGATCGCCTGCATGAGTGACGAGAACGCGGTCACGCCGCGGTCGATGCCGGTGCGGGCGTGGGTGCCGGCGAGCACGCCGAGGCTGATGCCGATGATCATCGCGACCAGCAGACCGCCGCCGACGAGTGACAGCGTGGCCGGGAGGCGCATCAGGATCTGATCGGCCACCGGTCGCCCGCTGATGAGCGAGTTGCCGAGATCGCCGGTGAGCGCCGCCCCGAACCAGCTGCCGAGCCGCACGAAGAAGGGCTGATCGAGGCCGAGCTCGCGCTCGACGCGTGCGATCGCCTCCGGGTTGGAACCCGCCTCGCCGAGGATGGCGGCGGCGGGACTGCCCGGCATCAGGTAGACCATGAGGAATACCAGCGAGGAGACGATGATCAACTGCGGCACGACGAGGAGGAGCCTGCTGCCGATGAGCTTCAGCATTGGCGCTCCCGCGTCTGTTTGGGTCCGCCCCGTCGTGCCATCAGTTGCCCTTTCTTCGTATGTTCTGTCGTACGTTACCGGTTAGGACGCGGGCTTGATCGAGTGGTAATCGATCTGCTTCGGCTCCCAGAAGAGGAGCGGCTTGACGTCGGTCACGGTGCCGGTGTTGAAGGCGATCATCTCGTTGCCCTGGTTGTGGCTGCAGACGAGCGCCTCGTCGGCGATCTGCTGCATCACTGCCTGCCACTTCGCGGGCGCCTCGTCCTCCGATGCCGCGAGCGCTTCGTCGGCGAGGGTCTTCAGCTGGGCGCTCTCGACGCCGGCCGGGTTGGCGCCTGCACCGGCCGCCCACCAGGTGGAGTACCAGGCCGACGGGGTGATCTGCGAGTGCTGGCCGAGCCCCAGTCCGAACTGGCCCGAGTTCCAGTTGCCGCTCCACTGCGGCGGCGGGAACTCCTGCACGGTGATCGTGACGTTCGGCAGCTGATTCATCTGCTCGGCGCGCTGCGCGGTCTCGTTCTTGGTGAACGGCGCGACCGATGCCTCGGCGGTGACAGTCGGGTTGCCGAGCTCCTCCCAGAGCGCGAGCGCTTCCTCCAGGTGGCCGTCCATCGCCTCGATGCGGTCGTTGTGCGCGGCCTCGCCCTCGATGAAGTGCTGCGACTGGGCGGTGCCGTCGCCCAGAGCTGCGACGGCCTCGTTGTCCATCGCCATGCAGAGCGCCTGTCGCACACGGGCGTCTTCGAACTGCCCGCCGGGGCCCCGGTCGAAGAAGGTGATGTTGTTGCGGATCGCGGGATAGTGGTAGAAGTCGGCGTTCGCGGCGCTCTCGTACATCGACTGCACCTCGGGCTCCGTGTCGGCTACGTCGAACTCGCCGCTCAGGATACCGGCTGCGACCGAGTTCACATCGGTGACGCCGTAGAGCTCGATGTTCTCGAAGGCCGGAAGATCGCCCCAGTAGTCGGCGTACTGCACGAAGGAGGCTTTGGTGCCGCCGACGGAGGTGGCCTCATCGTACTGCCAGGGGCTGGTGCCGACCGGATGGGTCTCGATCGATCCGTCGGCGATCGCTGCCGGGCTGCCGATGGGCATGTTCATCTGGGTCAGCACGGCGTGGAACTCGGGGTTGCGCGCGTTCAGGTTGAAGGTGACGGTGGTGTCGTCGACCACGTCAACGCTCGCGACCTGCACTTTGAGGGGGCCGCCGTACTCGCCGCCGACCGTATTCGCGATGTAGTCGAAGTTCGCCGCGACGGCTTCGGCGTTGAACGGGGTGCCGTCGTGGAACGTGACGTCGTCGCGCAGCGTGAGGGTCAGAGCCGTCGCATCGTCGTTGTACTCCCACCCGGTCGCCAGGTTCGGGAACACCTCGCCGGTCTCATCGCGATTCAGCAGCATCTCGTAGGGCACGCGGGTGTAGCCCGGCTCGTTCGAGACACCGGGCGCCCAGTTCTCGGGGAATGAGCCCCAGTTGGCGCGCAACGTGTCGTTCGCGCCGTCGCTCGCCGCCGGGGTGTCGCTGCTCGCGCCACCGCCCGAGCAGCCGGTGAGCAGCAAGCCCGCCACGCTGAGTGGAACCATGACCTTGAGGAAGGTCTTCTTACGGGACATAAACGCCTCCTTGCGTTTGTGCGGCTCAGGTGCCGCGATGGTGAACTTCGGTTTGGTGAGTTTCAAAAGGGTGCGGTGCGAGCTCACAACCCGGATCGTCCGGCTGTGGTTACCCATACTCGGATGAAATCGCACACGATTTCAAGCGCGATATCGCATCGAGATCAAATTGTTTCTTCCCGGTCGCGTGCTCGCGATGACACGGTGGATCACCCGGCGCCGGCATGCCGGGAAGCACGGTCGGCAGGTGTGCGAGACCGCGCCCGCCGACCCGCGGCGCCGCTCCGAGAATCGGTGAAGGCCTCAGTCTCGGGGCGCGATCACGGTGTTCTCGATCGCGCCGAGGCCCGAGATCTCGGCGTGCACGACGTCGCCCACCTTCAGGAAGTTGCCCGTGGGTGCGGCGATGCCGGCGGGGGTTCCCGTGGCGAGGATGTCGCCGGGCATCAACGTCATGACCGTGGTCAGTTCGGCGATCTGCGCGTTGATGTCGTAGATCATGTCATTCGTCGGCCAGTTCTGCCGCACCTCGCCGTTGACCGAGAGCGTCATGTGCAGGGCGTGCGGGTCGGCGATCTCGTCGGCCGTCGTGATCCACGGGCCGATGGGGCCATGGGTGTCGAACGACTTGCCCAGAGTGAAGGTCGGCGAGCGCTTCTGCAGCCAATCACGCACCGACACGTCGTTCGACACCATGTAGCCGGCGACGACCGAGAGCGCGTCTTCTGCTGCGACACCCTTGCACCGCTTGCCGATCACGACGGCGAGCTCGATCTCGTAGTCGAGCGCGTCCGAGACCGCGGGCTTCTCGATGCCCCCGAACGGCGCGTTGATGCACGACACCTGCTTGTTGAACCAGAGCTGATTCGTGGGCGTCGGAATACCCGCCTGTCGGGCCTCCTCCGCATGCTCCCTATAGTTCATACCGATCGCGAGGTACTTCTGCGGGTCATCGATCGGCGCCTCGAGCGTCACCTCGGCGAGCGGGTGCCGCACGCCCTGCTCGACCTCGAGGGCGGGCCGCAGCTCGTCGAAATGCTCGATCACGCGGCGCATCGAAGTGCCGAGCCCCGGCACCGCCGAGAGGTCGACGACCGCACCGTCGGTGTAGTCCTCGGTGTCCCGATCGGGGTTCAGCTCGACCCGGCCGATGCGTACGGGGCCGTCGCCTACGCGAAAACGCGCGAGTTTCATGCGTGATCTTCCTTGCTGTCGCTGGTGGATCCTGGTGGATTTTCCGCCGCCTGCGAAGGCAGCTTGCCCCAGACCTTATCCCCGTACGGGGTCATCTGGAAGCTGATGAACCTCCAGTCGCCGCCCTCGGTGCGGCGCAGCACCTGGGTGACCTCGCCGGAGAGCGTGCGCTCCCCGCCGCCCGGGGCCTTCATCCGGTTCGTGATCGATCCGGTGACGACGGCGGCATCGCCGACGACGCGCACCGTGAGGTCGCCGCGCGAGATCTGCAGGTAGACGCCGCGGGTGGCCACGTGCTCGAGGAGCAGCTCCTTCGTGTGCACCTCGCCAGGGGCGTGAACGTGCACGAGAGACTCATCGAAGAGCTCGTCGAGTGCGCTCAGATCCTTGGCGATAAGCGCCTCCTGACGCCGGGTCTCGGCCGAGAGGATCGCGTCGCGCAGTTCGCCCGAGGCCGTTACGACCTCGCTCATGCGGTTTCCCAGGTGCGGAAGCCGCTCGAGAAGGTGTCGTGGCCCTCGCGCAACGGCTGGCCGACCAGACGGTGGTAGTTGCTGAAGATCTCGTCCGCTTCCGCGAGCGGCAGGAAATCCTCGATCGCCTCACGGGATTCGAGCGGGCGCCCCTCGGTGCGCTCCGCCACCATGCGACGGATGACCTCGTAGCCCTCGCCGCGCATGTTCATGACGATGCGGTTGACGGGCACGCGACGCTGCTCGTCATAGGCCGCGAACGCCGCATGCGGATCCTCGTGCTTCGCGAGCTCGCGCGCGACGACACCCGCGTCGAGGATCGCCTGGCACACGCCGTTGCCGCCGCGGGGGTACATCGCGTGCGCGGCGTCCCCGAGCAGCACCACCCGGCCGTCGACCCAGGAGTCGAGCGGCTCGTGGCGGATCAGCGGGAAGAGATACACCTCGCGCGCATCGCGCATGAGCTGCTGGATATCGAAGCCCTCGATGTCGACGGTCTCGTAAAGCGGGATGATGTCGTCGACCGTACCGATCTGGTTCCAGTCCTCGATCGTCTCCTCGCCCTCGACCTCGACGACCCAGTTGACGAGCTGCTTGCCGCTGCCCTCGAAATCGTCGGCGATCGGGTAGATGATCATGGTCGAGATGCGCGGATCGCCGACGTGCA
>JBEBWI010000021.1:0-27803 GCA_040392345.1 Leucobacter soli | reverse complement strand
GGGATCGCGGCCGCGACCGCAACCCCGCCTGGGCGATCAGGACGGTGCCGGAAGAACTCGTGCTCGAGTTTTCCACCCGCGCCAGCCAGATCGACGCCGAGAAAGACCGCCTCATCGCCGAATACGTTCAGAAGCACGGCAGGCAACCTTCGGCCGTGACGATCATCAAGCTCCGCGCCCAAGCCACCCTGTCGACCCGGCCCGAGAAACGGGTGCGATCCCTCGCTGACCTCACCACCAAATGGCGCAAACGCGCCACAGCACGGTTGGGGCGGGATGCGTCGGAATGGGCCCGCGAGGCGATCCCGTTAACACCAGTGCGGGTGGTGCGTGCCGATGACGTGCCTTTGGACGTGATCGCCGCCCTGGGTCGGAGTGTGGTTGAGGCGGTCGGTGAGAAGCGGTCGACCTGGCGCAGGTGGAACCTCACCGCTGAGACTGCCCGCCAAACCGTGCTCTACCGGTTCGCGACCACTGTGGATCGTGAAGCTGTCACAGGAATGATCGTCGATGCAGCGGCGCGCGTCTCCCTCCAGCTGACTCCGCCCGAGCTCGCATCCAGCCCCGCTGTGTTTCGCCGGGCGGATGACAGCAGCAGGTTCCGGCCGATCGCGTCGACAGTGTACTCGTCACCCGACATCCTCGCGGCAGAAGATCGGCTCCTCGAACGCGCCCGCACCATGACCGCACCCACGGTTCCAGTCGAGGTAATCGAGAAGGTCACCCGACGTCCGGATCGCGACCAACGGTTCCTCGCGGACGACCAAGCTGCAGCCCTCACCGCCGTCGCGGCATCAGGGCGCGCAGTCGATGTGCTGGTCGGCCCCGCCGGTGCTGGGAAGACGACAGCGATGCGTGCCCTGCGTGCCGCGTGGGAGCGTGAGTACGGGCGTGGCAGCGTTGTCGGTCTCGCACCGTCAGCGGTCGCATCTCAGGTCCTCGCCGATGATCTCGGCATCCAAACGGAGAACACCGCGAAGTGGTGGCAAGACCACCAGAACACGGGCGCATCGTTCCGCAAGGGGCAACTGGTGATCGTGGACGAAGCCTCCCTCGCCGGCACCCTCTCTCTGGATCGCATCACGGAGCACGCCGCAGCGGTCGGTGCGAAAGTGCTGCTCGTGGGTGACTGGGCGCAACTGCAATCCGTCACCGCCGGCGGCGCGTTCTCACTTCTCGTGCAAGACCGCGCCGACGCCCCAGAACTGGTCGATGTCCACCGATTCGTCAAAGCATGGGAGAAGACTGCCTCCCTTGATCTCCGCCATGGCCGTACCGAGGCCATCGATACCTACGCCACACACGACCGCATCACCGGCGGCGACACCGAGGCGATGATCAACGCCGCCTATACCGCCTGGTGCACCGACACCCTCGCCGGGGTCGCGACGGTGTTGATCGCTGACTCGAACGAATCCGTGAACGCGCTGAACCAACGCGCCCGCGCTGACCTCATCCTCGATGGCACCGTGGACGCCCGCCGCGAAGTCGCCCTCCAAGGTGACGCGCGTGCCAGTGTGGGTGACACGATCATCACCCGCAAGAACGACCGCCGGCTCCGCACCCCGCGAGGGTGGGTACGCAACGGCGACCGTTGGATGGTCACCGAGATCCGAGGCGATGGATCAGTCACCGCCTGCCGCGCCGACAGCCGCGGCACCGTGACCCTCCCCGCCGACTACGTCTCCGATCACGTCGATCTGGGGTAGCCGAGGTTCTGTAAACGCACCTACCTCTCACACGAGTAGGAAGGTGGGGCCGAGAGATGGGCCACGAACAGCAGGAACAGACCACGGAAGCGTTGCGGGCGGTGGTGTACGTCAGGATCAGTGACGACCCCGAGGGCACCGAACGCGGCGTGGATCGGCAAGAGGTCGACTGCCGCGCCTACGCCGAAGCCCACGGCTGGGAAGTCGCAGCCGTATTCCGAGAAAACGACACGTCGGCGTTCAAGCAGCGCACGATCACACTCTCTTCGGGTGAGCGGGTGCGGCGGGTTGTTCGCCCGCAGTTCCGCGCCATGCTCAAGAATCTCGCGGACGGCCAGGCGCAGGTGATGGTCGCGTATGACTTGGATCGGGCGGTGCGCGACCCGAGAGATTTGGAAGACCTCATCGACGCGAAGGTGCTCGGCGGGTTCACCGTCCGCTCCGTGACCGGCTCGCTCCGGTTGGATACGGATTCTGATGTGGCGATGGCCAGGGTGCTGGTCGCGATGGCGAACAAGTCATCGGCGGATACTGCCCGTCGTGTCGCACGGGCAGCGAAACAGCAGGCCATCGAGGGTGCCTGGCACGGCGGCCGGGTGCCGTTCGGATACCGGGCCGAGGCAGGCGCGCTCACGATTGATCCGGTGACGGGGCCGCTGGTGGTCGAGATGTACCAGCGGGTGCTCGCCGGTGACTCCCTGTACCGAATACGGAAGGAGTGGAACGAGCGCGGCATCCTCACCACCCACGGATGCAGGTGGTCGGATCGGACGCTCAAGATGGTGCTCTACAACCCCTCCAACAAGGGCGTGCGCGAGTACCGGCCCGTCATGCCGGACGGGAGCCGCGCGCGAACCTCGAAAATGCAGGTGAAAGCGGCGTGGCCCGCGATTGTTGACGAGGACACCTGGCAGCAAGTCTCCGACGTACTCGATGCCAGGAAGAAGGCCCGGAACTTCCACCAACCCGGAAGTGGTTCGGCGGTGCGGATGTACCCGTTCTCGGGGTTGATTCGCTGCTCACTGTGCGGGACGGCGATGATTCACCGGGGCGGCGTGTACCAGTGCATCCAGCCGACCCCAGGCGGGTGCACCCGTTCGATCCGCTCTGCCGAAATCGAGAAGCTCGTGGAGGAAGCAGTGCGTGCGACGTTCGAGCAGATCACCCTCCACCCCACGAAACACCGAACCTCCGGCAGAGACCTTGCGGCCAGGGTCGGGCTCGCGGCGACGCTCGACGCGGATAGGGAACGCTTGGCGAGGCTGGATGATGATTACTACGACGGCCTGATCGACAAGACCATGTGGGTGCGGCAACGTGCGAGGATTGCGGAGCGGATCGAGTCGACCCGCCGCGAGCATGCGGCGACGATGCCCGAGCAGCACGCAGGGCTCAACATCGACATGACCACGGTTGCGGCTGAGTGGAAGGGGCGTACCCCGATGTGGCAGTACCAGGCCGCGAGCCTGATCCTGCAAGCGGTACTCGTGCACGCTCACCCCGCAGACATGATGACCGCTGTCCCCAAGCGCCGCAACGAGAGCACCGAGGACTTCCACGTGCGCCGAGACGCGCACCGCGCGGCAGTGCTCGCACGCCGGGTCGAGTTCATCTGGCGCGCATAGCCCCGACGATGCGTGACCGGCCCCGCGTTCCTGGCTACGAAAGCATGTCAGGGTGCGGGGCCTTCGCGTTGCTCGGCGACGGGTACACGCATGGGGCGCGGAGCGTTGCAGAGTCCGCGCAGCCGAGTCAGCACGGCTGGATCATCTACGACGGTGGTGAAGCCCTGCGCGCGCCGCGAGGCGGCGGCAAGCTGAGCGCCGAGCGTGGAGTTAGGCGACGGCTCAGGGGCGGTGGAGGTGTCAGTGGGGGTAACGGTGCGGGTGCTCATACCGTTAGGTGCGGAGCCCCACCCCCAAATCAAGGCGCGGCGTGCTTGTCGGGGTTGGCGGTGCGGATCATCTTCATCAGCGCCTGATCGTTGCACAGAGCGTCCAGCGTTTCGCCGTTCAGTAATCGCAGCAGCACACCATCACCCATCGGCGTGCCCGCGTGCTTCAGGTCGGGATGCCCGAGTGTGATCCGCAACAGCGCAGACCACGACCGGGGCGGCAGACCGAGCAGCATTGGGATCGTGCGGTCACGGCGCAGCACCTCGACCCCTCGCTGACGCGAGGAGAGATCGGCAAGCCGGTAGGCCACATGCTCGACGCACTCGGCAACGAGCGCAGCATCCCAACCCGCAGACTCGAACAGCGCGACCGTGGCAGACAGCAAAGCGGCCACTCGCGCCTCACGCTCGCTCTCGTCCGGGTCGTCGTCGCGGTGCGTGAAAGCGGGATGGTAGTCGGCCAGCCGCTCCCGCTCGGCGAACCGCACCGCATCATGGAACCCGGCCATCCGAGAGGCGTGGCGTACTTTGCTGGCAGAGGTCAGCATCCCAGCAGCGCGAGTCTCCGCGTGACAGGTGATCTGCACAGCACGCGTCACCACCGCCCAAGGGTTGCCCGCGTTACGCGTTGAAGGGGCGAGCATCACCTCGAACGCGGCGGACGCGACCGCCCAGGCATCCAGCCCGTGCTTACGTGCGAGTGGCCGGTACTTCGTGGCGGTGTAGCGCATGAGTTCGGCTGCTTCACGGTCACCCCGCCAAGCGCCCGGCCCGGAATCGTGTAGTCGAGTTAGTAGGGAACGTAGACCTTCTGGGCTCTCGTAACCGCCGCTGGTCGAGCCAGTCGTTCCCGCAGCATCGTGGGTAGCGGGTGAGGTGTGTTCGTCCACGGTGACGCCTCCCACAAGGGAGGTGCGCCATCAGCACCCAAAGCCGGTAGGTGCCCTGCATGCCGCACTGTGCCGGGCGCGGTCGGGGTCTCCGCTGTCCGCCGTTGGACGCGAAATATCAGCCTTCTTGTCAAGCCAGACGCTGGTTCAGGCTTTGATGCGATCCCGAGCTTTCCTGCTCATGGATCGACCTCTTCGGCAAGCATCGAATACCGTGCGGGAGGAGGAATCAGGTCAGAACGGTATCGCCGATCAAACGTGGCTTTGCGACCCTTCACTGAGCGTCGTCATAGTCGCTTCGAGGTGTTCAGTGTGGGGTGAGTGGACTGCAGATACTTCCCGGTGATTGAATCGCTTGCGGTGAGGAGGCCCTGTGGGGGTCCGTGGTAGACGACGGTGCCTCCTCGTTCTCCTGCGCCGGGGCCAATGTCGATGATGTAGTCAGCGTGCGCGACGACCCGTTGGTTGTGTTCGATGACGGTGATGGTGGCTCCCTCGTCCACGAGCCGGTCGAAGAGTCGGAGGAGTCTGTCGGTGTCGGAGCCGTGGAGTCCGGCGGTCGGTTCGTCGAACACGAGCCGCAATCTCGAGGGTTCGGGAGTGTCGCTGAGGTGTTTGGCGAGCAGGAGTCGCTGGCGTTCGCCTCCGGATAGTGTGTTCGTCGTTTGTCCGATGCTGAGGTACCCCAGCCCGACGTCTTCCAGCCATCCCAGCGGTGTCGTGATGTCGCGGACAGACCTGAACAGGTCGAGGGACTGGGAGGCGTTCATTGCAAGGACGTCAGCAATCGAGTGTCCCTTGAACTGGGCGGAGAGCGCCTGAGGATTGAACCTGGTCCCGCCGCACGCCTCGCAGGGTGTGCTCACGTCATCGAGGAACGCGAGGTCGGTAGTGATTAAGCCTTTGCCCTTGCAGACCGGACACGCACCTTTTGCGTTGGGGCTGAACCACGACGGTGCCATATGGTTGGCGCGAGCGAACTCACGGCGGATGGGGTCGGCGATTCCCAGTACGGTGGCGGAGGTTGACCGGTTCCCGCCACGGAGTGGTTCTTGCCCGATGACGACAAACTGCGGGTGTTGAGCTGGGAGGATTTGGGCGGCGAGGGTGCTCTTCCCGGAACCCGCGACCCCGGTCACCACGGTGAGGACTTCGAGCGGGATCTCAACGGTGACATCCTGAAGGTTGTGGGCTGTGGCACGTTCGACGGTCACCCACTTCGTCGGTGTCCGAGGGTTGAGGTTGAGACGCACCTGCTCGTGCAGCATCCGACCGGTCGCCGTGTCGGTGGCGGCCAGTTCGTCGGGTGTCCCCTCGAACTGGATGTGACCGCCGTTCGTCCCTGCCCCGGGCCCCAGGTCGATGACGAGATCGGCCGCAGCGATCACCGCAGGGTGGTGTTCGACGACGAGGACGGTGTTGTGGGCATCACGAAGGTCTGCCAGGAGCGTGAGCAGCCGGTGAACGTCGTGTGGGTGGAGGCCGACGCTGGGCTCATCGAAGATGTAGCAAACGTCGCTCAAGGCACTGCCGAGATGCCTGACGATCTTTACCCGCTGTGCCTCGCCGCCGGAAAGCGTCGTCGAGTGCCTGTCCAAGCTCAGGTATCCCAGCCCAACGGCGTCCAATGCTCTCAATCGTTCGCTGATCGCTGTGAGGACCGGATTCACGCGCGAATCATGAACACCGTGCACCAGGTCCCGTAGTTCGCTGACCGGGAGCGCGGACCAGTCAGCAATCGACCGGCCGTCTATGAGACTCGAGCGAGCGGCCTGGTTCAACCGGGCCCCGTGGCACTCGGGACAGGGCTGCCGAGTGACGATCCTCGCCAGCCCCGCTCGTTCTTCGTCGGTCAGCCGAGAGGGCGTCTTGCGCAGGTAGCTGTTGCGCAGCCTGGGAATCACTCCGTCGAAGTTGCTCGACTTCGGGTACTTCGGGTCAGGGGACGCCAGCGGCAGATCCTCCGCGTACAGGAGACTGTTGAGCACGTCGTCGGGCAACTCGGATAAGGGCGTCTCGGGGTCGGCAAGGCCGGAATGCACCATTCGAGACCACCGATAGGTGCCAGGTTCAAACGCCGGGAAACGAATCGCACCCTGATTCAAACTCAGCCGCATATCGAGCAACTGGTCGAGGTCGATATCGTCAACCGTTCCCAATCCCTCGCATCTCGGACACATCCCGGACGGGTCGTTGAACGAGTATGCCGGCGAGTAACCGGCGCAGGGCTCTCCGATACGAGAGAAGAGCATCCGCAGCAAGGGCGCGATGTCACTCGCGGTGCCAACGGTCGATCTCGCGTTGCCCGTGAACGGGCGCTGATCCACGACCGTCGTGAACATGAGACCGTCGATGCGATCGACATCAGCTCGTCCGCTGGACGGCAGACGGTTGCGGACAAACAGCGGGTACGACTCTGCTACCAAGCGGGTGGCTTCCGCGGCGATAGTGCCGAAAGCGAGAGACGACTTTCCCGACCCGGAGACGCCGGTGAAGGCGGTGATCTGGTGCTTCGGTACCCGCACAGACACCTCTTGGAGATTGTTGGTCCTCGCTTGCTCGACACTGATCCACGCAGCACGGTCCCCGCTCATCTTCGTCATGTCTCAACGCTACGATCAGTTGTGGACAGGTATTGACCGCAACCTGTTTGGCAGGAGGGCAAACATGAGGACGCCACGGGAGCGGATGCTGCGCTTACTCTCGTTGCTACAGAGCGGCCGCCAATGGACAGCGCCCGATCTGGCCACGGCGACCGAGAGCACACCCAGAACACTGCGACGCGACATCGAGTTCCTCCGAAACCTCGGGTATCCCGTCCAGAGCAGCCGTGGTCCCGGAGGTCACTACCAACTCGTAGCAGGCCGAGCACTCCCGCCACTCATGCTCGAAGACGACGAAGCAATTGCGGCAGTCCTGAGCCTGAAACTGGCAGCCAACGGAGCAACGGTCGGCGAGGAGACTATGACTTCTGCGGCACGAGCCGAAGCAAAAATCCACCGCATCTTGCCGCCCAAACTCAGGCGCACCGTCGACGCCCTCATCTCGACGACCGACATCTCCAGCACAGCCGGAACACTTCCTGAGTCAGGCACGGCGAAAACTGTCGCTGAGGCAATCACAGCCCACCGAATCCTGCGCTTCGACCATGCCAACACATCCCACACGACACAACGTGAGGTAGAACCGGCACGCCTAGTGCGGCTCCAACAACGCTGGTATCTCTTCTCCTGGGATCGCGCCCGTAGCGACTGGCGTACCTTCCGACTCGACCGGATGAGCAATCTACAGATCGGCGACGAGCACTTCCATCCACGCACGCTGCCTGCCAATGATCTCCCCGCATACCTCCGCACACACTTCCAAGGCGTCCCCGAACGCACGGTAGTTCTCACCCTCCACGAAAGCGCAGAACACGCAGCCGACCGCCTCTACCGCATCGACGGCACCATCGAACCAATCAGCGAACAGGAATGCCGCTACACGGCCCACGTCGACTCATACGAATGGCTTGCGCTCTCCCTTACACTCACCGACATCGAGTTCACAATCGAATCACCGGACGACTTCCGCGCCTACCTCGCTCACCACGCAAACAGAATGCTCCGCGGAGCCCTCCCGCCAAGATAAGCCTCTTCGTCACGCAGCCCCACTGACACCAGTCCATGTGTCACCAGCCCATGTGTCACCAGTCCATGTGTCACCAGTCCATGCACGTATGCCACGGCTGGGCCGTGGTGCGCACCTTCCTCATGAGGCGACTCATGAGGGAGGCCGAGATGAAGGGCGGGGTGATCCTGTTCCGCGGCACAGGTGCTGCCGCGCGCCGCTATGTCGAGGCCGACCGCTCCCGCGCGGACGAGTACTACCTCGGCGCGGACGACGCCGTGGCTGAGTACGCGGTGCTCGACTCTCACGGTGAGATCGCTTCCACTCGTTCGCTGACCGCTGAGGAGTATGAGGGGTGGGTGGACTGGACGGAACCTGTCACGGGCAAGTCGATGGGCACCCCACGCAATCCCGGCGAGAGGTCGAAGGGGTCGCCGTTGTTCGCAGAGATGACGATCAACGCCCCCAAGAGCCTTTCGGTCGCTGCCGCGCTCCACCCCGAAGTGTCGGCGGCGCTGGACGCGGCGCAGCAGGACGCGCTGGGAGAGATTCGACGCTGGCTTGGCCAGCACTCGGTGACAAGGGTCGGGCCGCGCGACCAACGGGAAGTGCTGTCTATCGAGCGGATGCAGGTCGTCGGCATCACTCACAAGACATCGCGGGCTGGTGATCCGCACCGGCATATCCATATGCAGATCGGTACTCGGGTGTTTGCGGCTGGGAAGTGGCGGGCGCTCGATACTGCGGCGTTGTTCAAGCAGCAGGGCGCGATCCGCGCTCTCGGCACCGCGGTCATCGCCGCGCACCCGCACCTCGCACAGACCCTCGCAAAGCACGGCCTGACGCTCGACCCAGTGTCCGGTGAGGTGGTGGAGTTGCAGCCATTCAACGGGGTGATGTCGAAGCGTTCGGCCCAGATCAGACGCAACCTTGACCGCCTCGAAACCGAATGGGAGCAGCAGCATCCCGGAGAGGGGCTCGGCCCGGTGATGACAGCGCGGCTGCAAGGCATCGCCTGGACACACGAACGGCCTGGAAAGAAGCCCGCTGACTTGAAGAATGAGCAGTGGTGGGTGCAGGAACTCGCCGACGCCGGATACGACCCCGCTGCGCGTCAACGCCGCACCGTGCAGCGTTCGGTGTTGTTGGATGATCTTGCGGTGCAGGAGGTTGCATCCCGTGCGCTGGATCGCTGCGCCGCTGCATCATCGGCATGGACGAGGCACACAGTGCAGGAGCACGTCACCCGCATCACCACCGAACACGGCGTACGAGCGACCCCCGCTGAGTTGCGCGAGTTCATCACGATGGCGACCGTGCTGGCGGTCTCGGATTGCTTCTCCGTGCTCCCACCGGATGCGGCGATGCCGGAGCATGTCGCGCACCTGACCAGCCTCACCGTGGTCGCCGCCGAAACCGCGCTCCGCGACCAACTCACTGCCAGCACACCGAAGCAAGAGCCCGCCCACCCGGAGGTGACCGAGGCCGCACGCGCGGCGGGGCTGGATGACGGGCAGGCGGTCGCTGCTGCTGCGGTTGCGTCGTCTGATCCGTTGGTGATCGTAGAGGGCGCTGCGGGGAGCGGGAAGACGACGATGCTGCGCACCGCCATCGACGTCTCCGCCGAGCACGGGCGGGGATCGCGGGTGGTTGCGCCGACGCTGCGCGCGGCGCAGGTCGCGCACGACGAACTCGGCATACCCGCCACGAGCGTTGCAGCACTCGTGCACGCGCACGGATGGAGATGGAACCGCGACGGCGTATGGACACGCCTCACTCGCGGCGACACCGACCCCGACACCGGGCGAACCTACACCGGCCCGCCGAAAGAGGCGCGGCTGTTGCGAGGTGAGCGGGTGATTGTGGACGAGGCCGGGATGCTCGACCAAGACACCGCCCACGCCCTCCTCACTGTGACCGCCGAGGCAGGCGCAACTATCGCGCTCGTCGGCGACCGCGCCCAGTTGCCCGCCGTCGGCCGGGGTGGTGTGCTCGACATGGCCGCCCAGATCAGAGGCCGCACCTACGATATGACTGAACTGCACCGGTTCGCTAACGCTGCATACGCGGCCCTCACGTTGACGATGCGCGACCGTGAGAACCCCGGCGACGTGTTCGACCGGCTCACCGCGATGGGGCTGGTGACGCTGCACCTGGACGAGGAGCAGGCCCGCGACCAAATCACGGAGCACGCTACCCAAGGTGATGCGATTACGGTCGCCTCGAACGACGAAGCCGCTGCCCTGAACGAGCGCATCCGCACAGGACGGGTCGAGCGTGGTGAGGTCGATGACACGATCACAGTGACTGGCAGCGATGAACTGCCTATCGGTCGGGGGGATCTGATCCAGACGCGGAAGAACGACACCGCGCTTGACGTGGCGAACCGGCAACAGTGGATCGTCCAGCACGTCACCGACGACGGTACCATGTACGCTCGCGAAACCGGCAGCGGGCGCAGAAACCCGCGCACCGTCGTCCTCCCGCCTGAGTACGTGAGCGAATACGCGCACCTGTCCTATGCCGCGACTGCGTATGGCGTCCAAGGCGCAACCGTCAACGTCTCACACACGATGCTCACAGCGGCGTCGAGCGCAGCAGGCGTCTACGTCGGTATGACACGAGGCCGCGAGCACAACCGGTTGCATGTCATTGCCGAGGATATGGCGGATGCGCGGGCGCAGTTCGTTGATGCGGTGAAGCGTGACCCCGCCGACCGCGGCCTCGACCATGCCACCGCACAGTCCGTCGAAGCAGTACGCGGCATCGTCAAAAACGGCCCGATCCGGCGCGTCACCGAAGAACTCGTCCGACTCGACAGGGAGGCCCAGCGTGCCGAACGAGCGGCTGAGCGGTGGGAGCAGACCGCGAACAGGCTCGACGCCCAACTAGCCGCACACACGGTCGAGAAGGAGAAGGACGCCGCTGTGCTTCGTCAGGCCGAGGAAGAAGCGGCGCGGGTGCGTGCCGAGGTCACCGCGCCTCTCGCGGAGCAAGCCGAACGCGACGGCGAGGCATACCTTGCCAGCGTCGAGGAAGAGAGGACGGCGAGCGCGCGCCTCGCCACTGTTGGGCGGTTCGGGCGACGCAAGGCTCGCGACGAGCACCGTGCTGTGAGCGACCAAGCAGCAACCATCCGAACACATCTTCGCGATGCGTGGGAGGCTGAACCGCCACGAACCCCCAGCGCACTACCCGATTGGGCTGCACAGGTCGCAGAACGGCGAGCAGAAGCCGATCCCCGCGTAAGCGAAGCCGCCCAAGCTGTAAAGGCTGCGCGCACCGAACGAACCGCGACCGGTGAACGTCACCGCAACGAGCGCCTGGCGCTCTTGGCCCACGAGTACGGGCCTGAGAACGCTCGCGCACACCAGTACGGGATGCACGCCCTCAACCCACACCGTAACGCCCGCGACGCCCGCGCACGCGCAGCCATGCTTCGTACCGAGAGTGAGAAACTCCGCAGCCTCCCGGTGAACGATGCCGCCAAACTCATCGAGAGCAAACGCGTCGAGCGAGCGCGCGCGCAGCAACAAGCCGAACAGCGTCAACGGCGGATCTCTTCGCCCGAACCATCCTCGCGTCAAGGCCCAGATTCGCCGCGTGAGCGCGGAATCGGGTTCTGACCCTTCACCTCCTAAGACTTGGACGTAGCCTGCGTCCATTCAGAAGAACAGGGGTGGATGGCTAACTAGTCGTGAGCTTGGACGGCTGCGGTGAGTCGGCGGGCGAACTGGGTGATGTCGGTTGCCATGTCGGGTGGGGCTTCGATTCGGAAGTTCGAGTCGAGGTAGCTCAGTGCTGGCAGGACTCGTTGCCACGAGTCGAGTGCGAGTAAGGCCTCGGTGCGGGTGTGGTTCACCGAGCTCAGTCGGGCATCTTCGTGCCGGAGGGCGTCAGCGACGGCGGCTATTGGGGCGTCGATGGTGATGCGCACCCTGTGGAAGGTCTCGCCGAGCCCGGATCGCAGGTATGCCACAGCACTGTCGGCAGGGAGCGGCCTTGGCTCGTACCGCGTTCCCGTGCTGTGGAACTCGCTGATACGGTCGGTGCGGAAGATACGCCAGTCCTCGCGATCAAGATCCCACCCCAGCAGGTACCAGCGCAGTTCGATATAGACCTGGCGGTGCGGTTCCACTCGGCGCCTGCTGACGTTCTCGCGCGCATCAACATAGCCGAACGTGACGATCTCTTGAGCGGCGACGGCATCCCCGATACTTCCGAGTGCCACCGCGTGAACGCTCGGCGCGATGCGCCGTTCCGCTTCGACACTCATGCGCAGGGTCAAGGCTCTGCGTCGTAGTCGTGCCGGTAAGAGTGCATCGATCTTTCCATACGCACGACTGGCGGCGTCGCCGAGAGTTCCTGGCTGCGCAGGAGCGTTCGTGGCGAGGGTGGCCAAGCTGATTACTGCAGCAATAGTCTCCTCGTCATCGAGCACGAGCGGAGGCACCCGCTGCCCTGCGGCGAGTTGGTAGTGACCTCCTGGACCTGGCCGCGTAGTCACTGGGTACCCATATCCTCGTAGCCGCTCGACGTCTCGCCGTAGCGTCCTAGGGCTCACCTCCAGGCGTGCCGATAGTTCCTCCCCGGTGAACGCCTGCCCGCTCTGCAATGTGGCGAGCAGGCGCAGCATTCTCTCAGTGACATCGGCCATGACATCATCCTAAAGATGCGGTCAGAATCAGACCACATCTCCTGTTAGCGTCGAAGTGAACCGACGTAAGGAGTGGAGACATGACGATAGGGGTAATGACGCCGAACGGACACGTTGGGGCGCATGTCCTCCGTCTGCTCGTGCAGGCGGGAGAACGCCCGCGGGCGTTGGTTCGCAACCCGAACAAGCTGGATCAGAGCATCGCGGACTACGTCGATATTGCTATGTTGGACGCCTGGAACGAACCTACTGTTGTCGAGGCGACCCGAGGGCTCGAAGCGGTGTACTGGGTCAGCCCGACCGCGACGGACAGCGACCCGCTCGCAGCGCACTCCCTCGCCGCACGCAACATCCGCACCGCAATCGAGACCAATCGAATCGAGCGAGTGGTGTTCCAGTCCAGCGTAGGAGCCGAGAAGCGGCACGGTGTCGGAGAAATTGACGGCCTCGCCGCAACCGAGTTGGAGTTGGAAGCCAGCGGCGCTTCGGTCGCGCATTTGCGATGCGGGTATTTCTTCACGAACCTACTCATGGACATCGACTCGATCCGCGGAGGTGTCCTGAGCACAGCGATGGACATCGAGCGCCCGATCGCTTGGGTCGCTCCCGCCGACATCGCTACGGTCGCAGTAGGGCGCCTGCTCTCCCGAACGTGGAGTGGTCGCGAGGTTCAGGCAGTCCACGGCCCCGAAGACCTGTCGTTCACACAAGCCGCGGCGATCCTTTCGACCACGCTAGACGCGCCCGTGTCAGCGCTTCAGCTCAGCGACGATAACGTCCGATCCGCGCTCGGCGAATTCGGCCTGCCCGAGGCCCAGATCGAGGCAATCGTGATGATGGCCGCCGGGATCAGGGATGACTTCACTCCCGAGAATCCACGTACCTACGCGACGACGACGCCCACCACTCTTTCCAGCTGGGCAGCGGAATACCTCTCTTGAACCGATTCACGGATCGTCGTGCGGACTGGCCGTAGCGCAGATGGCGGCGCCTCACGCTGCTCCGCGGCGACATCACCCGTCGATCGCTCAGGCGAGCCGCGTCTTCAGGGACGCCTGCAAGATGACGCCGTTGGCTTACCTGACGAAGTTCCGTATCATCGAAATGGCGCGTCTACTACGCGAGACCGACCTCACTATCGCGGTCATCACCAGACGCCTCGGATGGAACAGCCCAGAGTCATCCGTAACTGCGTTTGCCTGCCATTACGGAGTCACCGTGCGTCTGTCGTCGCAGCGGTCCATCATTCGCTTCAGATCTCGGGCCGGGCGAAGGCGTCGCCCGCGACGCGAAAAGTGCTAACGGAAGTGCTAAGCAACCTGTAGGTCGGGGTATCGCGGTGGATTTATCCACAGGCCAGATGCTGTAGATCGTTGATTTCATGCGGCAGAACGCTAGGTTGAGATTCGTAGCGCGAGGGGGTCGAGCTCAGTTCAACTCCCACGCCGTTGACTGCGCTCAAGCTAGGCTGGTGCACGGCAAACCAAAAGGTTAAGACGTAGCTATGTTTGCTCCCCTACGGGTATCTTCCTCGACGTAGTGGGAGGCCAGTCTGAGTGAGCGGTCACCATGTCGGCTGGACACCGCTGCTGCCGGCTGCGCTATGCTGTCCCCCGATCCGCCTGGAGTCAGCTCGCGCACTGACGACTGATACCGTTGGAAAGTGCTTAACGTAACGTTCGACAATGTCTTGATCAATGGCAGCGTTGGCACGGGGAAGACAACCACTGCCGAGAGGCTCGGCGGCGAGTTGGAGCGGTGCGGTATTCCTGGCGCAGTCATCGATGTGGACTGGTTGCGCCGATCGTGGCCTGCGCCGCCTGGTGACCCTTTCGGGACCGCACTGGCGCTGGAGAACATGCAGGCAATCGCCTCGAACTTCCGGCGCGCGGGTGCCCGCGTGATTGTGGTCGCAACAGTTGTCGAGTCACTGGAAGAGTTGCGCCGCGCTTCTGGGGCGTTGGCCTCGAGAAGGCTGTTGCATGTGCGGCTGACAACGACACCCGATGCGGCGATCTCGCGTCTGACCAGGCGGCACGCGGACGATAAAGTGATCCTGCACTGGCATCTACAGCGTCACGCGGGGCTGGCAGGTATTCTCGACCGAGCTGGCTTCACTGATGAGTTGCGTATCGACACAACTGAAAAGCAAGCCATAGAGGTTGGGCGCGAGATCCTCACTACTATTGTCGAATGAGCGAAGCCGACGACCGGTTAGACGAATGGGAGGCACTCCAGCCGCCCATCGTCTGGTGCGCACCGGAGGGCTTGCTCACGGACGCTGCCGGATCCGGCACCTGTGGCATAACTCTCACGGTGCGCACGCGCCATGTGGGTCGTTTGTCCGGCGAGTGTTCACGTCGGCGTAATGCAACCGGGCTGAGAATTTAGTCGTCGGCGTCGGGGATGAGGATGGTGGCGAGGCTGATGCGACGTTGTGCGTCATCGCGTCGTTGGAGGTAGGGCGTGAGTACTTCCATGAACTCTGTTTGAAGTTTCTCAAGGTCTTGCGTGTCGAGGTAGAGCGGTGCACTTGCGAACCCGAGGAATCCGCGCAAGTCTGTGCGTCCGTCTTCGAGAACCTCTTCGAAATCATTTGAAAGGTCGCTGACGAACATTGCGAATGCCGACCGCAACTGCAGAGTGTCCATCGCCTGCATCTCCTCATGGCCGACGTGGGCCATGCGCTCCCCGAGTGCGAGCGTACGCTCGATGGCACCACGCACCTGTCGTTCGTCGACGACCGCCAAGATTTCGGCATCAAGCAGGGCCGCGACGTGCCGGTACAGCGTGGCCTGCTTCACTTCCGGCAGTGCTTTGCGGAGCTGAGCGGTGGTCATATTGCGGCGGCCGATTTGTTGAATGATCTTCATGCGAACAGGGTGGAGCACGAGGTCGGCGACCGGACGCTCTGCAACCATGGCTCTACCCCTAACCGTTATCACTGTGATAATATTCTCATTGATGTACCACCCATTGAAGCAGAGGAGAGCGCGATGACGCAGGCGACCTATGGAATGGCTGGCGTTGACGTGCGCTTCCCTGGCTGGGAGTCCCTGATGGTCGGGCGAAGCTTCCTGCACGTTCCGTTAGCTGCGGTTCGGTCGGCTCGCGTTGAGCCTGGCTGGTCTTCAGAAGTACTCGGCATTCGTTCTGGTTTCGTCGTGTCCGGCTATCGCAAGCTCGGCACCTTCACTCACCCCTCGGGTGTCCGGCGACTGGTGTCGATGAAACGGGGCATGCCCCTCCTTCGCCTTCACACGGTTCGTGACGAGACCGGGTTCGACGAGATCCTCCTCAGCACCGATGACGCGGAGAGCATCGCGCACAACATTCAGGCAGGCGTCGCACGATGAGCCGTGCGCCGATTGAGATCCAGGGTCTTCGTAAGAGCTTCGGTGCTGTTGACGCAGTATCGGAGGCCACGTTCATAGCGGCGTCAGGCCGGGTCACGGGCTTCCTGGGCCCGAACGGTGCAGGGAAAACGACGACGCTACGCATACTGCTAGGGCTGACCCGACCGTCCAGAGGAACGGCACTTGTGCAGGGAAAGCGCTATCGAGATCACCCCCACCCGGCACGCATTGTCGGGGCGGTGGTGGATATTGCGGGCGCGCATCCGAGGATGACCGCCAGGCAGCACTTGCTCACTTACAGTGCGCTGTCCGGGCTTTCTCGGACACGAATCGAAGCGGTGCTCGAACAGGTGGGCGCGACCGCTTTCGCTGACCGTCGCATCGGCACGTTCTCGACCGGAATGCGCCAGCGGCTCTCGCTTGCGACGGCGCTTCTGGGCGACCCAGAGATCCTCGTGCTCGATGAACCCTCCAATGGCTTAGACCCGGGGGGTATCGTTTGGCTGAGAACGTTCCTCCAAGAGTTCGCGAGATCAGGGCGCACCGTCTTGTTGTCCAGCCACGTGCTCGGTGAGGTCGAGCACACCGTGGACGATGTCGTACTCATCGATAAGGGGCGGGTGAGGCGAGCCGCCTCTCTCACCGATATTCGCTCGTCAGGCGCATCCCTTGAGGACGTGTTCCTTCGCGCGACACAGGGAGGAGACCAATGATGAGTGTGATCCGCGGCGAGCTCATCAAACTGCTCACTCTTCGTCTCGCGCTCTGGACGATCCTCCTCGCAGCAGCCTGCGGCGCACTCCTGACAGGCACACTCGCATTCATTGGGCCGGAGAACGCGACCCCGCCAATGCCCGGGCTCGATACCCCAGATGGCGTCGCGATCGTTCTCGGGCTTCCCACGGTGCTGTTGTTCATCCCCGCGCTCATCGGCACCATCGCCATCACCTCCGAGTACCGGCACCGAACTATTGGCACCACGTTCCTCGCAGTGCCAAGGCGGGGGCAGGTGCTTGGTGCGAAACTCGTCGTCTACACCCTGCTCGGCCTAACATACGGGCTCGCCTCCTCGATCGCATCCGGTGCAGCACTCTTCGCAGGAGCAGCAGCACGAGGAGTGACGATTCCGGTGCCTGTTGGCGAGATCATCCTGCCGCTACTCCAACTCGCCCTCGCAGCGGCCGTGTACATGGTGTTAGGGGTAAGTATCGGAGCGCTCGCCCGCAACCAACTCATCGCCATCGGCATCGTGCTCGGATACTTCTACTTCATCGAGTTCGTACTCATGATGCTCCCCGGCGTGAACAAGCTATACCCCTTCATGCCAGGCGGAGCCACAGCCTCGCTGACGAGCTTCTCCTTCCTCACCGACACTCTCGCCGAGCAGACCTCACTCAGCCCGGCCTCGCTGGCGTCTCCTCTCATGGGAGCCGTGATACTGCTTGCTTACGCGGGAATCGCCGGGCTCCTCGCAATATTTGTGACGTTGAAACGCGACCTGAAATGACGAAAACACCGATCGAACTCTCAACGCTCTTAACGTCACGAACCTCTGAAATGTCGGTATCCTCCGAAGCCAAACGAGGTGCAAGTCGGCGAGCTCAATTCGCCACTCCGTCAGTGGAGCACTTCTAAACGCCCATAACCCATCAAAGGAGAATCATGCGAGCAACAGGAACCTTCACAGTGGAAGCATTCACTCCCATCGAGCCACCCTTGAACGCCGGACCCGAAACTGGCACACCGGTAGCCGTCGCGACAATGGAGAAGCGCTTCGCCGGAGACATCACTGGACGTTCGACGACGCTGTTCACCTACGCACTCGACCCAGCGAGCAATATCGGCGGATACGCTGCAATGGAATCTTTCGAGGGATCGCTTCACCACCGGTGGGGAACTTTCAACTTCACGCACTCAGCGACGACAGCAGGTGAAGATCGGAGCGCAGAATCCTTCGCCATCATCCCCTCCAGCGGCACCGGCGAACTGAGTGGAATCTCAGGCGACGGGGGGATCGCCGTCGACCCCGACGGAACCCACCGGCTCTGGTTCGATTACCACCTTCCCAAATGAACGCCAACCCTGCTCGCCGCACTGAGCGGCGAGACCGCTCGGCCGAGGGAGGTAGCGGGCCTCGACGGGTGAACGCACGGGAACCGGAGGCGCAAGTGATCGTGCTCAACGGCGGATCAAGTTCGGGAAAGACGTCTATCGCACGAGCACTGCAGGAATCCCTTCCCGGAACCTGGCTGACCTTTGGGGTGGATACGTTCATCGAAGCGTTACCCGGCCGGGGCGACAGCCTGAAGTCCGGAATCAGCTACGGCCCTGATGGCACTGTCGTGGTGACGGAGCAGTACAAACGGCTGGAACGCGCTTGGTACTCAGCACTGCATACGCTGGCGCACTCGGGTGCCAACATCATTCTTGACGAGGTGCTGCTTTCCGGAGGTGAGGGGCAACGGCGTCTACAGTCAGCATTTGATGGGGTGCCGATGCTGTGGGTAGGAGTGCGCTGCGATCCAGAAGTTGCCGCGGCCCGTGAATGTTCTCGCGGCGACCGCGTACCGGGCATGGCACGCTTACAAGCCTCGCGTGTTCATGACGGGGTCGTGTACGACATTGAGATCGATACCGCTGCACGATATCCCGAAGCCTGCGCACAGCTACTGGCCGATTTCGTGACCTCGAAACGTTACTCACCCGTCGAGACAGAGTGATCGGACTTGCCATCTTGTTTCGAACAGCAATGCATCCCTGATTCCTGTGGGAAAGAAACCAAACGGAGCGTCAAGTCAGAGCACGAGGACGTATTTCAGCAGCGCCGCACCCTCAGAGGAAACGTGATCTGCGTGATGGCCTTTCGGCCCGCAAGAATCACTAACCTGGTAGGTTTCGGCTCATGAATACTGCAACCTCGCCTTCTGATGCAGTTCCGCGATACAGAGAGGTATCCAAACCGCAAAACTTAAACCCCATGCGGAGATACGCGCGGATGGCCGGTGCGTTGATGTTAGTGACTTCCAACCACAAGGTTCGTGCGTTCAGTTCACGCCCGTAGTTAGCAGCGAGGCCAACCAGTTCCCGTCCCAGCCCTCTCCGACGATACTGAGGGGAGAGTTCCAAATCCGCTATCACGACTCGTCGATTCCACACCTCGAAAACCACGTCAATAAACCCGCAGGGGGTCCCGTGCGCGTTAACGGCAACAAATCGCGCTGACTCCTCGACATCCTCAACGTCGGTGTCTTCGCCAAGAGGAAACCTCTTGACGATCGGAGAGGAGACACTCTTCTCGTTGAGAGTAAACCCGTTGGCAGAAGGCCACACCTCGAAAATGGTGTCGGTGACGAAGGAACCATCAATGTCACCGAGCACCAAGTCATCACTCGGCAGGCCCCGACGAAATGTTACCCTGCCAGAGTCAAGGAAAACGTCTTTCTGCCGTTCACTCACCTGGCAATCGTAGCAAGGCACCCAGAGATGCAACCGCGGTCGACTCGTTGGCCGTGACCCTGGCGCTTCGGACAATCTCCTTATTGCCTTTGGAGCCGGACGGCTTCCTTCTGCGGATTCTGCGTACGCCGGGCATGGTCTACCAGGTCAGCGGGTCGAGTCGAAGGTAGAAGTCCAGGCGGTCGGGGTCAAGGGCGATGCCGTACCGGGAGGCGAAGTCGTGATCCGCCCATTGGGCCGTGTCTTCGTTGGGCCAGGTCTCGCGAGCGTTCGCCAGCAGGAGCGCGATGTCGGCGTAGGGATCTGCCTGTCCGAGTCGGCCGAGGTCGATGAGCCCGGCCACGAGCGAGGTATCAGGGTCAATAAGGATGTTGGGGAGGCAGAAGTCTCCGTGGCAGACTACCCTGTCGGCGTCCTCTTGTTCCTGGCGGGAAGGGAGGTCGCGTTCCAAGCTTTCGAGGATCACCGCGGGCGGGGTCTCGATGAGGTGCTGGGGCAGGAACTCGGGGTGGACCCGGTTCTCGACGACGGTCGCGCGGGCCAGCGTGATCATCTCGTCCAGCGTTCTGCCGTACGGGCACGTGCTGGCGGGGATGCTATGCAGCCGGACCAGGGTGTCGGTGATCGACGGCCATGCCTGAGCGAGATGGGCCGGGTCGAGCCGGTCAGCCGGGACGCCCGCGACGGCGCTGGTGATGAGGCAGGCGCCGTGCTCGGTGATGCGCCAGTCGAGCACGCTGGGGCCGGGAATCCCGGTGGTCGACAGCCACTCGATCCGATCGCGCTCGCCTTCTAACGTGTGCGCATCAGCAACGGAGACGACCTTGGCGAACCGTTCCCCGGACACGTGACGCAGCACAATCGCGCATGACTCGCCATCGGTGACGCGCGCCCACACCGAGCAATCGGAAAGCAATCCGGTCAGTGGCATCGAGGGAGACGACATGCCTCTATCATCTCGCGTCGACCGTCCTTCACGTGCCCTACGCGACCTCACGACCAATACTGACCAAACACAGCATGTCCGCAATGACGGCAAAGCAGCGCGCGATGTTCGCTCACCTACTACGCATGACGGTCTCGATGCGGATGATGAGCGCCGGCGACGGCTACGAGTACCTTCTGTACTCGTTCCCGGCCGCAGACGCCGACCGCGCTGGCTCTCGACGCCGCTGATCCACTACTACGCGAAGGAAGGTGCCCCGTGCGCGAGCAGAAGTAGCCGCGTCTGGATCGGCTTGTTTTTGCAGCGAACCCTCAGAGGAACTCGTCCATGAGCCGGTAGAACCGTGTCCGTGCCGGGTCGAGGTCCTCGATCCCATACTGGTCGAGGAACAAGGGCACCCATGATTGGCCGAGTTGCTCGGCTATGTCCCGCGTTGCTAGCGCGAGGTCCTGGTGACGGTCGGCAAGGCCCAACCGCCCGCAGTCTATGAAGCCAGAGAAGCGGTCCTCGTCCACAATCAAGTTGGACAGGCATGCATCCCCATGCGTAACAATGAGATCTTCATGAACGGGACGAAGCCTCTGAAGCATCACGAGCAGTTCGCTTGGGTCGCGGTCACGGTGTTCATCGTCGAAATCATCAGTGTCGACTAGGCCCGCCTCCCAACGGGCACAGGCCTGCTCGATGCGGTGAGAGACACGGTGGTCGAAAGGGCAGCTGTCCGTCATCAGAGTGTGCAGCCAGCGCAACGCCTTAGCCGCGATCCGGGCCTTTGCCGCAGGTTCAATCGGAGCGGAGGACAGGTCGTTGCCTGGAACGTCGTCGAGCAACATCCAATGCCGCCCTGTAGCAGTGATTTCGTCGAGCACGCGGGCACATGGCACTCCCGTTGTCGTCAGCCATCTCAGGCGCGCCGCCTCACCGGGGAGTTCGCCCAAACATCTGACTGGTTCCGTCTTAACAAAGAGGACGTCTCCGTCTGGAGACGTCAACCGAAAAACGGCTGCGTCCGATCCACCGGTAGTCTGCAACTCCCATGAGTAGCCGGTCAGTTCCTGTTTCCACGTGATTGGGAACGCAGGGCGGACTGGGGACATCCGGCTCCTAACAAGACTGCGGGTTCTGGCCAAGTATAAATCGTTCTGAATCGATCCGACGTGCTCGACCACGAGCGGCATCGGGTCAGCTGCGGCTGTACAAATCATCGACGTAGGTTGTCTCGCAGCAGCTCGGTTTCACCAATGGAACGCATCCCGGGAGTGCACCTGACTTGGCACTACGGTGTCGATGCGGATCTTGAGCGCACGCGACGGGTACAAGTACCTACTGCCCATCGTCGCGGCCGTCGACGATGACAGGTCGATGTCGACTGCTCTGGCGTGCTGCTACGCGGAGGCGGGGACGCCCCCCCCCCGCCGCCGCTGGTCTCGTCCACAATCTACGCCCCGCGTATTCGGTGACATCAGTAGGCTGGAACTGCGCACAGGCCAACGTTCACAGGTGAGTGCGTTTACCGAACCTCGGCTACGCAGTGACCGCGCATAGGGCGCAAGGCATCACGACCGACACCTCGCATGTGCTGGTTGGCTCGTCTACGACCAGGGAGAACCTGTATGTCGCGATGACCCGCGGAAGGCACGCGAACCTGGCCTACGTCGCCACCGACCGGCCCGACGACAACCACACCACCCCGCACCCTGCGGATGATCCGGATGCGACCGCGCGGAGCGTGCTCTACGGGGTGCTGCAGCACGTCGGTGCCGAGCTGTCCGCGCACGAGACGATCGCCACCGAACAAGAGATGTGGGGTTCGGTGGCGCAACTCGCCGCGGAGTACGAGACGATCGCGCAAGCCGCACAACACGACCGCTTCGCCACCCTCATCCGTGCGTCCGGCCTCACCCCGGACGAAGCGGAAGACACGATCCACTCCGACGCCTTCGGGGCACTCACCGCCGAACTGCGTAGGGCTGAAGCGAATCACCACAACATCGACGCCCTCATGCCGCGGCTCGTCGCAGCGCGTGGCTTCGGCGATGCCGATGACATCGCCTCCGTGCTCCATCACCGTCTCGCCCGCGCAACCGTCAAACCCGCCGGTTCCGGGCGCACCCGCAAGGCACCCCGCCTGATCGCCGGCCTCATCCCCGAAGCCGCCGGGCACATGAGCGCCGAGATGCGGAAAGCCCTCACCGAACGGCGCGAGCTGATCGAAGAACGCGCCGTCGCTGTCCTCGACCGGGCTCTTACCGAGCGACAGGAATGGGTGCTCGCGCTCAGAATCACGCCGGCCGAGGCGAGAGCCGCGACGACCTGGAAGCAGCAGGCTCGAACCGTGGCCGCGTACCGTGACCGCTACGGCATCACCACGCGCACGCCGCTCGGCCCAGCACCCGACAGTGACGCGCAGAAGATCGACGCCGCACGAGCGAGAACCGCTCTCGCACGGCTCCGCGACCTCGCTGGCACCGAAGGACACGACGATCCAGCACGGACGGTGCGCCGCGAAGGTGCGAGCCGGGGCCTGTGACCCCGTCGCCCTTCCGAATGTCGCCGGCGCGTCGTACCCTTGGGGGAGGCGGATTTCTCCTTGATATGACGCTCCCACGGGGCAGGCCACAAGGCCACTCACACACGCACCGCCTCCGACACTCTGTCGCGCTTGTGAGAGGAACCCCGTCATGATCCACCAGCTCTGGACCCTCAGCGTCCACACCCGCGCATTCCTGCGCCGCTACATGCCCACCAACATCCTCCTCGACGCCATCCGCACCCGACGAGGCCTGAAATGGGGCGTACCCGCAATGCTCCTCGCCGTGCCCTACCTCCTGGCAGCGAGCACCCTCACCACCCTCATCGCAGACGGCGGACCCGGATGGCTCAACCTCCTCGTCCTCCTATGCCTGTGGAACACGATGAAGTTCATCATCATGGGTCCCGTCAGCCTGGTCCTGCTTGCCAGGGTTCGCGCTCGGGAGGCCGTGGCCGCTCGCACGCATCGTCGAACAACCACCGACTCTGTGGCGCAAGCAGCCTGATCGACCGCTGCAGTACCGTGACGCAGTAGTGCTCCCTCGTCTGATTCGGAAGCGCAAGAGCATCGACCCTTCCGTGACCCACGGGCGCTCGATCCCGAGGGAACCTTCGTCGCCTCATAGAATTGGAGCAAGACGACAACGGAACAAGGAGGTGCCCGCGTGTCCATGGCGACCCAACCAAACCCAAGCGGCGGCGCACCCGAGCTAATTGACTTTCCGAGCCCCGTCGCGGTGAGTTCCCCGGCGCCAGCACTCCCCGGATCACCTGTGCCGCCCGCTCACCGTATCTTTTTCTATTCGCCCGACGAGTGGGAAGTTCTCATCACCGAGTGGGCAACCGGGGTCGCGAGTTCGTATCGACAGATCAAGCAACTTGGCGGCTCCGGAGACCGTGGCGTTGACGTGGCCGCGTTCAAGACTGACCGAGGCCTCGAAGGTGCATGGGACTGCTTCCAGGCCAAGCATTACGACGGATCGCTCGCTTTGTCGGATGCGTTCCCTGAGATGTTGAAGATCTTCCACGGCGTCGTGGACGCCTACTACTGTCTTCCGGATCGATACGTGTTCGTCGCACCGCGGGGGTGCGGGCCCACGCTCAATCGCCTGCTGAGCAAACCAACGGAGCTTCGAAAGAAGTTCCTTGAATTGCTCGATGCCGGAGGCCCTGCAACGCGCCTATACGACGAACAAGCATTGCAATCCATCCGTCAACTCGCTGTGATCACGGACTTCTCCATTTTCCAGTCGCTTGAGCTCAACGAGATGCTCGATGTCCACCGTATGACTCCGTACTACGCAGCCAGGTTCGGGACATCCTTACCAGCACGGCCACCCGTCGGACAGACTCCGACCGCCCCCGCACCAAGCGAAGCGATCTACGTCAAGAAGCTCGTGGACGCCTACCAGGAGCAAGACCCCGCCACCTGCGCCGATCTTGAGTTGGCCTCCGCACACGCCAAACACGGCCCACACCTACAGAGGCAACGCGAGGCCTTCTATTCCGCTGAAGCGCTCCGGCTCTACGCGAGGGATTCGGTGCCTGACGGCACGTACGAGCTCCTACAAGACGACGTGTATACCGGAGTAGTCGATACGGCGGAGGCGACTCATCCCAGTGGCCTCGACAGACTCCGAGCAGTTCTCACACAGTCCGGCCAACTCGACTTGGGTGCCCACACACTCATCTCCGTGTCGAACCTCAAAGATCGCCAAGGCATCTGCCACCAACTTGCCAACGCAAACAAACTGACGTGGGTGGCCGCTGATGAGTAACCCCCTCAACAGCCCCCTCGAAGTGGGCATGCGCGTCCTAATGATCTTGGTGGAAGCTTTCCCTGCGCATCTGGATATCAACCGACTGGTGCTCCTCGATCACGGACTGCTGCACAGTGCGGATCTCGACGGACCCGAGAGCCTCCATCCGCCGATCCCGGTACGAGTCGGCGAACTCGGGGTAAAGCGACAGCACATCGAAGATGGTCTCCACGTCATGATCCGGGCGGGACTTGCCGAGATGTCGGCTGAAGACAGCGGCATTGAGTTCTGGGCTAATGAGAGTTCCGAGAACTTCTTGAAGCTGCTCGAAAGCGACTACGCGCACGCTCTGCATGACCGCGCGCACTGGGTTGTCGAAGAACTCGGCGCCGTTGACGATGCGCACTTGCGAGCGCGCATGAGAGAAATCTCCTCCCATTGGTCCGAGGAGTTTGAAGTCATTCAGCAGGAGAGCGGGCACGATTTCTAATGGGACGACTCACGCTTTCGCACCTGACATTCACTGGCACGAACACCTCTCCAGCGTCGGTCGAGTTCAGTCCGCACGTCACCGTCATCCACGGTCCGTCGGACACGGGCAAGTCGTTCATTGTTGACGCGATCGACTTCGTCCTCGGCGCCAAAGAACTCAAAGAGATCCCCGAGCGTGAAGGCTACAGCCGGGTTCTGCTGGGTCTTGAGCTACCCACCGGTGAGCACGTCACACTCGCACGATCAGTAGACGGTGGCGGAATCTCCCTCTACCGAGCCGATGTCCGCACCGAGCCCTCGACTCCTCCAGACGAAACACTCTCTGCAAAGCACAGTGCGGCGAACACCAAGAACATCTCCAGGTTCCTTCTCGACCAAGTCGGCCTGGACGAAAACCAGGTGAGGAAGAACGCTCGGAACGAGACTCACATGCTCAGCTTCCGCGATCTGACTCGCCTCTGCCTCATCGGCGAGACGGAAATGCAGGCCGAAGAGGCACCCGGTCTCAGCGGTAACCCGGTCAACAAAACAAAAGAGGTCTCGGTTCTCAAGCTCCTCCTCTCAGGTGACGACGACTCCGCATTGACCGCAGTTCCCTCGGCGCAAGAACAGAAGCGACTGCGCGGTGCTCGGCAGGAGGTTGTCGAGAGAATGCTCAATCAACTTGAGTCGCAACTCCAAGATGTTGCAGAGCCGGCAGAACTCAAAACGCAACTCGGCAAACTCAACCGCACAATTGACGAGCACAGCACGAAGATCGGGAACCTCACGGAAAAGCGCGGTCAGCTCCTCCGGCGGCACAACGAACTTCAATCCGCCGACAGCGCTCAACGAACGGAATACTCAGATGCAGCGGCGCTGCGGCAGCGGTTCACGCTCCTGCAGAAGCAGTACGAGAGCGACCTGGCGCGCCTTGAGATGATCGCGGAGGCCGGAACCCTGCTCGGCTACTTCCGAAGCGGGACCTGTGTGTTCTGTGGTGCGGAACCGGCCAGTCAACATCTCAATCTGGACTGTGAAGGCGACGCGACCAGCTTTGGCAACTCGGTGGGCTCTGAGACGCTGAAGACGCAGGGCCTTCTGGATGATCTCCGCGTGACGATCGAGAACCTTGAGGTGAGGACCATGATGCTTCGCGCGTCGATCGGGACGAACCGTCAAGACGTCTTGGCTCTCCAGAAGAACATCGAAAAGCTCGACTCGAAGATGAATCCAGAGAAGGGGAATCTTCGTGATCTTCTTGCCAAGCGCAGCGAGATCGAGAAACACCTGAGCCTCTACGAGCAAGTCAAGACCTTCGAAGACATGATCCGCCGGATCGCTGACGAGACCGAAGCCGAGGTGGCGACGGCCGTTGCGGGGCTGAGCCTCACCGCAGTGCGGGAGTTTTCAGGCGAGATTGCCAAGCGCCTCGCCGAGTGGGGGTACCCGTCCGCAGCTTCCGTCCGCTACGACCGAAACGAACTCGACATTATCGCTGGCGACCAACGGCGCTCGGCACACGGCAAGGGTGTGCGTGCTGTTCTCCATGCCGCCTTCACGCTCGCCCTCGCCCAGTATTGCTTTGACCGGGAGCTGCCTCACCCTGGATTCGTCGTACTCGACTCGCCTCTCGTCACCTACCGCCCACCGGATCAGTCCGCAGACTCGGACGATGAGCCGCCTGAGGGCGTTGTTAGAGCCTTCTACCGCGACATCCAGGACAACTTTGACGGTCAGGTTATCGTCATGGAGAACACCGATCCTCTGGAACCGCTTGCGGCGGACGCGCTCGATATCCGCTTCACGAAACGCTTGGACATCGGACGATATGGCTACATGCCCGCTCTGGACAACGAACGGGCAGCCGACACCTTTGCGATAGAAGGCTAAGTGAAATCGGCGCGGGTCACCGCCTAGTGCTCGCGGCCCGGGGCGACTTCACAACCCCACGAGCTTGTCTACCTCGCGGGCGAATGTCTGCCCCGGCGCCAACAACGGCATCGCGAACCGTCTTCGGATCAACGGAGAGCCGTTCGGCAACCTCCGCCAACGTGTACCCCGCCTCGTAGAGATCACATGCTCTACGGCAACCGGCCTCGTCCAGGCCCGGGGTCCTGAGACGGCCACCAGCACGCGCAACGAACGTCGGAATGGTTCCGCGATGCACACGGTACTTCGCAGCGATCGCCTTCACCGACATCCCTGCTTCGTAGTCAGCGACGAGCTCCGCCCGCTGCTTAGGAGTCAATCGTGTTTGAGACTTTGCCGGATTTTTCGCGACCGCACCTCGTGAATCGCGTCGCTCCGTGGTTCGGCCACGCGGTCCGCGTTGCTCCGACCCCTTGAGAACACGGAGAATCAACGATTTCAGCGCCGGGCGCTTGTTTGAGAATCGCTTGGGAAGGCCCACCACGAAGACCCCCGGTCAGACCGGGGGTCTTTTTGAGTTCTGATCGAGCTTCCGATGGCCTCGACGGAATACCCCTGACGCTCGGGTAGCCTCTTGTGCGTCGGGGTGTC
>JBEBWI010000020.1:0-27951 GCA_040392345.1 Leucobacter soli | reverse complement strand
GGGCTCGGGCGTCGGGGCGCCCGCGATCGTGGCGAAGATCGACGAAGTGACCGGCGCGGTCTGCCACGAGGTGGCGCCGAACCCGCCGGTGGCGGTCGCTGTGAACGCCGCCTGCTGGCCGTTCATCGAGGAGTCGGCTCCGGAATGCGTCAGCCTGAGGCACAGGCGAGCGTTCGCGCCGACCGGCATCGGGGTGGTGAGCACGGTCTGAGCGCTGAGATTCTGCCAGCTCGAGACCGAGCTGCAGGGGGTGCCGGCGGTCACCAGTGCGTGCGAGGCGGTGAGGGCGAACCCGGCGTTCGCCGAGGGAAACGGTAACGCGAGCGAAGTCGTCGCGGTGAGCTGAGTGAGCGCGGCCTGGCCGGTGTTCGTGAAGTCGACCGCGGCGTAGGCGGTGCCCGCCGCGCCGGAGAGGGACACGGTCGAGGAGGCCTGGTTCGCCGTGATGCTGATCGCTGCGGGGGCGAGTGACGTGGTCGTCTGCGCGCTCGCCGTCCAGTACGCCTGGGCGGTCGTGCCCGCCGTGAAGAGCCCCAACACCGTACCGAGTACCGCGAGTACGGCGAGCAGCGCGCGCCTCACGGTGCCACCTCGATCTGATCGCCGGTCACTGTGACCGTGAATGTCGCACCCGCCATCTGCGCGGTGCTCGGCGCGGATGCGGAGAGCCCGGCGGCGAGGCAGAGGGTGCGCTGCGCGCTCGGCGCAAGCGTGCCGAGGCTCGTCGTCACGGGGGCGAGGGCCGTGCCGACCCACATGCCCGGGGCGATGCTGCTCGGTACAACGCATGCCCCCGTCGTCAACCACACGACGAAGTTCGTGGCCGCACCGAACGAGCCGGCCGCGGTATTGCTCGCTGTGAGCGAGACGCGCAGCTCGAGCGGCACATCCCCCGTGTTCGTGATCGTGGCGGGCGATAGCGGGTTCAGCAGGTGCGGCACACCGTCCGGCGCCAGAGCGGGATCCGCGCCTGACCCGGGGGTGATGGCGAGCCCGGCCGACCCTGTGGCGAGGGAGACTCCGCCGCTCGTCTGCTGCGCCTGCAGATACGCCATACTGCCGGGCGCCGCGATGACCCCGGCCGCGACGAGGCCCGCGAGCAGGGTCGCCCAAAGGCGGATGCCACCGCGTCTCGCCTCGGGTGCCGCTGCTGCGGGTCTCATCGTCATTGCCATCAGACAGGCGGCGTGGAGGCCGGTGCGGCGACCTGGCGCAGGGTGATGGTGCTCGCAGCGAGATCGACCGTACGCTCTTCAAGATCGCCCGAGCTGTCGGGGGTGGCGCCGAGGGGCCACTCGAGCGTGACGCGCAGGGTGTACTCGCCCGAGCCGCCGATCATCCTCCAGGTGTTCGGCGATCCGCTCACCGCCTCGAACGCGCTCGACGGGAGCGTGTACGAGACGGTGAACGGCTGCTCGGGTGCAGGGATCTCGCCTGCGGGCCGCACGGAGAGCTCGCCGAGGGCCACATCGAGCTCGAGGAAGAGGTCTTCGCCGATCCTCTCGGCGAAGAAGTCGTACTCCCACACGAGGGTCGTGCCTGGAACCAGGTGCAGGTCGGCCACTCGCTCGCGCGCGGTACGGTCGCCGTCGGGTTCGATCTCGGAACCGTTGAGGAACCAGCGCTCCCTCTTCTGAGTGAGGTCGATGCCGCCGGTGGTGAACGCGACGGCGCCGGTGGTCTGCTGCGACTGCCAGTAGGCGATCGAGCCGGCGCTGCCGGCGAGCAGTGCGATGCCGGCGCCTACGGCGATGACACCGGTGGTGATCTTCTTCATGTTCGCTGCCTCCCAGGGCGTCGGCGGTCCCCATTCGCCGTGGTCTCGGAGCTCGGGCGGGGCGTGCGCCGCGAGTTACTGCCGAGCGTAATTTCGGCACCTCCGCCGCGGGAGGCGCGGGAACCACCAGAATCAGTGGTTCTGCGGGGTAGCGGCGACGAGATCGATCGGCCGCCCGTCGATCGTGAGCGACACCGCCCGGCTGCGGCCGACGGGGAGCACGCGGCCGACCGCGTGCTGCTCGGCCAGGTCGAGCGCGGCGGCCATTCGGGCGAGCAGGGTCCCGAGGTCGACATTCAGATCGCCCGCGTGCGCCTCCTCGATCGGCCCGTCGCGATCGTCGAGCAGCACCACGTCGACGCCGCGGGCCCGCGCACGCGCGGCGGCGGCGGCGAGCGGCTCGGCGGCGAGCCTGCCGGCGCGGATGTCGTCGCGCAGTTGCCCCTCGAGCGCGAGGCATTGCCGTTGCAGTTGCGGGGTCGCCTGTGCGCCTGACGCGAGCTGTGCGAGCGTCGGATCCACCAGGGAGTGCACCTGTGCACCGCGAGACGCGAGCTCTGCGCGCCTGCCCGCCCACCACGCGAGCTGCTCGGCGTCGCGCAGCGCACGCGCGTGCAGCATCGCGGCCCTGCGCTGCATGCTCTCGACCGCGAATGCGAGTGCCGCTGAGAGCCCTACGATGATGACCGGCCGGGCTGCCACCATCACGATCGTGAGCGGTGCGGCCCCCTGTACGAGCCCTGCCGCGACGATGACCGCGAGCAGCGCGCCGCCGCCTGCGAGCGCCGCTCCGGCACGGCCGCGGAACGCGAGCGCCGCATAGATGAGCGCGCCGCTCACGGCGAACCACATGTCGGCGAACGTGAACGGCGCAGTCGCCGCGCCCACGGCGGTCGCGGTCGTGAGTACCCCGATCAGCGCTGCCACCCGGCGGTCGTTCGGCCGTGGGTCGCGCCCGCGGCGCAGTACCTCGGAGCCCACGAAGACGGTCGCGAGCACCACGAACGGCATCCACTGAGCGGTGGATCCGAGCGCATCTGGCGAGGCGGTCGTTCGGGCCGCCGCCGCTGCCGCCCAGGCCGCGACGAGCTGCGTCGCGCAGAAGGCGACCGCGATGACTGGAAGGCCGAGCCGCAGCAGTCTCGGGCTGGGCGCGACCCCGTCGTCGTCTTCAACGTAGCTGCGGGTCCCTGCTGCGGAGTCTCGAACCTGAGCGTCTGCCTGGCCCGCGAACCGGCCCTCGAACCCGGCGCCTGCGCGGCCGGCGGCCTCGGCGTGCGTCGGCGCGGTGACGGGATGCGAGGGTGCGGCAGCGGCGATCCACTCGCCCGCCTGTGCGTTGCACGGCCAGCCGAGCAGCACCTCGGTGCCGGCGCCCGGGCTCGACGCGACCCGCGCGAGGCCCCCCGCATCGCGCATGCGCTGCACGATGCTGACCCGCGTGCCGAGGCGGCTCTGGGGAACGCCCTTCGGGTCGAAGCCGGCGCCGTCATCGCTTACCCGCACGGTCACGCTCGCGGCACCCCAGTGGATCGCCACCGCCCGTGCCGCCCCATCGCCGGCGTGACGCGCGCTGTTCGCGAGTGCCTGGCGCGCGGCGGCGCGCAAGGCGGCGGCCGCCTGAGCGGTCAGCTGCAGCGCCTCCCAGCCGTCTGCCCGTGTGGTGGTGAAGCGGGCCTCGGGGCAGAGTTCGCGGGTGTCGTCTGCGATGCGCTGCACGAACTGCGCGGCTTCGCCCGACTCATCTCCCGAAGCGAGCCCCGCGAGCAGGGTGCGGGCGCGGGAGGCCTGCGCTGCAACGCGTTCGGGCGGCAGCGGCAGCGGAGAGGCCGCCAGGTTCAGTGCTGCCAGCACCTCGTCGTGCACGAGCGCCGCAGCCCGTGCACGCGCCGTCAGGCGACCGCGCTCCCGCGACGCCGATTCCGCTGCGAGCGAGCGTTCGGCCGCCGCCGCGTCGAGTCGGCGGCTGATATCGAGCACGATCGCGCCGATGAAGCCGAGCGTGAGGCCGGTCATGAGCGACTGCGCATCGTTGGCCCAGAAACCGGCGCTCCGCAGCCCTGAGAGCTCGCGCACCAGTTGCGCGCCGACGAGGCTCACCGTCGCCACCAGCCAGGCGCCGGGCAGCCCGACGGCGACGAGAGCCGCGACCAGGGGAGCCCCGAACGTGGCCGCCGCCCACGGCACGAGCGAGGAATCGGTCGGCGCGTGGAGCGCTTGGGCGGCGACGCCCGAGACGACGACCACGAAGCCCGCGGCGCCCACGCCTGAGAGCATTCGCAGCGCGGTCAGACCGAGCCGCGGCGCCATCGCGCCCACCGCGGCGATGAAGATGAGATCGGCGAAGAACCAGGGGAGCGGCCCGTCGAGCGTGATCGGCTCCTGGCGGAACCGGGAGAGCACCAGACCCAGACCGATCGCGATCAGGGCGAGGACGGTGCCGCCGACGGCGAAGAGACGGGCGGCGGCGAGTTCGGCGCGGCCCGGCGGCGCGACGAATCGGCGGCCGGTCGTCGCACCACGGTGCACGGCACCGCGATCCACTGCGCTGCTAGCCACGGCTCGGCGGAGGCACGAACCCGTCTTCGATGCCGCGCTGGTACAGTTCGACCTTCGTGCCCGCGGGTCGGCCGAGCTGCTGGTAGATGGAACGGATGCGGCGCAGGTGGTCGTTGACCGTGTTCTCGGAGACGAACAGCTCGGCCGCGACGGTCTTCGCCCCGACCCCCGAGGCGTACAGCTCGAGCACCTGGCGCTCGCGGTCGGTGAGCGGGGCCGAGGTCATGCGAGGATCTGCATCGACCGCCGACGCCCACTCGGTCGAGAGCACCTGCTCGCCGCGCACGGCGCTGCGGAGGGCTGCGAGCAGCACGTCGCTCGGTGCCGACTTGCGCACGATGCCGAGGGCCCCGGTCTGCGAGGCCTCCCGCACGAGGTACGGGTTCTCGCCCGAGGTGAGCACGAGCACCTGTGCGCCCCAAGCGCGCAAGGCCTCGACGTTCGCGGCCGGGGTGCTGCCGTCGCGCAATTGCAGGTCGAGCACTACCACGTCGACATCGAGCGGACGGCGCACCACGGGCGCGGCGCTCGTGTCGTGCCGCGCGAACTCGAGGTCGGCCTCGCGGGCGAGCAGCGTCTCGAGGGCGAGCGCTACGAGGCCGTGGTCGTCGACCACGGCGATTCGCCCAACCTGCATCTTGCCCCCTGATGAGAGCGTAGTGGAGGGCGCCCCGCCGCCGCGAGCACCGGATTCGACGGCAATCGTGCGTCAACCGTTACTCATGCGGGCCGCCCGAACGACCACGGACCGCGAATAATGGAACGCGGCGAGTGCGCCCATGCGTGCATAATTGCACTGAATCTACATGATGAGGATGCCGACGCGATTGCGGACGCGATTCGTGGCCCTTCCACGGGAGCGCGCGCCTCACGGGAGAGGGAACCATGCTGAGACACAGAGCCGAACCGCGCACGCACGCAGGGACGGGGGGGCGCGCGGCGACCCGCAGCGTCGTCGCCTCGCTCGCGGTCGGAGCGCTGCTGCTGACGGGGTGCGCCAACCTCATGTCTCCCCCTGCGCCCGAGACTCTCGAGATCGTGACCGGTGCGCAGCCCGGCCTCGACGCGGTCGCGCTGCCCGGCGAACGCGACGAACTCGTCGCCTCGGCGCTCGAGCAGTTGCCGGCGCTCGCCGCCGACGCGCTCGAACGCTCGGGGGTGCCCGGGCTCGCGATCGCGGTCGTATACGAAGACGAGGTCGTGTTCGCCGAAGGTTTCGGCGTGCGCGAGGCCGGTACAGATCTCAAGGTGGATCCCGACACCGTGTTCCAGGTCGCCTCGGTCTCGAAGTCGCTCTCTGCCACGGCGGTGGCGGCGGCCGTGAGCGAGGGGGACGTCACGTGGGATACGCCGATCCACGACCACCTGCCGGAGTTCGCATTCTCAGACCCGATAGTGACCGGACTCGCGACCATCGGCGACGCATTCTCGCACCGCACCGGTCTCTACACCGGCGCGGGCGACGACCTCGAAGACCTCGGCTTCGACCGCGACACGATCCTCGACCGGCTGCGGCTGCAGCCCCTCGACGCGTTCCGATCGAGCTACAACTACTCGAACTTCGGGCTCACCGTCGGCGCCGAGGCCGTCGCCACCGCACGCGGGCAGGAATGGGCGGAACTCATGCAGCAGCTCGTGTTCGAGCCCATCGGAATGATCTCCTCCAGCGCCCGACACGACGACTTCCTCGCTCGCGACGACCGTGCGCTGCTGCATGCGTATATCGACGGCGAGTTCGTGGCCGCCTACGATCGGGACCCCGACCCCGAGGCGCCCGCCGGCGGTGTCTCCTCGACGGTGAACGACCTGGCGCAGTGGATGCGTGTGCTGCTCGCGGGCGGGTCGCTGGGCGGCGAGCAGATCGTCGACCAGGCCGCGTTGGTCGAGGCCATGAGCCCGCAGATCGTCACCAGTCACGCGGCCACGGGCGCCGAGCGCCCCTCGCACTACGGCCATGGCTTCAATGCGAATCCGCAGGTCAGCGGTCGTATGTCGGTGTCGCACTCCGGCGCGTTCGTGCTGGGCGCGGCCACCAACTTCCAGGTCGTGCCAGAGCTCGAGCTCGGCATCGTCGCGCTTTCGAACGGTGCACCGGTCGGCATGCCCGAAGCGGTTACGGCGAGCTTCCTCGACCTCGTGCAGTACGGTCAGGTGACCCGCGACTGGATCGCCGACTACGGTGCCGCGTTCGCCGCCTACACCGAGCCGCTGGGCGACCTCGTGGGGGTGGACCGCCCGGCCGACCCCGTCGCTGCGCCCTCCGACGAGCAGATCGTCGGCACTTATACGAGCCCATATTTCGGCACCGCCACGGTGCAGCGCGAGGGAGACGAACTCACGGTGCGACTCGGCCCCGACGGTGGCATCGCCCTGATGCTCGACGAGTGGAGCGGGGCGACCTTCGCCTACGCCCCCAGCTCCGAGAGTGCGCCGTGGGGCTCGCTCGCGAGTGCCGTGTTCGGCTTCGGCGCGGGTGGCTCAGATGCGGACAGCGGATCTGGCGGCGAGGCCGCCACGACATTGGCGCTGACCTCGTTCGACGAGCGAGGCCTCGGCACCTTCACCCGGAAAGCAGGATGATCGTATGAGTGACGCGCACCCGGAAGCGGGCCCGGTGGCACCTGTGGCAGCGGTGGCACCTGCTCCGACGGGCGGCTCGGGGCCCACCCCGACCTCGACGAATCGCCTGCGCACCGCAGCGCTCGTGCTCGGCGCGGTCGCGATCGCGGTGCCGATGATCGCCGCCGTGCTGACCGCAGTGTCGATCGCCGCGGCCAGCGCGGGAGGCATGATGGTGACGGCGTTGCTCGTGGTGCCCGCGGCGATCCTCATCGCGGTGCTGCTGGGCATCGTCGCGGTGGTACTCGCGCTCGTGACCCGGGCGAAGCACGGCCCGAACAGCGGCTGGGTGCTGCCGTTCGCGCTCGGTCTTGTGGGCATCGTCGCACTCCCGCTGGTGCTGGTGGCGGTCAGTCTCTTCGTTGCCTGAGGCTCAGCCTCTCCGCCATCCTCACCTGTCTCCCGCGCCTTTTCCCATTCTGTCTCGGCCTTCCCCGCGCCTCCCCGCTTTCCCTAGTGCTGCGCGGCAGACACGTCCGTGCCCTTGGGTGTGAGGAGGAAGGCGGCGGCTGCGATTCCGAGCATGATGACGCCGCCGATGAGACCGGTGGTCTGCATCGAGTGCGTGAACGCGGTGCCGGCCTCGTGCGCGAGTTCGGCAAGGTCGAGCTGCTGCGAGATGGCGACGGCTGAACCGAGCGATTCGGCCGCCTCGGCGGCGAGTTGCGGGTCGATGGCTTCGAGCAGGTGCCCGCCTGCGAACTCCGCCCGGTAGAGCAGTGCCGCGATGCTGCCGAGCACCGCGACGCCCAGCACGGCGCCGAGTTCGTAAGAGGTCTCCTCGAGGGCGGCGGCGTTGCCCGCCTTCTCCTCGGGAGTGCCGTACATGATCATCGCCGACCCGATCGCGAGTGCTCCGCTGCCCGCACCGACGAGCACGAGTGTGACGAACACCGTGATCATCGAGAGCTCGCCGGGCTGCACGCCCACGGCGATCAGGCCGATGCCGGCTGCGCCGACACCTCCGGCGAGCACCGCCCGAGCCCCGATGCGGCGGGCGAGCGGTGGCGCGATGAGCGAGGCCACGGCGCCCGCGATGGCTGCGGGGAAGAGACGCAGGCCGGCCTCGACCGGGCTCGCCCCGTCGACCAGCTGCATCCACTGCGCGAGCAGCAGCAGCGCGGCGATCATGGCGAACGTCGACCCGAGCGCGGCGATGATGCCGGCCGAGAAGATGCGGTCCTTGAAGAGACGCAGGTCGAGCAGCGGGTCGGGCCGTCGCAGGCAGCGCGCGCCGAACCAGGCGAGCAGCGCGAGAGCGACGAGGGTCGCAGCCCAGCCCTCGACGAGCATGAACGTCGACGCTGCGCCGAACGATTTGATGGCCCAGACGAGCAGCGTCATACCGGCGAAGGAGAGGATCGCGCCGACCCAGTCCCAGCGCCCGGGGGTCGCGACTCGCGACTCGGGCAGCAGCCAGAGCCCGGCGACGAATGCCACCGCCATGAGCGGCACGTTGACGAGGAACGCGGCATGCCAGCTGAAGTGCTCGAGCAGGAACCCGCCGACGAGCGGCCCAACCGCGCCCCCGAGCCCCGACACCGCGGCCCAGATACCGAGCGCGGTGGCGCGCTCGCGTGGGTCGGTGAAGACGACGCGGATCAGCGAGAGCGTCGTCGGCATGATCATCGCACCGCCCACGCCGAGCAGGGCCCGCAGCGCGATGACGGCTTCGGCGCTGGTAGCCCAGAGCACGAGCAGCGAGGTCAGGCCGAAGATGAGATACCCGAGCAGCAGCATGCGTTTGCGGCCCCAACGGTCGGCGATGGCCGCCCACGAGACGAGCAGGCCTGCGAGCACGAGCGAGTAGACGTCCACGATCCACAGCAGCTGATTCGAAGTGGGGCGCAGCGATGCTGCCATGTCGGGAATGGCGATGTTCAAGATCGTCATGTCCATGGTGATGACGAGCAGGCTGGCGGTGAGTACCGCGACGACGGCCCAGCGGCGGCCGCGCGAGAGCTGCGCGGCGGGTGAGGTCGTGGCGGCGGGTGCTGTGGGTGACATGGTCTTTCGTTTCGGGTGTGGATCGCCGGCGGGTTCGTGAGGCGCGGCCTCCGGGGCCGCTCGGCTGTTGGGAGCCGACGTGCGAGCCGGTGTGTCTGCGCGGGCTCGCGGAGGAATGCGAGCCGGGGAGTCGGAGTCTTGGAGGGCGAGTCGCGGGAGCGGCCGACCCCGGTCGACGACGCTTCAGGCCGACTTCGCGTCCGGTTCCGCTACGACTCCGCAGTACCGAGAATCGCGCGAACGGCCTGGGCGATCTGTTCGGTGTTCAGCGGCAGATCGTGCAGTGCGGCGTGCACGACGGCGCCGTCGAGGAAAATCGCGATGATGCGCGCGCGCGCTTCGCCGACCTCGGCCGTGAGCAGTTCGACGAGGCGGTCGTACCAGATGAGCGCGACCTCGCGCAGGCGCGGTTCGGTGGTGGCGCTCGACATGAGTGCCATGTCGGACTGCACCTGACGCGGGTCTTCGAGGAAGCGCGCGTACTCGTGGGCGAAGAGCTCGGGAGCGGTGCGTATCCGGGTGATCGTGGGGGCGATTTCGTCGAGGTATTTCTCGATCTCGCCGGCGGCGTACTGTAAGGCGTCTTCGCGCAGTTGCTCGATGGATGCGAAGTACTGCGTGGTCGAACCGAGCGCCACGCCGGCACGGGCCGCGACCATGCGGTGCGTGAGTCTTGCCGGGCCGACCTCGGCCAGGAGGTCTGCGGCGGCGGTGAGGATCGCGCGACGCCGCCCTTCGGGATCCTGTTTGCCGCGCGCCGGGCGTGCAGGCTCGGGATCCGGGCGCGCAGGGAGGGTCGAGAGCAGGGCCTGTGCGGCGTGGGTCGTCATGAGCTCCCTCGTCTCCTTCTCGAGTTTCGGTTTCGCCGCCGTGGATCGCGCGAGGGCGCGGTCGGGTTGCCGGGCGCAAAAATGTACATCTGTTCATGTACATTTGTACATCATTAACATGGGGTTGCACAACTGCTATTTGTCTGCGGTTGCGGGTAGCGTAGATCGCAGTGCGGTGTCGTAGCCGAGCCGTCGGCACGGCGCGGAACGGCCGATGGCTTCGCCCATCTTCGGCGTCGGCAGCGGTGGCGAATGACGAGATCGAGCGACGAAACCAGATGATGAGGAGCACACCCGGATGAGCGACACGATCAGCACGGCAGACCTGTACGACGAGATCGGGGAGCGACTGCAGTCGGTCTCCCTGCAGTTCCAGGACATCGGCGGCGTGACCGGCTTCAGCGGCCACGTGCGCACGGTGCGGTGCTTCCGCGACAACGCCCTCGTCAAGGCGACGCTCAGCAGCCCGGGAGAGGGCGCGGTGCTCGTGATCGACGGTGGGGGAGCACTCGAATCGGCGCTCGTGGGCGACATCATTGCGGCGCTCGCCGCCGATAACGGGTGGGCGGGTCTGATCGTCAACGGTGCGATTCGCGACCGGGTCGCCATCGGCACGCTGCCGCTCGGAGTGAAGGCGCTCGGGTCGAATCCGGCGAAGTCGGCAAAGACGGGTGCCGGGGAACTCGACGTCGAGGTGACCTTCGGCGGGGTGACCTTCCGGCCCGGCGCGACCGTGTGGTGCGACGCCGACGGTATCTTGGTCGAGAGCTAGGCCTGAGCTTCTGAGACGGGACGAGCCCGTATGGCGGATCACACGGGATCCGCCATACGGGCTCGGGCTTCGGTCTAGAAGGTGGCTGCGCTCTTCACCAGAGGGGCATCGGAGGAGGGCACGCTGACGATTCCCGCGGAGACGAGTTCGTCGATCGCATCGTCGGTATAGCCCAACAACTCCGTGAGGATGTCGACAGTGTCGGCGCCGAGTGCCGGCGGGTACGCCGGTACGACGGTCTCCGTATCGAGGAATTTGATCGGCGTGGCGACGTTCTCGAACGAGTTCCGGTCGTCACTGACGGTGATGAGCGAACCGTCGTTCGCCTCTCGGGCGTCCTCGATCGCCTCGAGCACGTTCTTGACGGGGGCGACGGGCACCGACGCTTGAGCCAGCAGCTCCACCCACTCGGCGGCGGGTCGTTCGTCGAAGCGGGCTTCGAGGATCTCCCACAGTGCCTCCTTGTTGCGCAGCCGGCCGGCGGCGTCGATGAAGCGAGGATCGTCGACGAGTTCGGGAACTTCGAGAACCTCGCACAGGTTCTCCCACATACCGGGGGTGTTCGCCGTGACCACGAACTCGCGACCGTCTCCGCCTCGGAACGAGCGATACGTGGCGATCGAGTCGTGGCGGGCCCCCTGCGGCCCCGGAGCTTCGTCGTTCACCATCGTGTAGAGCGCCTGATAGGAGAGCATTGCGAGCTGGCCCTGCAGCATCGACACGTCGATGACCCGCCCTCTTCCCAGCCGGTCCCGGTCGCGCAGTGCGGCAAGTATGCCGATGACGGCATAGAGCCCGGCAACGACGTCTCCCGCTGGAATCCCGAGCCGAGCCGCGGGCGAGCCCGGATGCCCGGTGAGGCTCATGACGCCGCTGAGCGCTTGCACCACCATGTCGTACGCGGGCCGCTGGCTCATCGGTCCGGTCTGGCCGAAGCCGCTGATCGACGCCCAGATGAGCGAGGGGTACTTCTTGCTGAGCTCAGTGGGCGGGATGCCGAGGCGGTCGGTGACGCCCGGTCTGAAGTTCTCGAGCACGACATCGCAATTCGCGATGAGGCCCAGCAGGATCTCTTTGCCGCGCGGGTGCTTCAGGTCGACGGTGATGCTGCGCTTATTGCGGTTGTTCGCGAGATAGTAGCTGCTGACCCCGTCGATCTCAGGACCCGCGATGGCGCGGCTCGAATCGCCGACGAGCGCTTCCACCTTGATCACTTCCGCGCCCAGGTCGCCGAGCAGCTGCGACGCCGACGGGCCGGAGAGGAAGGTCGTCAGATCGATGATGCGAACGCCTTCGAGCGGGGGACGTGCCATGGCGCTCATGCCGACTCGAATACGTGGATCGTGCACGCACCATGATCGAGACCCGCGGTGCCGCCGCCGGTGACATGGGTCATGCCCCAGCGGGCCTTCTCGATCTGGCGCGCACCGGCCTGCTCGGTAAGCTGCCAGAAGGCTTCAGCCACCTGCGCAACACCGCTGGCACCCACCGGGTGACCCTTTGCGAGCAGCCCGCCGCTCGGGTTGACGACGACGTCGCCGCCGAAGGTCGTCCTGCGGTCGCGAATCAGGTCGGCGCCGCGCCCGCGCTCGGCCAAGCCGAAGATCTCGTAGTAGATGATCTCGGCGATCGAGAACGCGTCATGGAGCTCGATCATGTCGAGATCCTTGGGTTCGATGCCGGCCATCGCGTAGGCGTCGAATGCCGAATCGCGGCTGATGTCGGGCCAGGTCATATCACGGAACCCCTCTTCGACGTGACCGGAATGGAGCACCGAAGCGGCGACGCGCATGGCCGGACCATCGAGGCCGAGTCGTTTGCGTGCGCTCTCGGAAGCGAGGATCACGACGGCTGCTCCGTCACCGGTCGGGCAGCACATCGGAAGGGTGAGCGGGTCGGCGATCATTCGCGCGTTCAGCACCTCTTCGACGGTGGTCTTCGTGCGGAACTGCGCGAACGGGTTGAGCGCACCGTGCTCGCGCGACTTGACGCTGACGAGCGCCAGATCCTCCGGGGTGGCATCGGTCTGATGCAGATACCGTGTGGCGCGCATGGCGTAGACGGCGGGCATGATGATCCCCTGCTTGACCTCGCGATCCTCAGGAGAGAGCGGGAGCGTGCCGCCGCCGAACTGGGTGAGTTTCTCGACACCGATGACCACGGCCACATCGAAGAGCCCCTGATTGATGGCGCTCCACGCCTCGTGCACCGCGGTTGCGCCGCTCGAACAGGCGTTGTCGACATTGACGGTGGGGATGTGCCCCAAACCGATCTCCTTGGCGATGCGCTGGCCCGTCATCATGCCGCCGTAGGAGTGCCCGACGTAGAGCGCGCCGATGTCGCTCTTCTGCAGGCCGGACTGCTGAATCGCGTCGACCAGGGGCGGCACCGCCAGCCCGATGTACGACGACTCGCGGTGCTTCGCGAACGGGGTCATCGCGGCGGAAATTACGTATACGTTCTCGCTCATGGCAAAACCTTTCTTGACGGAGCGTCAGTTGGCGACGATCGGGGAGAAGAACCAGTCATCGCCCCGTGTCACGAGTTCGACCCTGCTGTCAGGGGCGAGTCCATCGGCCCCTTCGAGGAGATCGGCGAGTGTACGGACCTCGACTCCGTCGAGGTCGACGTAGCCGAGCGGGCGAACGCCGTCGGCTCCGACGTGAATGCGGGTGTAGGAGTAGAGCGTGCCGGTGTCGGGCAACGCGACGCGCTCGACGTCGCGGCTGATGCACTCGCTGCAAACGGTGCGGGTGCCGAGCATGTTGCGACCGCAGTTCCGGCAGTGGGTTCCCACGAGATGCCGCTCGCCGCCGAAGTCGCCGAGCAGGCTGTCGGCCTCGAGGTCGGTGATCGGGGCTGAGACGGGGGCCTCGGTTGTCATGGTGTTCTCCTCATTCACTGTGGCTCTGGGGTTGGTGCGCGACGTCGTCTCAGCCACCAACCGATGGGTGATGCCGGCGGCTCAGTAGAGCAGCAGCGGGTTGATGATGACACCGGTCGACCGGTGGATCGCGGTCGGCGCAGCTACGAGCTGCCCGACCGAGGTCCCGGCCTCGTGCAGCGCGGCGGCGGCGGGTCCGAGTAGCGAATTGTCGATGAGGCAGAGACCGATCGACCAGATCAGCTGATGCACCTCGAGCTGCGCGCCAGGGTTGTTGCGCGCGTCATGGAAATCCCAGAGCACGAGTCCGGGGTTCTTCTCGGCGATCCACCGGGCTCCGGAAGCCTCGATTCCGGGCCGCGCCTGGGGCACTGCGCCGGGAGTGTAGGAGTGCCCCGCGGCTTCGAATCGGTCGCGTCCCTGGTAGATCATGAGTGCGTCGCCCGGCTCGAGTTCGACACCTGCCGCTGTCAGTGCGGCATCGAGGTCCTCGGCCGTGACGGGTGTCTCGGCTGTGACCCACTCGGTGCCGCGGCTCGCAGGGATGTCGAGGAGCACGCCACGGGTTGCGATGCCGTGTTTGGCCCAGGCCACCATCGTGTCCTCGTCGGTCTGCGATGCTTCGATGGGAATTCCACCGTGCCAGGTCGCGTCGGCGCCGATGTGCGCGAAGCCGTCCATGTGCGTGTTGTGGATTCCGTGGGCGTCGTACGAGATCGTATCCCCGCCGTGCGCGCTTCGACCATGGGCTCCTGCCTGCACGTTGAGCTCGACGCCGCCGTGACCGTCCGGCAGCTCTACGACGGCGAGCTTCTGCCACAGCGCCTTCTCCCGGGCCATTGCCTCGGCCTGCTTCTCGAGCTGGGCCGGGCGGGTCTCTACCTCGCGCTCGAGCGAGACCGCCTTGCCGAGTCTGACCGAGGCGACGCCGCGCAAGCGGGCCGCCTCATCGATGAGATCGATCGAACCGCGGCACTTGACACCCTCGGTGTGGCGGGCGGCATCGTGCGAGTTCGCGAGTTCGCGGGCCCACGGAGCTTGGGGGTCGGGGAGTGTTTGAGTCATGTTTCGAACTTTCGATGTGTGTCAGCAGGTGAGAGGCTCGGCAGCGTGCGGAGGAGCTAGGAGTGGGCGACGCTCGTCAGTCGAGTGGGAAGTGGCAGGCGGCGAACTGGCCGGGGCGCACCTCGCGCATCGCGGGTTCCTCGACGGCGCAGCGGTCCTGGGCGATCGGGCAGCGGGCGCGGAACCGGCAGCCGGAGGGCGGGTTGAGAGGCGAAGGAATATCGCCGCCGAGAGCAGGGCCGGTGAAACCGCCCTCCTGCTCGGGTTGGGGGACCGAATCCAGCAGACCTCGGGTGTAGGGATGGGCGGGGCGCGCATACACCTGCTCGGCGTCGCCGAACTCCGCGGTCTTCCCGAGGTACATGACGAGCACGTTATCGCTGAAGCTGCGCACGACGCCGAGGTCGTGCGCGATGAAGACGATGGTGAGGTCGTACTTCTTCTTCAGATCCTCGAGGAGATTGAGCACCTGTGCCTGCACCGATACGTCGAGCGCTGAGACCGGCTCGTCGCAGATGAGCAGACCCGGACGAACGGCGAGTGCGCGCCCGATGGCGACGCGCTGGGCCTGGCCGCCGGAGAGCTGACGGGGGAGCATATCGGCGAAGCGTTCGCTGGGAAGGCCGACCTGCGACAGGATTTCCGGAGCTTCGGCGAGACGTTCGGCCTTGGGGACCCCGTCGATCGCCGCGCCCTCCATGACCACCTCCTTCACCGAGCGCCGCGGATTGAGCGAGCTGACCGGATCCTGGAAGATCATCTGCATCTCGCGACGCAGTTCCTTCATACGTTTCGGACTTGCCTCCGCGATGTCATCATCCTTGAAGCGCACCCGGCCTCCGGCGATCGGATCCAACCGCAGGACCGCGCGCCCGGTGGTGGATTTGCCGCAGCCCGACTCGCCGACGATCCCGAGGGTCTCGCCCTGCAAGAGATCGAAACTGACACCGGCGACGGCTTTGAACGCACCCGCGGAGGTGTGGTACTCGACCTCGAGGTCTTCGACGGACAGGATCGCGGCGTCGCCGCGGAGATGTGCGCTCCCGCTACCGGCCAACGAGCTCACCTACTCTCTCATTCACGGGGTGGAAACAGGCGACCGAATGGTCCGCGCCGACAGGCGCCATCGGAGGTTGCTCGGAGTGGCAGTTGCTCGTCGCTGCAGAGCACCGGGCCGCGAAACGGCAGCCCGCTGGGGGATCGGTCGGAGACGGGAGTGCGCCCGGGATCACGTTGAGCGGGGCGTGGCGCTCGTGATCGATGGTGGGGGTCGCCGCCAGCAACGCGTTCGTGTACTGGTGCTGCGGGTGCTTGAACACCTCTTGGCTCGCACCGATCTCGCCGAGTCGACCCGCGTACATGACCGCGACACGGTCGGTCTGGCCTGCGACGACATGGAGATCATGCGAGATGAGCATGAGCGACATCTTGCGTTCGGTCTGGATACGGCGCAGCAGGTCGAGCACCTGGCGCTGGATGGTGACGTCGAGCGCCGTGGTCGGCTCATCCGCGATCAGGAGCTCCGGTTCGCAGGCAAGGGCCACAGCGATCATCACGCGCTGGCGCATGCCTCCGGAGAGTTCGTGGGGGAATGCGCGGAGGCGACGTTCGGGATCAGGCACCCCCACTTCCTGCAGCAGCGTCAAGGCCCGACTGCTCGCTTCAGATTTCGAGACCCCGAGATGAAGGCGCATGCTCTCGGTCATCTGACGCTCGATGCGAACCACTGGATTGAGCGAGCGGCCCGGATCTTGGAAGACCATCGCGATCTGCTTGCCCCAAACGCCCTGGAGCTCCTTCTTGCTCATGCTGAGCAGCTCCTTGCCCTTGAAGAGCACCGAGCCGGTGCACGCAGAGCGGGGAGGCATCAGACCCATGATCGCGCGAGCCATCACTGACTTGCCCGAGCCCGACTCGCCGACGATGCCGAGTGCGGAGCCGTGGTCGAGGCTCAAGCTGACCCCATCGACGGCCTGCACGACTCCTCTCGGGGAGCCGATGTAGGCGTGAAGGTCTTGGACCTCCAGAAGCGTACCTTCGCTCATAGCAGGTGATTCCTTACGAATTGAAGTGTCTGCGGTGGAGATGCGGGGGCGCCTCGATAGTGGCAGGCGCCCCCGCCTGTACTACTGTCTACTGCTGCAGCCAGAGACCGCTGACACGAGGGGTCGTGTAGCCGAACATCAGAACACCCTGCACCTTGTCAGTGGTGATCAAACCGCTGTAATAGGTGTTGTAGAGAGCGTAGGGAACCAGCTTCTGCAACCGCTCCTGCACGATCTTGTACTGCTCGTTCTTCTCCTCGATATCGTCGGTCGCGCCCGCCGCGTCGAGTGCGGCGTCCGTCGCGGGGTCGTTGAATCGCGAGTAGTTCGACGGGCCGGCCTTGCTGTGCAGCGCACCCCAGAGCCTGCCGGAGGGCTCGGAGAAGGCCATCGACGACACAGTGACGTCGTAGTCGCCCGCAGTGGTGAACACGCCGGCCTCGCTCGCGGCACGCTGATCCGCGGTGATGGTGACGTTGTCGTACTGCTGCAGCTGCGCCTGCATCGAGTCGAATGCGCCCTGCGCGGAGGGGCCGGGGGTCATCGCGAAGCCAAAGCTGAGCGGCTTTCCCTCAGCTGCGAGCTCGTCGAACAGCTCCTGTGCGAACTCCGGGTCGTAGGTGGCCAGCGGAATATCCTGGTAGAAGGGGGAATCCTCAGGGAACAGGGTGGTCGGAACCGCGGGGAATCCACCGCTGGACGCGTCGGAAACGGCCTCGAAATCGAGCGCGGCGACAACCGCCTGACGTGCGCGAACATCATCGAACGGTGCGCGGCTCGTGTTGAACATGAGGCCCGTGCCGCCGTTGAACGTGTAGGTGTGGTTGATGAAGCCGGCGGCCTCGGCATCCTCGAACGCGAAGGCGTCACTGTTCATGATCGCATCCGCATCACCGCTGATGAGTGCGTTGAGCCGCTGAGTGGTATCGGAAACGCCCTGCACCTCGATGGCATCGAGATACGGAGCTTCGCCCCAGTAGTCCTCGTTCCGGACCAGTTTGGTCACGCCATTCGGAACCCAGCTCTCGAGTACGAACGGACCCGCGCCGATGGGATTCTTGTTGAATGCCTCGGTGCCCGCTTCGAGGGCAGTCGGCGAGGCGATCCACTGCAGTGCGTACACGGTGAAGTTCGCGACGAACCCGGGGTTCGGCGAGGTCATGGCGAGCTCGAGGGTGAGGTCGTCCACGACGGTGGTCTCGGCGATCTGACCGGCGAAACCCGCACTGGCCGAACCGTTCACCGGGTCCTTCATGCGATCCCAGTTGTACTTCACCGCCTCCGCGTCGAACGGGGTTCCGTCGGAGAATGTGATGCCGGGCTTCAGCGTGACCGTGAACGTGCTGCCGCCGTCCTCGGTGGTGAAGGTCTCGCACAGGTTGCAGTCCGCTCCACCGGTCTCGGGGTTCGGTACCAGGAAGTCACCGTACAGCGCGCTGAATGTCGTCGGAGTCGACGTCGAGCTGAAGATCTGCACCGGATCGAAACCGGCGGTCGCCATTGGTTCGATGATTCGGAGCGTGCCGCCCGATACGGGGTCACCCGCTGGAGCCGTCGATCCGCCTGCTGTGCTGTTTCCGCTGCCGCCTGAGCAGGCAGTGAGGGCGAGCAGAGCCGCTGTCGCAAGTGCGACGACTGCGGATTTCTTCTTTGAAATCACGATATCTGTTTCTTTCTCTTAGGGGTGGGTTGGAGTAGTCGGGGAGTTCACGCCTGTGATGACCTGAACGTGCTGCGGATCGGTTAGCTCTGCAGAGTCCGGTCGAACTTCAGACGGAGGTGCTCGCCGGCCTGGTTCAGGGCGAAGACCGTGAGGAACAGCACTGTGGCCGGTACGAAGACCATGTAGGGGGCGTTTCGCAGGACTGCGGCTCCGGCGTTGATCATGCCTCCCCAACTCGGCGTGGGCGGCGGAATGCCGAGTCCGAGGAAGCTGAGCGATCCTTCCGCCACGATGAGTGCGGCGATGACGAGCGGGATGTATGCCGCGATCGACGGAACGACGTTCGGAAGGACTTCGCGAGTGAGAATGCGTGCATTCCCAGCGCCCATGTTCTTCGCGGCCCTGACGAAGTCGCGGCTCGCCCAGGCCATGGTGTTCGCACGAGTGATGCGGAGGAAAGTCGGGATGCTGGAGACCGACAGGCCGATCAGGATGACCCAGATGCTGGGGCTGAAGATGGCGGTGACTGCGAGCAGGAGCACCAAGACCGGGAAGGAGAGGATCACATCGGCGACCAGCGTGATGACCCAGTCGATCGCGCCGCGGAAGTAGCCTGCGATGAGGCCGAGGAGCGTGCCGAGCAGCACGCCGACGGTGGTGGCGACAGTGCCGACGACGAGAGAGACCTGCGCCCCGTAGACGAGGCGCGAGAGCAATGATCGGCCGACCGCGTCGGTGCCGAGCCAGAGCTCGAACGAACCATTGCTGAACGACGGTGGAAGGCGGCCCGGGCCGGCGACCGCGTCGTACGCGGGGATCGGAAGAATCGGGGCGAAGACGGCGGCGAAGACGACGAGACCGATCCAGATGTACGAGAACCATACGAGCGCCGAGAACTGCCGGCGCATCGGGGCCACATAGGGGACCCCGCTCTTCGCGGACGTCGGGCGCAGCGACTTCTTCGTGCGAATGCTGATGCTTGTGGTGGGGATCATGCTGCCACCTCTTCCTTCTTCGCGACCTTGCGTTTCTTGGCCGTAGGCGCTCGACGCACCCGCGGGTCGACGATGCCGTAGCTCAGGTCGACGAGCATGTTCATGACGACGAAGACGACGGCGATGAATGCGACGGTGCCTTGTACGGCGACGATGTCGTTGGTCATGACCGAACTCGAGATGAACTGCCCGAGCCCTGGCAGCACGAAGAGCATTTCAACCACGATGGTGCCGCCGATGAGTCGTGCAAGGCTCAGCCCCGAGATCGTCAGGAGCGAGAAGGAGGAGGGACGGAACGCGTGACGGAACATCACGTAGTTCTTGCCGAGACCCTTCGCGCGTGCGGCCGAGACGTAATCTTCGCGAAGCGTGCTGATCAGATCTGCCCGGAATACTCTCTGGAAGGCAGCGATCTCGGTGATTCCGGCTGCGAACGCGGGAAGCAGCGCAGCGCGGAGGTTTGCCCCCAGGTCGCCGCGTTCGAGCGGTACCCAGCCGAGGGCGGGAAACCAGTTCAGGCTCACCGCGAAGAAGAAGATGAGGATGGGGCCCGCGACGAACGCCGGTACGGAGAGGAACACCGATGTGAGGGCGCTGATCAGCCGATCGATCATGCTGCCCGGTCGTGAAGCGGCGAGTACCGCGAGTGGGATCGCGATGACGAGCGAGATCAGCAGAGCAAGAACCGCGATCTCGAGTGTGACCGGGAGGCGCTGCAGAATAGATTCCGTCACGGGGATATAGGTGATCGGTGAAGTTCCGAGGTCTCCGCGAATCGCGTGCCAGAGCCAATCCACATACTGCACGATGAATGGCCGGTCGTAGCCGAGAGCGGCATTCAACGCGGCGATGTTATCGGGAGTGGCTTCTTCGCCCAAGATCGTCTGCGCTACGGAACCGGGCGCCAGGCTCAGGAGCAGGCTCACGCTGAAGGTCACCAGGAGCACGACGAGGAGCCCGTAGCCGACTCTGCGAAGGACATTATTCAACACTGCGCCACTCCGTTCCGGGCGCATCGTTGACGGCACTGGCTGGGGCTCTGCGAGAGCTGCCGTATTCCGTTCTCAACTCGACTCCTTCGTCGTTTGCTGGATGTGATGAAAGCCGTCGTGACGGCCTTCACGTGAGAAGTTGGCCGAGTTTCCCGGTCTGTTCCGTACTTTCGAACGAGAGTTCCACTCAACGAACTAGTTGCCAAGCTTGCACGACCGCAAGGCGATTGTCAACACGGCATGCGTCTCGAGGTGATGATGAGATTGGTTGGCGGAGAAGCTGTCGGGGTTGTCGCATTGACTTCGAATGTGGCGTGTGCGAGGATTCCATAACGTTCCCTTGTGGCGACCAGACGTTCGTTAATACGGAACAATATCTCTACTCGAACTATGACAAGGATGTCTCACATGACGGATTACCTCGGGTATCAAGGCAAGAAATGCGTAATCACCGGAGCGGCTTCGGGCATGGCTCGCGCGCTCACCGAATTGCTCGTGGATCTCGGCGCCGAGGTCTATGCAGTCGATCGCGCGGACTCCACGGTCGCCGGGGTGAAGGAGTCCTTCGTCGCCGACCTGAGCGATCAAGCCTCGATCGACGAGCTCTTCACGAAGCTGCCCGAGCAGTTCGATGCCTTCTTCGGTGTCGCCGGCCTCGCGGGCGTTCACAACAGCTTCATCGACACGATGACGGTGAACTTCACCGCGAACAAGTACATCACCGATACCTATCTTCTCGAGCGTATTGCAGAAGGCGGGTCGATTGCGTATGTGACGTCGGCGGGCGGCCTCCGCTGGGAGTTCGATGAGGTGCGCGAGGAACTGAGCCCGTTCACCGATCCTTCGGCCGGATGGCCGGAGCTCGTGCAGCGCACCAATGATTTCAACGCGCAGCACGGAGGGGAGGTTCCCGGGTTCATGGCGTACATCCTCTCGAAGCGCGCGCTCAACCTGCTCGTCGCTGAGCGGGTCGAAGCCTTCGCCGAACGGCGGATCCGCGTGAATGCAGTTCTCCCTTCCATGACCGCTACCGGTATGCTCGGGGATTTCGCAGAGCAGCGCGGTGGGCTCGACAACCTGAAAGCCGGGAGTACCGGCCCCGCGGGTCGTCTGGCGGAGCCGGTCGATATGGCGCGTGCGCTGGTGTTCCTCGGCAGCGACCTCGCAGGCTTCATCTCCGGTGTGTTCCTCGATGTCGACTTCGGTATGAACGCTCTCGAACTCGCCGGTATCAACCCCATGCGCACCCGTTGGGCATTCAGCACGGCCCTGGCAAAGCAGCCGGCCTGAGTGCGCCGACACAACGACATCACACAGACACACATGTACAAAGGATTCACATCGTGATTGACGCACAGACGATTCGCAGCACTCCGATCAGTCTTCGCCACCCGGACAAGTTCTTCATCAACGGCGAATGGGTAGCGCCGAAGAGCGGCCTTCCCGCATTCGAGGTGATCGACTCGGCGACGGAGGAAACCTTCTACACGGTCGCTCAGGCAGGTCCGGAGGACATGGACGCTGCGATCGCCGCGGCTCGGTACGCCTTCGATCACACCGACTGGCCGTTCCTCCCCCACGAGGTCCGCGCGGAGTACCTGCGCAAGCTGGCAGCCGGGCTGCGAGCCCGCTCCGAGGAACTGGCCGCGTTCTGGACGCGTCAGACGGGGCCCACCTACGCGATGTCTCAGGCATCGATGCAGCGCGTTCCGGTCGCCTACGAGTTCTATGCTGATCTCGCCTCTACCTACCCGTGGGTGAAGCCGGGCAAGTCCATGATGTCGAACTGGGCGGCCGTCGTCGCTGAGCCCATCGGCGTCGTCGCGGCGATCGTCCCCTGGAACACGCCGCTCTCGCTCGCTACCTGGAAGCTGGCGCCTGCATTGCTCACCGGGTGCACCGTGGTGCTGAAGCTTCCGGCCGAGGCGCCCGGCGAGCTTCTCGTGCTCACCGAGATCGCCGAGGAGATCGGCCTCCCGCCGGGAGTGCTGAACGTGGTCACCGGGCGCCGCGGGGTGACCGACCAGCTGGTGCGGGATCCACGCGTCGACAAGATCGGTTTCACCGGATCGAGCGAGGTCGGCAAGAAGATCGCAGTCGCCGCGAGCGAGCGACTCGCCCGCTTCACGCTCGAGCTCGGGGGCAAGTCGGCGGCCGTCGTGCTCGACGACGCCGATCTGAACCACGTCGCCGCCGTCATCACCGGTCAAGAAGTCTCGCTGACCGGCCAGAACTGCTCCTCGCTGACGCGGGTCGTCGTGCCCAAGTCGCGGCACGACGAGTTCGCGGAAGCACTCGGCGCGGCGTTCACAGCGGTCAAGGTCGGCGACCCGTTCGATGCGGAGTCGCAGATGGGCCCGGTGGCGTTGCAGCGCCAGCAGCAGAGCATTCTCGGCTATATCAACAAGGGAATCGAGGAGGGCGCGACTCTCGTCACAGGCGGCAGCCGCCCCGAGGCGCAGGAGCGCGGATGGTTCGTCGAGCCCACCGTGTTCGCGAACGTGGATCGCAACGCGACGATCGCGCAGGAGGAGATCTTCGGGCCAGTCGTGTCGATCATCGCGGCAGAGGACGAGGCCGATGCGATCTCCATCGCGAACGGCACTCCGTTCGGACTCAACTCCGCAGTGTTCACTCCCGACACCGAGCGCGCCTGGCACGTCGCCCGGCGCCTGCGTGCGGGCACGGTCGGTCACAACGGCTTCAAAGTCGAGTCTCTGCTGCTCGGCTTCGGCGGGGTGAAAGAGTCGGGCGTCGGCCGCGAAGGCGGCGAGATGGGAGTCGCCGCCTATATCGAACCCAAGACGGTGCTGCTCGACGATGCACCGGCTGACCTCAAGTAAATCGACCAGACACAGAGAAAGGTCGTAATGATGACCACCGTTGAGATTGACCCGAACGAGGTCGACTTCTTCACCGATCCCGCAGTTGCTGAAACGGCGGAACCGTACTTCGACTACATGCTGAAGAACTACCCGGTCTTCCGGGAACCGAAATACGGCGTCGTGATCGTCACCGGTTATGACGAGTGCCTGCAGGTGTACCACCAGCCAGACGTCTATTCGTCGATCAACCGCACCGGAGGGCCGATCGTGGATCTGCCATTCGAGGTGAGCGGCGACGACATCACCGAATTGCTCGAGAAGCATCGCGATCTCTTCTCGAACAACGATCAGATCGTTACCTTCGACCCCCCGGTGCACACCGATCACCGTGCGCTGCTCATGGGGCTGATCACCCCGAAGCGGCTGAAGGAGAACGAGGAGTTCCTGAAGAAGATGGCGGATCGCTATCTCGACGAGCTGCTGCCGCAGGGAAAGGCGGAGTTCGTCTGGGACTATGCGAAGCGCTACACGATTCTCGCGGTGGGCGACCTGCTCGGCGTGCCCGAGGACGATTTTCCGATGCTGCTCGACGTGTTCAACAGCGGCGCGCAGGGGCCGGTGCTCGGCAACCTCGAACTGCAGGTCAGCCACCACAGCAGTCTCGAGCGCCTGTATGACTACTTCGTCGAGAAGATCGAGGAACGTCGCGCGAATCCGCAGGACGACGTGCTCACTGGCATGGCGCTCTCGAAGTTCCCGGACGGCACTCTGCCCGAGCCGCTCGATGTCGCTCGCATCGCCTCGAACATGTTCCAGGCGGGTCAGGAAACCACCGTGCAGATCATGGGGATCGGTCTGCAGCGCATCGCTTCCGACAAGGAGCTGCAGAATCAGCTGCGCAACGACGTCAAGCTGATCCCGGCATTCCTCGAAGAGGTGTTGCGCATCGAGGCCCCGATCAAGGGCTCGTTCCGCCTGGTGAAGAAGCCGACCGAGCTCGGCGGTCTCACTCTCGCACCGGGGACCAACGTCGCGCTGCTGCACGGCGCGGCCGGCCGCGACGAGCGCATCTTCGAGAACGCGGGAGAGTTCGACGTGAAGCGCGGCAACGCCCGTCAGCATCTCGCCTTCGGGCGCGGCATCCACACCTGCCCCGGCGCTCCTCTGGCGCGTGCCGAAGCGGTGTTCTCGCTGCAGCGCATGCTCGAGCGCACCACGGACATCTCGATCGATGAGGAATTCCATGGGCCCGAGGGCGCGCGCGATTGGGATCTGATCCGCAGCTACAAATTCCGCGGTCATCTCACTCTGCACGTGACCTTCACCCCCGTGGAGGCGTGACCATGTCTCACGAGCACGACGACGTCTCCGTCGATCGGGATCGCTGCATGGGATCGGGTCAGTGCACGTTCTACGCGCCGCAGACCTTCGACCTCGATGAGGACAGCATCGCGTATGTGATCGATCCGCACGGCGATACCGACGACAAGATCACTATGGCGATCGATGTCTGCCCGACCCGCGCGATCGCGCGTCACTTCGCGCAACAGCAGTAGCCGATCTGCTCAGCAGGGCCCGACCGCACGACACGGTCGGGCCCTGCTGCTGTGTGTCGAGCGGTCTCGCGCCTGCATGCTCTTACAGCATTGAGCGCCTGCCCCGAAGAATGGGGCAGGCGCTCAATGCTGGTCTTTGTCAGGCGGCGTACTCGCTACCAGGCGACCGGTAGTTCGTGGATTCCGAAGTTGCTGTACTCCTTGAACTTCAGCTCCGACACCGGTTGCAGGAGGCGTAATCCGGGGAGACGTGCGAGTGCGATCTCGAGCACGATGTTGATCTCTAGACGGGCCACATTCTGGCCGAGGCACTGGTGAGGCCCGAAACCGAAGGCGACGTGGTTGCGAGCGCCCCGCGTGAAGTCGATCGTGTCGGGGTCGGGGAACACCTCGGGATCGCGATTGGCGGTATTCGTGAGCGCGTAGGTGACCGACCCTGCCGGGATGGTGACACCACCGATCTCGAGATCCTCGAGCGCGAGACGGAAGCCGCCGGTCTCTGCGATGGTGAAGTAGCGGAGCAGCTCCTCGGTCGCGTTCGGGATCAGTCTCGGATCTTCGATCAGCTGCTGTTTCAGATTCGGTTGGTCGAGCAGGGTCATGAAGCACAGGGAAATCATGTTGCTGGTGGTCTCATGCCCTGCGATGAGCAGGAGGTGCCCGAGCCCGATCGCTTCCTCGCGGCTCGCACCCGCGGCGAGCTGTCGACTGAGGATATCCGCGCCCGGCTCCGCGATTCGTGCGTCGACGAGTTCTGCGATGTAGTCGACGATCGCGAGCGAAGCGGCGCGGTGCTCCTCGGGCGTCACCGAAGCGCCACCCGCGAAGATCGCCGTCTTCTCCTGAAAGAACGCGTGATCCTTCTCCGGTACTTCGAGCATGTCTGCGATCACCATCGAAGGAACCTGCAGGGCGAGCAGCTCGACCAGATCGCCTGTGCGGTTCTCGTCGGCGAGCATCGCATCGATGCACTCGTTCACGATCTCTTCGACGCGAGGCCGAAGCGCCTGTACCTTCTTGACGGTGAACTCGCCCATCACTCGACCGCGCTGGGTGGTGTGCACCGGCGGATCCATCTCGATGATGCGGCCCTGGTGGCTAGCGGGGTTGTAGGCCTGGTGCGCGGGGTGCTGAGGATTGGACCGATCGGAGCTGAAACGAGTGTCGTGCAGCATCGCTCGAACGTCTTCGTGCCTGGTGACCGCCCAGACCTTTCCGCCGCGTTCCGCCCAGTCGAGTTCCGCGATGGGATTCTCGCGCTGCAGTCGGAGGTGCTCCGCCGGTGGGCTGTAGGGATCGGTGCGTCGTGAAGAGAAAGTGGTGTTCGTCATTGAATTCTCTCTGTGCCGGTGAGAGATCACGAGTTACGTGACCTTTTGGGCATCACTGCCTAAAAGTATTCTACGTCAATAGATAACGTTGGTGTTGCTAAAGCCAATTTTTAAGCAAAATTGAGGATAACTTCGTGATCTTGGATGTCCTGGCCCGCGGAGTGAACCCCGATGCTCGTGCTGCGGGGTCGGTGCGAGGCGCTATTCGTGCGCGCCGATCAGCAATGAGGTGACCTCCCGTGCGGCCTGCCGCACGGCGTCGGTGAGCTCCTCGGTCTTCTCCTCGTCGAAGCGGGATTCCGGCATTGAGAGGCCGGCGACGCCGACGACGCCCGCCGGACCGAACACCGGGGCGGCGATGGCCACGGCGCCGTCGATGCGCTCACCGTGAGTGAGGGCGTAGCCCTGCGCCTGAATCTGTTCGATGCGCTCAGAGAGCTTCGCGGGGTCGATGAGCGTATTGCGGGTTTGAGCTTCGAGCGTGCCACTGAGTATCGCCTGCTGCGTCGCGGGTGGAATCGCGGCGAGAATTGCGAGACCGCTTGCGCCGGCGTGGATGGGGAGCCATTGATGCAGTGGGATCACATACCGCAGCGGATGATTCGATTCTATGGTGGAGGTGAACATCATCTGCGCGCGTTGTTCGCTGTAGACCCCGAAGAACGCGGTCTCGTCGGTCAACTCGTTCAGTCTGCGAAGCGTGTCTGTTGAGAGCTCGTGGATCGGGTGTCGCGCAGCCGCGGTCCAGGCGAGTCTCAGGAACTCGAGCCCGAGTTGGTAGGAGCCTTCGGGTGTGCGGCTGACGAGCCCGAGCTTCTCGAGGTCGACGATCAGCCGGTGGGCGGTGCTCGGGCTCACTCCGATGCGGCTGGCGAGTTCTCGCACGCCGTGTACCCGCTGGTCGCTGTCGACCATGAGGGTGAGCAGCTCGATTCCCCGAGCGAGGGGTTGTCGGCGCGGCGCGGAATCGCTCGCCTCGGTGTCGGGGTTCTCGTGCGTTCTGCTCATCGGTGCTGCTCTCGTTCGGTGGATCAGGGTTTCGCTTGACAAGGCGAGCCCATTCGGGCCATCCTGAAGTCTGCGTGCGTAACGAAACATGTGTTCCGCTCAAGAAAACATTGTGTTGACCGGGGACGGTGCGTGGAGAACTGGGTCTGCCCGCCACGCGCGGAATCCGAGACTCAGTGCGATGCTACCTGAGCGGCTACGCGCGTTCGGCGGTCGCCCCTGGCGCGTCGTGTTCCGTGCACTCTGTGCCCGATTTGAGGAGTCAACTGTGACCAGAACGAGAATCACTCCGCTGCCCGCTGAGGAGTGGAGCGATCAGATGTGGGAAGCGCTGGGTGCGATCGGCATTCAGAAGCCCGTACCCGATGCCCCGCAGGGCCCGAGCTCGAACATTCTCGGCATCTACGCGAATCATCCGGCGCTGGTCAGCGGCTGGATGCAGTTCTCGCGTCATCTGAAGAACTCGACGCTGACCGACCGTGTGCGCGAGATCGCCATCATTCGAACCACCTGGCTCGGTGGCGGCGAGTACGAATGGGCGCAGCACCGCCGTATGGGCCTCGCTGCCGGGTTGACCGAGGCGGAGGTGGCTGCGCTCTCAGGAGGCGCTGCGGTCGAGTGGTCGGAACAGGAAGCGGTCATCGTTCGTGCAATCGATGAGATCTGCCGCAATCGAAACCTGTTCGACGACACCTGGGCGCAGCTCGCCGAGTTCTTCACCAAGCCGCAGCTGATTGATTTCGTCTTCATGGTGTCGACCTACGATATGCACTGCGTCGCGTTCAACACGCTGGGGCTGCAGCTCGATGATGGGCTCCAGGGTTTCCCCGATTCGCATCCGAAGGGTGGATTCGGGAGCTAGCTCGTCGCCGCGTCGGTCGCGGATCCGGCGGTCCGGTGCGGGCAATGGGCGGGTTCGTTCCCATCGATGAGAACGAACCCGCCCATTGCCCATCCGCCTAGCGCGCTCTAGCCGAGGTGCTTCATGAACCGACCGGCCCAATCGTGCAGATTGGCGGGTAC
>JBEBWI010000019.1:0-28176 GCA_040392345.1 Leucobacter soli | reverse complement strand
CCGTGGCCCGCGCCACTGCGCCGAGACCGGCGGTATCCTCGCCGGCGATCTGCTGCTCTCCATGTGCCACCAGGTGTTCGCCCGGGCCGACCTGCCGCCCGACACCCGAGGCCGCCTACTCGATCTGCTCGAGCACACCATCATCGAGACGACGGCCGGCGAGCTCGTCGACGTGGGGCTCAGCGACGGAGTTGTGGCCCCCGACCTCAACACCGTGCTCGCGATGACCACGCGTAAGACCGCCAGCTACACGTTCGAGTTCCCGTTGCGTGCGGCCGCGATTCTCGCGGGTGCATCATCGCAGCTCGAGAGCACGCTGAGCTCTGCGGGGTCGCATCTCGGACTCGCGTACCAATTGCAGGACGACCTGCTCTCGACATTCGGCGACTCGAAGGTGCACGGCAAGGAGGCCTTCTCCGACTTGCGAGAGGGCAAGCAGACGGCCATCATCTGCTTCGCGCGCATGACGAGCGCCTGGCCCACGATCGAGGCCGAGTTCGGCGATCCGAAGCTTTCGGGCGAGGCCGGTCGCCGCTTGCGCGATCAGCTGGCGGCCTGCGGCGCCGAGCGCTTCGTACAGGGGCTCATCGAAGAGCAGCTGACCGCGTTCTACGAGGTTCTGGTCGGAGGCAGCGACTCCGAGATGGTTCCCGCCGAGGTGCGCCTCGTGCTGCTCGACCTCGTGTCGCGACTCGAGGGGCGCGCGTCGTGACCGGGGCCGCGTCGGCCGGCGACCTCACCGCTCTCGGCCGCTTCACCCGCACAGCCGAGACGGTGGCCGGTGACGTGATCCACTCGTACTCGACCTCGTTCGGCCTTGCGACCCGTTTGCTCGGCAAACGGCACCGCACGCACGTGCGCAACATCTATGCGCTCGTGCGGGTGGCCGACGAGATCGTCGACGGGGTGGCGAAAGAGGCCGGGCTGACCCTCGCCGAGCAGACCGCCGCCCTCGACCGGTATGAAACGGAGACGCATCGCGCGATGCGCATCGGGTACAGCAGCGATCTCGTCGTGCACGCGTTCGCGCGAACCGCGCGCGCCGCCGGCATCGATGAGTCGCTCACCCGACCGTTCTTCGGCTCGATGCGCGCCGATCTCGTCGAGTCGTCGCAACGGACGACCGTGTACGACGAGCAGGCGCACGCTGCGTACGTCTACGGATCGGCGGAGGTGGTGGGCCTCATGTGCGTGCGTGTGTTCCTACGCGACCAAGAGGTGTGCGCCGAGGAATGCGCACGCCTCGAGCACGGGGCGAAGCGGCTCGGCGCAGCATTCCAGAACATCAATTTCCTGCGCGATCTCGCAGACGACACCGGGCGGCTCGGCCGCAGCTACCTCGGAGTCGACGGGCGATTGGGCGACGCCGATCGCGACCGATGGGTCGCCGAGGTGCGCGAGCAGCTTGCCGACGCCGCTGCCGTGCTGCCGCTGTTGCCCAGAGATGCGAGAGCTGCAGTGCGCAGTGCGCTGGAACTGTTCGCCGAACTCGCGAACCGGGTGGCGCGCACACCCGCCGCGGAGCTCTACCGTTCGCGCATCCGAGTGCCGGATCCGGTCAAACTGCGGGTCGCATCGCAGGCGCTCGTCGCCACGATGAGAGAGGGTCGATGATGCGCGATCAAGCAGACGCGCCCTTCTCCGCGGGCCGGCCGCGCACCCTCGTCATCGGCGCGGGCATCGCCGGATTGGCGACGGCGGCACTGCTCGCCCACGAGGGGCACCAGGTACTCGTTCTCGAGAAGAACGAGCGAGTGGGCGGCCGAGCCGGTCTCGTCGAACGCGACGGCTTCCGCTTCGACACCGGTCCCTCGTGGTATCTGATGCCGCGCGTGTTCGACCATTTCTTCAGCATGCTCGGCACGTCGACGGCGCAGCAACTCGACCTCGTGCGGCTGAGTCCCGCTTACCGGGTGTTCAGCGAACCCGCAGTCGATGGGTCGCGCCGCGAACCGCTCACGATCCCCGCGGGCGCGGATCGGGTGCTCGAGACCTTCGATCGAGTCGAGCCCGGGAGCGCCGAGAAGCTTCGCCGCTATCTCGGCTCCGCGCGTCGCACCACTGATCTCGCCGAGCGCTACTTCCTCTACAACACCTTCGCGCGACCGGCCAACCTCGTGCGCGGCGAAGTGCTCTCCGGCGCCGCGGAACTCACACGGCTTCTGGGAACCTCGCTGGAATCCTATGTCGCGGCACGCTTCGCCGATCCCGTGCTGCGTCAGGTACTCGGTTACCCGGCGGTGTTCCTGGGCACCGATCCGGCGGACGCACCCGCGATGTATCACCTGATGAGTGCGCTCGATCTCGACGAAGGCGTGCAGTACCCCATGGGCGGGTTCTGGTCCATCGTCGAACGTCTCGAAGCGCTCGCACTCTCGGCCGGGGCTCGCATCGTCACGAACGCCGAGGTCGTGCGCATCCGCACCGAGGCGACCGCGAAACGATCCGCACGCCAGCCCAGGCGCCGGGTGGCGGGAGTGGTCTGGCGGCAGCCCGGCGGGCCCGAACACCTCGAATCTGCCGACATCGTGGTGTCGGCAGCCGACCTGCACCACACCGAGACCCGGCTCCTCGCAGAGGCCGACCAGAGCTACCCAGAGCGCTGGTGGGAGCGTCGTACCAGCGGCCCGGGAGCCGTGATCGCGCTGCTCGGAGTGCGAGGTGAGCTGCCGTCGCTCCCGCACCACTCCCTGTTCTTCGCGAGCGACTGGGAGAAGAACTTCTCCGCGATCTTCGGCTCGGACCCCCGAATTCCAGACCCCGCCTCGATCTACGTCTGCAAGCCGAGCGCCACGGATCCGACCGTCGCGCCCGCCGGGCACGAGAACCTGTTCGTGCTGATCCCGGTGCCGGCCGACCCGGGGCTCGGTCGGGGCGGCATCGACGGCTGCGGGGCAGAAGCCATCGAGCGCGCGGTCGACGCGGCGATCGATCAGATCGCGGCCTGGGCCGATCTGCCCGACCTCCGCGAGCGCATCGTCGTGCGGGAGTCGCTCGGGCCGGCAGACTTCGCCACCGACTACCACTCCTGGAGGGGCGGCATGCTCGGCCCCGCGCACATTCTCAGCCAGAGCGCGATGTTCCGGGCGCAGAACGAATCGAAGAAGGTGCAGGGCCTCTTCTACGCCGGCGCGACCACCGCACCGGGCGTGGGCGTACCGATGTGCCTGATCAGCGCAGAGATCGTGCTGAAGCGCATTCGCGGCGACCACAGCGCGGGGCCGCTGCCAGTGCCGCACCCGTCCCGGGTGGTGGTCTGATGGGCGCGCTGTATCTCCTCCTCCTGCTCGCCGGAATCGGTTGCATGCTGCTGCTCGACCAGCGGTTCAAGCTGTTCTTCTGGCACGACCCGGCCATCGCCCTGCTCGTGACCGCGGTCGGCACCGCGCTGTTCCTGCTGTGGGACGTGGCGGGTATCGCCGCCGGCGTGTTCCTGCGCGGCGAGAGTGCGGTCGCGTCGGGGGTCGTGCTCGCCCCGGAGCTTCCGCTCGAGGAGCCCGTGTTCATCGTCTTCCTCGTGCTGTGCACGATGGTGGTCTTCACAGGTTCGGCTCGCCTGCTCGCGAGGTCGCTGCGCGCTGGTGCAGCGGATCGCGGCCCGTCCTCGCCGCAACGCGCCGATGGCCTGGCGCTCGTGCCCGGCACCGCCGAACGATCGGCAGGTGAGTCATGAGCTACCCGCTGCTCGCGCTGATCGGTGTCGCCGCAGCCGTTGTCTGCGGCGTGGCGCTCACCCTCATCGCGTTTCGCAGAAGGCCGCGCATCGCGCGAGGTCGGCACCTGCTCGCCGTCGCTGCGACCGTGCTGGTGCTGCTCGCGCTCACCGCCGTATTCGACAACATCATGATCGCGGCCGGGCTCTTCCACTACGCTCCTGGCCAGCTGTTCGGCCTCAGCCTGGGATTTGCCCCCCTCGAAGACTTCTCGTACCCCCTCGCTGGTGCGCTGCTGCTCCCCGCAATGTGGGTCGCGTTCGAGCGGGGCGGTACCGAGCGGCGCCGAGACTTCGCGCAGCTCGTGCTCTCGTCGCGCCCCGTCAGCTGGGTCAACACGGCATTCCCGTTCGGGGCGGCCTACCTCCTCGTCGCTCGTGAGATCGACTGGGTGCTCCTCGTCGGCGTGATCTACTTCCTCATCCCGTACAACTTCGCGATGTACGGCATCAACGACGTGTTCGACTACGAATCAGACGCCGCGAATCCCAGAAAGGGCGGCATCGAGGGAGCGCTTCTCTCCCCCCGGCTGCATCGCCCGACCCTGTGGATCGCAGCGCTCGTCAACATCCCCTTCCTCCTGCTGCTCGGTTCGGCAGGCGGCCCCGCATCATGGGCGGCTCTTGCTGTCAGCGCCTTCGCGGTGGTGGCCTACTCCGCGCCGAAGCTGCGTTTCAAAGAGCGGCCGTTCCTCGACTCCCTGACATCGAGCACGCACTTCGTAAGCCCGGCCGTCGTCGGCTTGCTGCTCGCCGGCGCCTCGCTCGATGGGCCGATCCTGCTGGTGCTCGCCGCGTTCTTCCTCTGGGGCATGGCAGCCCATGCATTCGGAGCGATTCAAGACATCGCACCGGATCGGCAGGCCGGCATCCGCTCGATCGCCACCGCGATCGGTGCGAGAGCGACGGCGCGGCTCGCGCTCCTGCTCTGGGCCGCCGCCGGTATCCTCATGCTGTTCGCTCCTTGGCCCGGCCCGCTCGCCGCGATCATCGCACTGCCCTATCTCGTCAATTGCGCACCCTACTGGTTCGTCAACGACGAGAACTCGGGTACGACCAACCGGGCATGGCGGCGCTTCATCGCTCTCAACTTCTTCTCCGGATTCCTCGCAACGCTCCTCATGATCATCGAATGGAACCAGGTATGACCGACCGATCGCGACTCGCGACCACCACCACGACCTCGTCTGCAGGCGGAGCGTCAGAGCGGCCCGAACCCGCGCGCAGCCGCGTGCCGAAGTGGCTGCGCGTCCTCCTTCCCGCAGTGCTGATTCTCATCTGGCTCACTGCAGCCGGCATCGGCGGGCCCTACTTCGGGAAGGTCTCGGAGGTCTCCTCGAACGATCAGACGAGCTACCTGCCCGAGTCTGCGGACGCGACGCAGGTGCAGCAGTTACTCGGCGACTTCAACGACAGCGACGCGATTCCCGCGATCGTCGTCTTCGTGAGCCAGAGCGAACTCACCGAGGCTGAGCTGACGCAGATCGGGGAGACGCTTCAAGCGGCAACGGCGCTCGAGGGTGTGAGCGACGAGGTGTCTCCCGCGATCCCCTCTGAAGACGGGCTCGCAGCGCAGGCGTTCGTGCCGATTCTCAGTGACTCCGACATCGGCGACACGGTCGCCGAGCTCGGCGAGGAACTGCGTGCGGGGGCGCCCGCTGGCGTGCAAGTGCACGTCACCGGGCCGGCGGGCTTCACCGCCGACCTGGTCGCCGGGTTCTCTGGGATCGACGGGCTGCTGCTCGGAGTCGCGCTGCTCGCGGTCTTCATCATCCTGATCCTCGTCTACCGTTCCTTCCTGCTGCCGATCGCGGTGCTCTCGACCAGCCTCTTCGCGCTCTGCTCGGCGCTGCTGACCGTCTGGTGGCTCGCGAAGTGGGAGATCCTGCTGCTCAGCGGGCAGACGCAGGGCATCCTGTTCATCCTGGTCATCGGCGCGGCCACCGACTACTCGCTGCTGTTCGTCTCCCGGTACCGAGAAGAGTTGCGCGTCAACACAGACAAGTGGGTCGCCACCATGAGGGCGATCAAGGGCTCCTTCGAGCCCATCGTCGCCTCGGGTGGCACCGTGATCGCCGGCCTGATGTGCCTGCTGCTCAGCGACCTCAAGTCGAACAGCACTCTCGGACCGGTCGCCTCGATCGGCATCGTCTTCGCCATGCTCTCGGCGCTGACACTGCTGCCCGCCATCCTGTTCGCGTTCGGCCGCGCGGCGTTCTGGCCGCGCCGCCCCAAGTTCGAGCCCGATGTCGTCGAAGCCGAGGCGGGAATGCCGGCGAAGGGGCTGTGGACCAGACTGGCCCGCAATGTGCAGCGCAGGCCCCGGCTCATCTGGATCGCCACCACCATCGTGCTCGTCATCGGTGCACTCGGAGTCACTCAGCTCAACGCGGTCGGCGTGCCCCAGTCCGAGCTGGTGCTCGGCGCCTCCGAAGCCCGCGACGGCCAGGTCGCGCTGGGCGAGCACTTCCCGGGCGGTTCCGGCAGTCCCGTGCAGGTCGTCGTCGACGAATCGGAGATGGACGCTGCCGTCGACGTGCTCCTCGCAGAGGGCGGCGTCGACAGCGTCTCGGTGACCGCGGCCGACTCGCCCAGCGGTACCGCCACGGTGACGGAAGACGGCATCACCGCGTTCGGCCCTCCGGGAACCCCGGCCCCCGCGCCCACCGTCGTCGACGGCCAGGTGCTGCTTCAGGGCACCCTGAATACCGCCGCCGACTCCGATGCCGCCGGCGACACCGTGCGCGCGCTCCGGGCCGAACTCGTGGAGGCGGCGCCGAGCGCCCTCGTCGGCGGGGTGACCGCGACTGCGGTCGACACGAACGATGCGTCGATCCACGATCGAAATCTCATCATCCCGATCGTGCTGGTCGTGATCCTGTTCATCCTCATGCTGCTGCTGCGGTCGATTCTGGCGCCTCTGCTGCTGATCGTCACGACGGTCATCTCCTTCGGCACCGCCATGGGAGTCTCGGCCATCGTCTTCAACGGCGTCTTCCAGTTCCCGGGAGCCGACCCGGCTGTGCCGCTCTACGGCTTCGTGTTCCTCGTGGCGCTCGGCATCGACTACAACATCTTCCTGATGACGCGGGTGCGCGAGGAATCCCTCAAGCACGGCACGCGACAGGGAATCCTGCGGGGGCTCGCGATCACGGGAGGCGTGATCACCTCGGCGGGTCTCGTGCTCGCCGCGACCTTCGCCGCGCTGTCGGTCATCCCCATCCTTTTCCTGGTGCAGTTGGCCTTCATCGTCGCCTTCGGTGTGCTGCTCGACACCTTCGTAGTGCGCACCCTGCTCGTGCCGGCCCTGTCGTACGACATCGGCCGCGCGATCTGGTGGCCGTCGAAGCTCGCACGCGGGCGCGACGAGGAGATCGAGGCGGAAGTCACGACCGCTGATGCGAGTGAGCCTCGTGCGGGAGACCCGGCGCACGCCGCATCGGCGACGCCGGCGCGGCCGGAACAGGCGAAGTGAGCACGCGATGAGGCTCTGGTCGCTGCACCCCCGCCATCTCGATCGTGCAGGTCTGGTGGCGGGATGGCGCGAGGCGCTGCTCGCCCAGGCGGTGCTCGCGGGTAAGACGGCCGGGTACCGAAATCACCCGCAGCTGCTGCGGTTTCAGTCTTCCGCCGTACCGCTCGACACGGTCGGGGCGTTTCTGCGCGGCCTGCACGACGAGGCTGTGGCCCGAGGATACCGATTCGACGAGAGCAAGATCCTCTCGGAAGCGGAGGCCCTGCCGATGCTGACCGTGACCGACGGGCAGATCGAGCACGAGTGGCGCCACCTGGGCGAAAAGCTCGAGCGGCGAAGTCCGGGTGACGCGGAGCGGTGGCGGCGAGAATCTCCCGCGCCCCATCCGCTCTTCACCGTCGTGCCGGGAGAGATCGAGCGTTGGGAGCGACCATGACCGAACGAATCGTGGTATCGGGATCGTCGGGGCTGATCGGCACCGCGCTCGTGAAGGCGCTGAGGGCCGACGGCGTCGAGGTCGCCACCCTCGTGCGCAGGCCGGCGCGCGCCCCGGGCGAGATCGCGTGGGCGCCGGGGGAGCAGCAGCTCGACCCCGTGCACCTCGAAGGGGCTCGCGCGGTCGTCGCGCTCGGCGGCGCCAGCGTCGGTCGAATGCCGTGGACGGCCCGGTATCGGCGAGAGCTCAGGCGCTCCCGGCTTGCGCCCACGCGCACGATCGCCGATGCGCTGCGCGCGCTGGGGGCCGGGGCGCCCGCGTTCCTATCGGGGTCGGCGGTCGGCTTCTACGGTTCGGCACCTGGAGCGGCGCTCACCGAGGCGTCGCCGGCGGGCGAGACCTTCCTCGCCCGGCTCAGCGTCGATTGGGAAGGCGCAGCCCGCGCGGCGTCGGGCAGCGCCCGGGTGGTGCTGTTGCGCACGGCTCCGGTGATCCACCGCGATGGGGTGCTCAAGCCGATGATCCGGTTGACCGCGCTCGGCCTCGGAGGGCGCATCGGGCGAGGCACGCAGATATGGCCGTGGATCTCGTTGGTCGACGAGGTGCGCGCGATTCGGCATCTGATCGACCACGAGATCGAGGGGCCGGTCAATCTGGCCGGGCCGCAGCCGGCGACGGCGACCGAGACGGGCCGAGCACTCGCGAGGGCCATGCGCCGCCCCTTCTGGCTGCCGGCCCCAGAGTTCGGTCTGCGGCTCGCGCTCGGCCGCGACGCGACCGAGTCGCTGCTCACCTGCGATGCGGAGGTGAGACCCGAAGCGCTGCTGCGCAGCGGGTTCGCGTTCACCCACGACACCGTCGAGCAGGCGGTGCGGGAGGCGGTCAACGCGCGGTAGAGCCGTCACTCGTGCGGGAGCGGTGACGGCTCGCGCGGGGCGGCAAACCGTCAGCGCTCACTCGCTCGCCCGCCCGTATGGGCGTCGTAGCTCAGACGTGCGGCGGTCACCGTGGGCATCTCGGCCTCGATGAGGCTCGTGAGTGCGAGCAGCGGTTCTGCGATGCGGCGCCCTAGCGGGGTCAGCGCGTACTCGACGTGCGGCGGAATACTGCTGTGCACGGTGCGCTCGACGAAGCCGTCGCGCTCGAGTTGGCTGAGCGTCTGCGAGAGCATGCGGTCGCTGATGCCGTCGATGCGGCGGCGCATCTCGCCGAAGCGCAGCGCGGTTGGGCTGAGGAAGAGGGCGACCGTGGTGAGCGCTCCCCAGCGACCTGTGAGGTGCTGCAGAGTCTCGCGCGAGGTGCAGGCGCTCGAGAACACGTCTGCCGCGAGGGGGGCGCTCGGTTCGTTCATTGCATCAGTCTACCTTGTGGTATTAGTGCTTACATTTTGGCTTGCACTAATTTTATGTAAGTGCTTGAATGTTGGGAACACGCACACCAACCGAAGGAGCAAGTTCATGCGTATTGCAGTCACCGGAGCCGCCGGACATCTCGGGGGACTCGTCATCGAGTCGCTCATCGCTCGCGGCGTAGCCGCATCCGACGTGGTCGCCATCGTGCGCGATGAGGCCAAGGCTTCGGGCCTCGCGGCCCGGGGGGTTGCCGTGGCCGTTGCGCCGTACGAGAGTGAGGCGGCGCTGACCGAAGCGCTGCGCGGTGTGGATCGCCTCGTGCTGGTCTCGGGCAGCGAGGTCGGGAAGCGCCTGGCTCAGCACACCAACATCATCGCGGCGGCGAAGGCCGCGGGCGTGAAGTTCATCGCCTACACGAGCCTGCTCGGCGCCCCGATTTCGAAGCTGGGGCTCGCGCCCGAGCACGTCGCCACCGAGCAGGTGCTTGCCGACAGCGGCATCGATTACGCCTTGCTGCGCAACGGGTGGTACTGGGAGAACTACGCGTCGGCCATCGGAGCGGCGCGGGCCACCGGCAAGATGTTCGGCGCGGCCGGTTCCGCCAAGGTCTCGGCCGCCGCCCGCCGCGACTACGCCGAGGCCGCAGCGGTCGCAGTGACCCGTGACGACCAGGCTGGCAAAGTCTACGAACTCGCCGGTGCGCCGTCGCTCAGCTACCCCGAGATCGCTGCGGCAGTGGGTCAGGTCATCGGCGCAGAGGTCGAGTACGTCGACCAGAGCGTCGCCGAGTACCAGGCCACGCTGGAGGCCGCGGGGCTGCCCGCCGACGTCGCCGCGATGTTCGCGGGAATGGACCCGATCATCGCCGAGGGCGCGCTCTACTCCGAGAGCACCGACCTGCAGGATCTGATCGGACGCCCCTCGACCCCGGCCACGGAGGCGCTCGCGGCGACGCACGCGTAGCAGGTGCTCGCGGCGTAGTTCGCCCGCGGCCTCATTCCCCCAGCGCTCGGCCCGGCCTGGATCGGCCCGGCCAGCTCGACGCCTCTCCGCCTGGCCCATCAGGCGTCAATGCGTCGCAAAGTCCTCCTAAAGTTCGGTTTGGCGGGACTTTGCGACGCATTGACGTCGGTGCGCAGGCCACGCGTCTCGCCCCAGAAAAGGTGCCGCCGCAAGCTTCGCTTGCCGCGGCCTGAGGAGAGCGGGTCACCAATTGAACCGGTACAGCAGGTTGCGGGCTTTCGTGAGCACCATCGGTACCAGCGGCCAAGGAGAGATGGTCACCTGAGCCTGCACCGAGGTGACCGCCCTCGGAGCGCACTCACTCATTTCTTCAGGCAAGTGCAGGCGTAGCCTGCACGCGGCAGCCTTCACAGGTTCTACCACCGCTACTTGTCACAGTGCTTGGCATTGCAACTGTGCTCATTGCGAAGTTCCCGCCCGACGGAATGGTCAAGACCAGGGCTCTTAGGTGCTCTGTCGACCTCGTTCGCGATGTGCAATCAGAGAAAGCGCCCTACCCCTGAGCGGCCGATCATGCAGTTGCGGCGCGGACCGTGTCTACCCTTGCCACCCCCGGGAGCGCAGCGCCTCGCCGACGCGTTTCGTGAGTTCTGATGGTCGTGCCAGCAGCACCCGGCTCACTTGGATGATGATCCACCCCTCAGCGCGCAGGCGCTCTACCCGCTCGATGTCTTTCGCATACGAGCCCCGATGCAACTCGCCTTGATACTCGACCCCGATCTTGTATTGCGGGTACACCATGTCCACGCAGCCCAGGAATGCGCCGTTGGTTGCGTAGACATCGATGTTGAGCCCGGGCTCGGGCAACCCTGCGAGGAGCAACTGCAGTCTTGTCAGAGATTCTCGGGGTGACCACGCATCTTCCCGAATCAGTTCGACCGCACTCCGCAACCGGCTGTTCCCGTTCCATCTTCCGAGTGCTGCCTTTGCTCGCAACTCCTCGATAGTGACAAGCGGCATCCGTCGCGGCGAGGGTCGTCCATGCCCGGGCCGATACTTGCGCGCAAGGAAGTCGCCGGCGGCGACGAGGTCAGGAATCGGCAGGTTTCCGAGCGACGCCCATGTCGTCGCGGGATCCGTGACTGGAATACCCTTGCAACTCACTGTGCCGCACCGGTGAGGCAGAAGCGAATGCCCGAACGTCCCCGCCAAACGAGGCGCCCGCTGCGGGCGAATCACACCAAGGTGCAACTCCGGAGTCGGTTGGTACGGCAGGGGCATACCCCAGAGCAACGCCGCGCTGCGGTGGCTGAAGAACTGCCCCGGCCGCAGCCGACAGGCCAGAGCACGAATGAGAAGCTCCTCGCGTCGGAGCGCGACCGAGTAACGGTCGGTGGTGCTCTCGCCGTTGAGCATCGCGTCAGGCTGCCGAGGTGTTTCCCGCTCGGCACCGACGACCAACCTCACCCCGTGAAACGGGCGCCGCAGATCCTCGAAGAAGAGCCGTTTCTTCCCCACCCCGTGGGCGCGGGCCTGCGCAACAGAAAACGCGACGCCCAGCACGCGCGGCAATGGTTCAGGTGGCCTCATCCCTTCAGCGTGCACGACCCTCGCGCTCGTTCCGACGTTATCCCCAATTTGCGCCAAGACTCATGGCTTACACAGCTCCCAGGCGGACTGTGGGCGGCAATTGCCTGGCAATCAATGCGTCGAAAAGTTCCCTCAAGATTCGGTTTAGCGGGACTTTGCGACGCATTGACGCGGGTGCACAGGCCACGCGCCGCGCCCCAGGAAAGGCGGAGCTCCGGGCGGCGCGTCACAAAGCGGCGGCACCTGCCCGGCGGGGGAGCGCGCGCGGCCGGATCAGTCGAAGAGGCGCTGCGCGAGGTACTCGCCCGGACCCACCCCGCCCGGCACCGCCCACAGGCCCGACCCGATGTGCCTGATGTATTCGTTCATGAGGTCGGACTTGAGGGAGTTCTGCACCCGCACGAACACCGCCGGGTCGCTCTGGTAGGCGATGAAGAAGAGCCCTGCACCGAGCTGGCCGAGATCGTTCGAACCGTCGACGTAGTTGTAGCCGCGTCGCAACATGCGCATTCCGTCGTTGCGGTCGGGGTGGGCGAGCGCCACATGCGCATCCCGATCGATCGCGGTGCCCCCGGAGGTGTGCACGGCGGCGAAGTCGGGTGCGTCGAACTCTGCCCCTCCCGACAGCGGGCCGCCCTCGCCTTTGCTGCGGCCGATGATCCGCTCCTGCTCTGAAAGCGAGGACCGGTCCCAGGTCTCGATCGTCATCGCGATCTTGCGAGTCACGAGGTAACTGCCTCCGCGCAGCCACGCGGGGGCGTCGTCGCCGACCCAGACGCTCTCCCGCAGCGCGGCCGTGTCTTCGGCCATGATGTTCGCCGTGCCGTCCTTGAACCCGAAGAGGTTGCGCGGGGTCTGCTGCTCGTGCGAGGTGGACGAGGTGCGCCCGAAGCCGAGTTGGCTCCATCGCAGGTGAGCCGTTCCCATCGCGATGCGAGTGAGATTGCGGATCGCGTGCACGGCTACCTGCGGGTCGTCGGCGCACGCCTGTATGCATAGGTCTCCGCCGCTCACCGCCTCTTGAAGCAGGTCGAACGCGAAGGAGGGGAGCGGTTCGAATTCGGCCGGCATGCGGTCGCGGAGACCGAACGGATCTGCGATCGGTGTCGCGCCGCTCGTGCCGGTCGCGCGATCCGCGAACAGCGCACGCCCGAGGCCGAATGTGAGCGTCAGATTCGATGCGGCGAGACCGTGGGCCTCGCCGGTGTCGTCAGGCGGGGCGAGCGGCGCCCCGTCGACCGCACCATCACCCAGATCCTCACCGCGTACGAGTCGTCGGGCGGCCTCGGTCCACTCTTGCAGCAGCGCGATCAGCTGTTCGCGTCCTGCTGAGCGCAGGAGGTCGAACGCCGCGAAATGCAGGTGATCCTGCGCCGGAGTCACGATCCCTGCCTGGTGAGCCCCCTCGAAGGCGACGCTTCCCGTGCTGGTCGCACCTTTCGTTCCCGAGGCGGCTGAAGCCGCGAGCGCGCCGCCGGTCGCGCCGATGGCGAGCCCGGCGGCGCCGGCGCCCACAGCGGTGAACAGCGCGCGTCGCGACGGGCGCAGCACGGCGTCTGCGGGTTCGGGAGAACCCGCAGACGCCGGATCCACTGGCGAATCTGCGTCATCGGAGTGCGGAGCGCGTCGCATGATTCGACTCTAGTGAGCTGCTGCCATTTCTCTGTGGTCGACCGCTTAGGACAGGCCGAGCACTACATTCGTCAGCTGCGAGAGCGGCTCGCTCAGCGCGTTCAGCTGCGCCCCGAGCTCGTTGCGTTCAGCCTGCGTGACCAGCGAGTAGTCGACGAAGCCGGTCTCGTAGTCGCCGTACTCCGCGAGCAGCGCGAGCATAGCCGTGAACTGGGCGTCGATCTCCTCGACCAGCGTCGCGCCGTCCTCGCCCCGCGCGGCCGCGATGCGGCGAACCGTGTCGAAGGCCACCTGCGCGCCCTCGACGTTCGCGCGGAAGTCGTAGAGGTCGGTGTGAGCGAACTCGTTCTCCTCGCCGGGCAGCTTGCCGTCGGGCGCCGACACCTCGTCGAGCAGGCCCACCGCGCCGTTCGTGATGTCGGAGAGCGTGAGCGTGAACTCGTCGGAGGCGACGAGGGCGTGCAGCTCTCCGATGTTCGCGACCAACTGGTCGCCGACCTCTTGGCGCTCGGCAGCGGAGAGCGGCTGCAGGTCCTCGTCGGGGTAGTTCTCGCGGGCCTGATCCAGCCACAGATCCATCTCGATGCGGTGGAAGCCGGTGAACTCGAGGCCCTTGGCCTCCGCGCCCGGCTTGCGGTAGTCGATCTGCGGGTCGAGATCGCCGAACTGTTCGGCGGTGGGCTCGATGCGCTCGTAGCTGATTCGGGTGAGGGGGAAGAGGCGGCGCGCCTCGTCGTCGTCGCCCGCGACGTAGGCTGCGACGAACTCATCCACCTGCGGCACGAGTTCCTCGACTTGAGACTTCACATAGGCGACGTAGTTGGCGACCGCCTCGTCGGCCGCGGCCTGTTGGTCGGCATCGACCGTCGCAGCTTCACCGGTGACGGCGAACGCCGCGGTGCCGATCCCCGAGCCGATCATGCCCGGCTTGCACTCGGTGAAGTACTCACCCGGGTCTGCGACGACCGTCAGCTCACGAGTGGCTCCAGGGGCGATGTTCTCCACCTCACCGACGATGGTGAGCTGATTCGATCCGAGCACGTAGAACTCGGTCACCTGATTGCCGTCGTTCTTCACGCTGAAAGTGATGGGGCCGGCGCTCGCGGTTGCGACCGACACCTCGCAGTTGTCGGCGCTGCTCACGACATCGATCAGCGTCGCCGAACCGGTGCCCGCATTCGGAACGCAGCCGCTGAGAACCAGCGCGGTTGTGGCGGCCACCGCCGCTGCGGCGGAGCCGCGGGTGATCTTGGAGGTCACTTGGATTCCTTTCGAAGGTTGTGAGTCGGCTCCGTGGTCGGCTCTGGGATCGGAGCCGAATGCGGTTCCGAAGTCTGTTTCATTGCGGTCTCGGAGCGCTGCCCCGCTGGTGAGTCCGCCGGTGCAATCGACGCTGCTGGCCCTGCCGGTGCCGTCGCCGCCGGCGGTCTCGCGCCGCTGAAGGATTTCCACAGGAACAGCGGTAGCGTGACGACGAGGTAGAGTGCCCAGGCGAGCACTTCGAGCTTCGTCATCTCGGGCGAGAATCCGATGGTGCCCTTGAGCAGCACGCCGAACACCCCGTCGGGCGCGATGATGTGGGAGATATGCCAGGCCCAAGCGGCATCGCCGAACCAGGTGGCGGCGAATGCGCCCGCCCCGGCCGGGGCTGCCATGAACGGGCCGGGGAGGAGCCCGGCCTCCTGCAGGTCGTGCACCGCGTATGCGAGTACACCGGCGGCGAAGACGATCAGGAGCGCGCCGGACCAGCGGAAGAAGTGCGTCAGATTGATTCGGAGCAGGCCACGGTACATGAGCCAGCCGAGCAGCACCGCGAGGAGAATGCCCGAGGCCGCGGAGAGGAACCCGAGCAACGGCGAGACGCTGCTCGCACGGGTCGTCGCCCAGATGAAGAGCGCGGTCTCGAGACCCTCGCGCCCCACCGAGAGAAACCCCACGAGCGCGACGCCCCATCCACTTCCGACGAGGGCGCGATCCACCTGGCCGCGCAGTTCTGCACTGATGCCCCGTGACATGCGCAGCATCCAGAAGACCATCCAGGTCACCATTCCGACGGCGAGCAGTGAGAGCAGGCCGCCGATCGTCTCCTGCGCGGTGAAGGAGAGGCCGTAGGCGCCGAACGTGAGGATCGCGCCGAGCGCCAGGGAAACCGCGATTGCGGCGGCGACGCCGAGCCAGATCTTGCGGGCGGCGTCGTGACGGCCGAGTCTGTTCACGTACGCCAACAGCACGCCGACCACGAGGGCCGCCTCGAGTCCCTCTCTGAGTCCGATGAGCAGAGTCGCGAGCACTGGATCAACCTTTCCCATCATGTGATGTAGGTAAGGCGAGCCTTACTGCGTCAGATTAGCACGGGCCGTGCGCGCTCGAAAGATTCCGTTCCGACGGGATCGCGGAGCTCGGCGACGCCACCGCGTCATCCGCCGCAGGAGAAACCGGCGGTTCGGTCAGCGGTCGTCAGGGTGGAGTTCGATTCGCCGATGCCGATACCCTGAGGAGGGCCGAGGGGCGGGATCGCCCGGCCGAAACGGCGTGAAGACGCGTGAAGACGAAGGAGTGGGCAATGGTCTATCGGGTGCAGGGCGTTGTCGTGCGGGAGAAATACGCTCCGGCGACGATCGAGACGATTCTGGTGCCGGAACCGGGCCCCGGCGAGGTCGTGGTCGACGTGCTCACCTGCGGCGTGTGCCACACCGACTACCACTACCAGCAGGGCGGCATCAGCGACGAGTTCCCGTTCCTGCTCGGGCACGAGTCGACCGCGCGCGTCGCAGTCGTCGGCGAGGGCGTGACCGAGGTAGAGGTGGGGGACCGCGTGATTCTCAACTGGCGTGCCGTGTGCGGGCGGTGCCGCGCGTGCCAGAAGGGCCAGCCGCAGTACTGCTTCGCCACCCACAACGCCACGCAGAAGATGACGCTCGAGGACGGCACAGAGCTCTCACCGGCGCTGGGCATCGGGTCGTTCGCCGAGAAGACACTCGTGGCCGCGGGTCAGTGCACGAAGATCGACGAGGAGTCGGACGCGGCGGCCGTGGGCCTGCTCGGTTGCGGCATCATGGCCGGTATCGGCGCCGCGATCAACACCGGCGAGGTGAAGCGCGGCGAGTCCGTCGCCGTCATCGGTTGCGGCGGTGTGGGCACCGCGGCGGTCGCCGGTGCGCAACTCGCCGGAGCGACCACGATCATCGCGGTCGACATCGACGACGCGAAGCTCGAGCAGGCGAAGCGATTCGGCGCGACCCACACGGTGAACTCCCGCGAGAGCGACGCGGTCGAGGCGATCCGCGAACTCACCGAGGGCAACGGCGCCGACGTCGTGATCGACGCGGTCGGCCGCCCCGAGACCTATACGCAGGCGTTCTACGCACGCGACCTCGCAGGCCGCGTGGTGCTCGTCGGCGTGCCGACACCCGAGATGCTGCTCGAGCTGCCGCTTCTCGACGTGTTCGGCCGCGGCGGTTCCCTGAAGTCCTCCTGGTACGGCGATTGCCTGCCGAGCCGCGACTTCCAGATGCTGATCGATCAGTACAAGCTGGGCCGGCTCGATCTCGGCGGCTTCGTCACCGAGCGCATCGGGCTCGGCGACGTGGAGGAGGCCTTCGGCAAGATGGCCGGCGGCAACATCCTGCGTTCGGTGGTGGTGCTCTGATGGCTGCGCGCATCGAACGCCTCGTCACGAACGGCACGTTCTCGCTCGATGGCGGCACGTGGGAGGTCGACAACAACGTGTGGATCGTCGGCGACGATTCCGAGGTCATCGTCATCGACCCCGCACACAATGCGGCGGCGGTGGCTGAGGCGGTGGGGGAGCGGAAGGTCCGTGCGATCCTGCTCACCCATGGCCACGACGACCACATTCGCGCCGCGCGCGAGACGGCGGCGCTGGTGGGCGCACCGATCCACTTGAATCCAGCCGATCGCATGCTGTGGGACGCGGTCTACGACGCTGCGCCCGACGCGGAGATCGCCGACGGGCAGACCTTCGAGGTCGCGGGCGTCGAGCTCGTCGCGCTGCACACGCCTGGCCACTCGCCGGGGTCGACCAGCTTCACCGCACCCGAGCTGAACGCGGTGTTCACCGGTGACACCCTGTTCCAGGGCGGCCCGGGTGCCACCGGGCGCAGCTACTCCGATTTCCCGACCATCATCGAGTCGATCCGGGGGCGCCTGTTCGAATTGCCGAGCGAGACGGTCGTGCACACCGGCCACGGTGACACGACGACGGTGGGTGCCGAGAAGCCGCATCTTCAGGAGTGGATCGACCGCGGGCACTGATTCCGCCCATCGGGGGTTATGCTGGGCGCATGAACGCGCCAGGTGCTGCGATCACGGCCACAGGGCTGACGGTGCAGCGCGGCCGTCGCACGGTGCTCCACGGTCTCGACCTCGCCGTTCCCCGTGGCCAGCTCACCGGGTTGCTCGGGCCGTCGGGCTGCGGCAAGACGACGCTCATGCGCGCCATCGTCGGGGTGCAAGCGCGGGTCGGCGGTGAGGTGCGCGTGCTCGGGGAGGCGGCAGGATCCGCGGCCCTGCGCACACGTGTCTCGTACGCGACCCAGGCCGCGTCGGTGTACGACGATCTCACGGTGCGGCAGAATCTGCGGTATTTCGCCCGGGTGCTCGGTGCGCCGCGCGAGGGCGTGGATCACGTGTTGCGGCTCGTCGGGCTGGAGGACGAATCGGGGCGACGGGTCGAAGCGCTGAGCGGTGGGCAGCGGGGGCGCGTGTCACTCGCCGTCGCGCTGCTCGGGTCGCCCGAGGTCATCGTGCTCGACGAACCGACCGTCGGTCTCGACCCGGTGCTGCGCGACGAATTGTGGTCGCTGTTTCGCGAGCTCGCGGGGCAGGGCGTGACACTGCTCGTGAGCAGCCATGTGATGGACGAGGCGCTGCGCTGCGACCGACTGCTGCTGATGCGAGAGGGCGAGTTCATCGCCGACACGACACCCGCCGGGCTTCTCGAGGCCACGGGCACCGCCGACCCCGACGCGGCATTCCTCGCTCTCATCGATGCGAAGCGCACCGTGATCGGGCGGCATCGTGCGGGCGGGGCGCCTGACGGCCAGGACGGCCTCGGCGGCCGAGACGGTCTGAGCGGCACGGAGGGGCGCGATCCACTGTGAACCTCACCCGCACTCTCGCCACCGCGGGCCGCGTGCTTCGGCAGCTCGCGCACGACCCGCGCTCGATCGCACTGATGCTGTTGATGCCGAGCCTGCTCGTGGGACTATTCGCATGGTTGTTCGCCGAGCAGCCCACGGCGTTCGACCAGTTCGGCGGGCCGCTGCTCGTGCTCTTCCCCTTCATTCTCATGTTCGTGGTCACGTCGGTGACGACGCTGCGCGAGCGGCGGTCGGGCACGCTCGAACGACTGATGACGACGCCGCTCGGGCGCGGCGACTTCATCGTCGGGTATGCGCTCGCGTTCGGGCTCATCGCGACGGTGCAGGCCGTCGTCACCGTCGGGTTCGCGGTGGTGGTCTGCGGGCTCGAGATCGACGGGCCCATCTGGCAGCTCATCGCCGTGGCGGTGCTCGACGGGCTGCTCGGCACCGGTCTCGGGCTCTTCGCGAGTGCGTTCGCGCGTACCGAGTTTCAGGCGGTGCAGTTCATGCCCGTGTTCGTGTTTCCGCAGATCCTGCTCGGCGGCTTGCTCATGCCGCGCGACCAGATGCCCGATGTGCTGCATGCGATCTCCGACTGGTTGCCGCTGAGCTACGCGGTGGACGCGGTGAATGCGGTGCGCTCGGGCAGCGAGGGCTGGGAGCTCGGCCGGCCGGTGATCGTGATCGCCGGCGTGAGCCTGCTGGCGCTCGGGCTCGCCGCGCTGACGCTGCGCCGGCGCACGCCGTAGGCGGTACTCGGGAGCGGTGCGCCTTTCGGCGGGGCGGGCGCGCATCGCTGTGGCGTCGCTGCGGTGAGGGCGCTGGCGCGCGGCGAAGTGCGAACGTGCCGTGGCCCGCGTCGTGGTGCGCTTCGAACGATCCTGATTCGAGTGGGCGAGCACTGCCGGGCGTGAAGGCGGTGCCGAAGGGTTCGGAATACGCGGGGGATCGAATTCGACAGTTTTAAACGACAGTACTATAGTGTTTGAAATCGCGGTCGAATGCGTGAGGCGAAGCGGCTGAACGGGATCAACCGCGGAATCTGCGCCACATACGAAGGAGAATCAATGGCGAGGCAGCGCGTTCTGGTGATCGGCGCCGGTGTGCTCGGATTGTTCACGGCGATCGAGTTGCTTTCCAGCGGCGACTTCGAAGTGACCGTGATCGAGAAGTCGCACCCGGGTGAAGGCTCGTCCGGTCGATCGGTCGGGATGGTCGAGACCCAGTACTTCACACCGCCCACGGTCGAGGTGCGCGTGTTCGGCCGCCGGGCGTTCGAGGCGCTCGAACGCGACCACTCGCTGCATTTCGTTCACGGCGGCTATCTTCGTCTTGGGCGCACCGCAGAGGACCTGGAGAGTTTCCGCACGAGCCTCGAGATCCAGCGCACCTTCGGGGTGGACGACGCGGAGCTGCTGACGCAGCAGGAGATCGCGGAGCGCTGGCCGGAACTCATCTCGGACGATGTCGAGGGTGGGCTCTTCGGTGCATGGGACGGTTTCGTCGACGGGTACGAGGTGTGCCAGAAGCTCACTGAACTCGTGCGCGAGCGGGGTGGCGTCGTCAAGACCGGCGCGGGGGTCACCGCCGCGGTGCGCGACGGCGAGGTCTGGAGCATCAGTGCCGGTGGCGTCGTCTACGAATCCGACGTCGTGGTGAATGCCGCGGGCCCGCACGCCGGAGAGGTCGGCGAGCTCCTGGGGGCTCCGGTTCCCCTGCTCCCGCAGCTGCACGGGGCCATCACGGTTCGCCTTCCGTCGCTGCAGGGCTCGACGCCGTTCGTGATGGACTACATGCCGGGCTCAGGCGTCGACGGCGTCTACTTCCGTTCCGAAGGGGAAGGGCACCTGATCGCGGGTTTGCACACCGAGGAGGCGATCGGCGAGTCGGTCGACCCGAATGCCCCGCTTCGCTCGGTCGACGACGAGGCGCTCGAGCGCATCGTGACCCTGCTCATGGAGCGGATCCGCAATGCCGATGAGCTCGAGCTCGACCGCAGCTGGCAGGGCATCTACCCGATGACGCCCGACCATCAGCCGATCGTCGGGCGCCACCCCGCGGTGCCCTCGGTGGTCTGCGCGCTCGGCGCCGGAGGCTCGGGCATCCAACTTTCGCCTGCCATCGGCAGGTTGGCGGCGGATGCGATTCGCGGCGTGCCTGAGCCGGCCTTCGCGCTCGCGGCCGAGTGGTCGCCCGATCGGTTCGGCGTCGCGCAGGCCTAGGCGGCCGCCCGCATGGCGCGAACGCATTCGTGTCGAGCAGCAATGAAATCGTGACCGAAATCCTGGTCAATTAAAACAACAGTAATGTAGTGTTTTAGGGTCTGGCAGTGCCGCCGCGGACTCGGCGGCGGCAACGTGTCAGATTCAGCACGATCGAGTCCGAATGGAGCCCACAGTGACCGCAGTGAACTACGCATCGACCAGCCTCGGCGATGAAGCACTGGATCAGGCCTACGAGGCCGAACTCACCGCGCTTCGCGCCACCGATGCGCCGATCGAGAAGAACCTCATCGGCGGCGAATGGTTCGCGGCCGATGAGGTGATCACGCGAATCGATCCCGTGCACGGCCGGACTCGTGCAGGGGCGGCGTACGTCGCGACCGACGAGCAGGTGACCGCCGCGATCGAGTCGGCTCGCATCGCCTCGAAGATCTGGCGCAAGACTCCGTACACCGAGCGCAACGCCATGCTCCGGCAGGTGCACGGCGAGGTCGAAGGCCGTCTGTCGTTCATCGCGGCCGTGCTCTCCGCCGAGACCGGCAAGACGCGGCTCGAGGCGTACGGTGAAGCGCAAGAGGTGCTCGACATGATCGAGCACTACTGCGCGCAGTTCGAGCAGAACGACGGGTTCGTCGTGCAGCAGAAATCCTCAGAGCGCGAGCAGAACCTCGACCTGCTCGTTCCCTACGGCGTGTTCGCCGTGATCGTGCCGTTCAACTTCCCGGTGGCACTTCTGGTCGGCATGTCGATGGGCGCGCTCGTCACCGGCAACACGATCATCATCAAGCCGAGCGACAAGACGCCGCGTTCCTCCGCGGTGATCTCCGAGATCTTCGCGAAGCATCTCCCAGAGGGGGTCGTCAACATCGTTCACGGAGGCGCGGAGGTCGGACAGGCGCTCGCAGAGGGCGACGTCGACGGGATCGCCTTCACCGGTTCCGCCGAGATCGGGTGGAAGCTCTTCAACGCGAAGGGACCGCGCGGTCGGCACCGCCCAGTGCTCGCCGAGATGGGCGGCCAGAACCCCGCGATCGTCGCCGCGAGCGCGAATCTCGACGATGCGGCGACCGGTATCGTGCGCTCCGCGTTCGGCCTGAGCGGCCAGAAGTGCAGTGCGTGCCGTCGCGTGGTCGTCGATGCGCGGGTCGCCGATCAGCTGATCGCGAAGATCGCGGATCGCGCTCGCGCACTGGTGGTCGGCGACCCGGTCGCCCGTGACACGAATCTCGGCCCGGTCATCGACGATGCCATCGCTGCGCGCATCGATGCGGCACTGGAACTCGCTCAGCGCGACGGCACCGTGATCGCCGGAGGCAAGCTCGACGATCGTGCCGGCAACTTCTACGCGCCGATCGTCGTCGCGGACCTGCCGCAGGGGCACGAGCTCACCCGCAACGAGTTGTTCGCTCCGTTCCTCACCGTCACCCGGGTCGAAGGCTTCGACGCGGCGCTCGCCGAAGCGAACGCGGTCGAGTACGGCCTGTCTGCAGGCGTGTTCTCGAACGACGAAGTCGAGATCGAGCAGTTCTACGACGAGATCGAGGCAGGCGTCCTCTACTCGAATCGCGCCGATGGGGCGACCACCGGCGCGTGGCCCGGGGTGCAGTCGTTCTGCGGCTGGAAGTCATCGGGGACGGCGGGCAAGGGCGGCCTCGGAGTGCACTACTTGCAGGGCTTCATGCGCGAGCAGAACCGAACGATCGTCACGCCGGCATGAACGAGAGCGCTCCGATGCACGCTCGGTACGGCGAGCACCCGCTCGCGCGTCGCGCCCGCGGGGTCATGACTCGGGGGAACACCCGGTCGACCCTCTTCGTCGACCCCGCACCGCCCTACGCGGTGCGGGGCGAGGGATGCGTGGTCGCCGATCAACTCGGTCACGAAGTCGTGGACTGCAATAACAACTACACCTCGTTGATCCACGGTCACGCGGTCGCCGAGATCACCGATGCGGTGCAGCGAATGCTGGGGAACGGCACGGCGTTCGGGCTTCCCACCGAATCCGAGGTCGGGCTCGCCGAACTGCTCGCAGAGCGCACGGGTCACGAGCGGTGGCGCTTCTCGAACTCGGGTACCGAAGCGGTGATGACCGCGATTCGCGCAGCCCGCGCGTACACCGGCCGTGACGTGCTGATCCGTTTCGAGGGAAGCTACCACGGCACCGCCGACGCGGTAGTGGCATTCGACGCTCCCGGCGTGCCGGCGGGCGTGCGAACCGACGTGATCGTCGTGCCGCAGGCCGACCGCGAGGCATTCGACGAGGCGGTGGATCGGGCCGGGGACCGGCTGGCGGCGGTGCTCATCGACCTCATGCCGAATCGTGCGGGCCTCGTGCCGGCGGAACCCGATTTCGTCAGCCACGTGCGAGAGCGCACGCAGCGCGTCGGAGCCCTCATGGTCATCGATGAGGTGATCAGCCTGCGGCTGGCGGTCGGCGGCTTCGCTTCTCAGTACGATGTCGAGCCCGATCTGATCACCGCGGGTAAGATCATCGGCGGCGGGTTTCCCGTCGGTGCTGTCGGCGGTCGCGCGGAGGTGCTCTCGGTGTTCGACCCGTTGGGCGCTGGGAGCGTCGGCTGGGGCGGCACCTTCAGCGCTAACCCGGTGACCATGACGGCCGGCCGCATCGCGATGGAACTCTACGATGCCGATGCGATCGCAACGTTGAACCATCGCGGCGATCGGCTGCGGCAGGTGCTGCAGAGTGCGGGAGTCGCAGTGACGGGAAGCGGTTCGCTCATGCGCATCCGCGAAGAAGTCGACCTGACGATGCTGTGGTGGGCCGCATACGAGCGCGGGGCCATGCTGGGTACGAATGGGCTCCTCGCGCTCTCGACCACTATGGACGACGCGCACCTTGCTCGGGTCGAGGCCGCGGTCATCGCTGCAGTCAACATTGCGAGAGAAAGGAAGCAATCGTGAACGATCGCTCGAATCAGCCGGAAACCGTATTGCACGTCGGCGACGTGCGCAAGGTGTACGGCAATCACGTCGCGCTCGATGGTGTTTCTCTCGATGTCGCCCGCGGTGAGGTGGTCGCGATCATCGGGCCCTCGGGCTCGGGCAAGTCGACGCTGTTGCGTAGTATCAACCAGCTCGAGGTGCCCGATTCGGGCACCCTGCGGGTGCTCGGCGAGAACATCGACTTCAGCTCACGGGTCTCGGCGTCCCAGCTGCTCGGACTACGACGCAAGGTCGGCATGGTCTTCCAATCCTTCAACCTCTTCCCGCATATGAGCGTGTTGCGGAACGTGTCGTTTCCGCAGGAGCGGGTGCTCGGCCGCAGTCGTGCCGAAGCGGACAGCGTCTCGCGCGATCTGCTCGAACGCGTCGGTCTTGCCGCGAAGGCTGACTCGTACCCGCAGAAGTGCTCGGGAGGCCAGCAGCAGCGCGTCGCAATTGCGCGTGCTCTCGCGCTCGAGCCTGAGATCATGCTTTTCGATGAGCCGACCTCAGCGCTCGACCCTGAGCTGGGGCTTGAAGTGCTCGCCGTGATGCGCCAGCTCGCGAACGCGGGCATGACGATGATCGTCGTGACTCACGAGATCCACTTCGCGGCGGAGGTTGCGGACCGGCTGATCGTCATGGCCGACGGTCGGATTCTGGAGTCGGGCGTGCCGCAGCAGGTGCTCGAGTCACCTCAGACCGAGCGCACGAAGAAGTTCCTTTCGGCGATTACGGATCGATGATGGAACTCTTCCTCAAGATTCTTGTTGCGGTGCCGACGACACTGCTCGTCACGCTCGCAAGCTTCGCCCTCGGGGCGGTGATCGCGCTGCCGCTCGTCGCCGCTCGGCGGTCGCGGTTCATGCTGGTGCGCGGTGTCGGCAAGGCGATCATCGATGTGCTCCGGGGCGTGCCGCCGATCGTCTTCATCTTCGTCATCTTCTTCGGCATCGGTGCCGACCTCATCCGGTGGGAGCCGCTCCCGGCGGCGATTCTCGGTCTGGGCTTGATCTCCGCGGGCCATCTCAGCGAGATCTACCGCGGTGGGCTGATGTCGGTGCACGCGGGGCAGTACGAGGCGTCGGCTGCACTCGGGCTGACCGGAACCGCGACGTTCGCTCAGGTGATCGGACCTCAGGCATTTCGAGTCGCCATTCCGGGCATGGTGACCTGGCTGATCTCGTTGCTGAAGGATTCATCGATCGTCTCGACCATCGGCGTGGTCGAGATCATGTTCGTCGCGAACCAGAGCGCGCGCAGTTCAGCTGACGGCCTGATGCCGTTTGTAATCGCCGGCGCCGTGTACATCGCTTTGGGAACGCCCCTCGCCGTGCTGTCGCGGTGGCTGGAGAAGAAGCTCAGCTTCGGAAGGAGTGCGTGAGCATGGAACTGCTGACTGAATGGCTCAGCTGGTCACCGCGCCTGCTCGAGGGTCTCTGGGTGAGCGTGCAGGTCACGCTGCTGGCATTGCTCATCGGCGTGCCGTTGGGTCTCGGCCTCGCGGTGCTTTCGGGCGTACGCAACCGTGCAGTGAAGTGGATCGTGATCGTGTACGTCGAGATCGGCCGCGGAATGCCGGCCATCGTGATGCTGCAGATGGTCTACTTCGGGCTTCCTGATGTGGGCATCGTGCTCACCTCTTACAGCGCAACGGTGGTTGCACTCGCTCTCACCACCTCCGCATACACGAGCGAGATCATCCGTGCGGGCCTGCGCGCAGTCCCCGAAGGGGAGCTCGAGGCGGCGGCCGCACTGGGGCTGAAGCAGTGGGACACGCTGCGGTACATCGTCGCACCGCAGGGGCTGCGCATCGCGCTGCCGACACTGCTCGGCTTCTCGATCCTGATTCTCCAGGTGAGTTCGCTCGCATTCACCCTGGGGCTTCCCGAACTGCTCAGCCAGGCCTACTCGATCGGCGCGGCGACCTTCAAGTACCTGTCGGTACTGACGCTCGCCGGAGTGATGTACCTCATCATCACCGTCCCCGGCGGCTGGCTCGTCGAAGGCTTCGAGAAGCGCATGAGCAAGCACCTCGCCTGACCCGTTCTATATACGTCCACACCGATTCGTTCATTCAAGGGAGAACATTATGAACCGTACACAAAAGATCATGGGTATGACTGCGGCGAGCCTCGCCGCGCTGCTCACGCTTGCCGGCTGCGCCAGCAGCGACAGCGGATCGAGCACCGCCGCACCTGATGAGAACTGCACGCCGCTGGTTGGCGTCGAGACGGTGAAGGAAGGCGTGCTGACAGTTGCGCTTACCAACACGCCGCCCTACTCGTTCGAGGAGAACGGCGAGATGACCGGCATCGACGCACGAATTGCCGAGCAGTTCGCGGCAGACGAGTGCCTCACCATCGAGTTCGCTCCGTACACCTATGCGACCGCGATTCCCGCGATCGAGCAGGGTCGCGCAGATATCTCCCTCGGCGGGTTCTACCGCACGCAGGCGCGCGCCGATGTGGTCACCCTGAGCGCTCCGACATACCTCGACGAACTCTCGGTCTACTCGACAGACGGGTACTCCACGGTCGACGAGCTGCTCGGCAAGACCATCGGCACGGTCGAGGGATACCTGTGGGTGGACGACCTGAAGAACCTTCCCGGCACCGAAACCCGGGTGTACCCGGATTCGATCAGCCTCGCGAAGGATCTGAAGGCGGGACGACTGGACGCCGCTCTCGACGGCTATGGCGCGGCTGTCGTCGCCACTCAGGGGGAGGACTTCGTCATCGAGGTGCTGCAGTCGGATGATCGCGTCTCGTCGACGAACGTGCCTTCGCAGGCCGCGATCCTCATCAACCCGAAGAACGCCGGCCTGGCGAAGGCGTTCGACGCCAACATCGAGTCGATGCGCGAGGACGGCCGTCTGGTCGAAGCGCTCGCCGAGTTCGGTCTTCCGGCATCTGCGGCCGAGGCCGGTGACGCCCGTCTGATCTAGCGCTCGGAGCGACGCGGAGGCGGGCCGGAATCCGGTCCTCCTCCGCGTCGCTGTTTCCGCGTGGTCCTGCGCATCAGGCGATCAGGAGAGTTCGACGAGTTCCCACGCGTCGAGCGTCGTCGACCGTCGCTCCACGATCTCCGCCCCGGACCTGTTGAGATACGGTTGCAGGCGCAGGCCAGGCGTGAGCAGGGCGATATTCGATGCGACCACCCGATCTTCGTCGCTGACCAGCACGGAACCCGGCAGACCCGAGAGCACCGATTCGATCTGGGAAGTGAGGGTGCTCACGTTGAGGTCCGCCGCGGAGACTCCGACGGGCCCGTGCGGCATGAGCATCTGCATCGAGGCGGTGAGGGTGTGGTCGTCGGTGCCCCACGAGTCGATGTAGGGGCCCACGATCGTGAGGCCTGAGGCCGCGTTCGCTCCGAGGAACCAGACGCTGTTGCGGTAGTCGTAGTAGGAATCCGACTCCGGGTTGAACACGTGCTGTTTGCGGGCGATGGTGCCGTGCTCCGCTCGCCACCACACCATGCCCGATGAGCCCTCCGGGGCGACCCAGACGAAGCCCAACCCCTCGATGAGCCTGGGAGAGGGCTCGTCGAGCACTCCGAGGCACTGGGGCTCCAGGGCTTCCGTGAGCGCCGCCAGGCGCTTGGTGTCGGTACCGGTGGCATCGAAGAACTCGTCGTAGAGCCGGGTGAAGCTCTCAGAAAGCTCGAGCAGCGGTTGCTCGGCCGCGGCGACGATGCGATCGATCTGTCGCACCGCGTCGTCGGCCGAGGTCGGTGGCTGTGCGGCGCCAGTGTCAGACGGCATGCCTGTCTCCCTTGCTGAGCGTTGAGTCGCGGCGCGTGAGTTCGTGACGAAGCTCGGTGACGCGGTCGCTGATGTAATCGAGGAAATCGAGGCATCGTTCCCCCGCGAGTGACGGCCGCTGCGCCCGGATTGCGGAAACCAGGGCGATGCCTCGCTCATAGGTCTGTTCGCGCACCTCGGCGTCGCGGAACACGAGCATCGCATGAGGGGCGACCTCGATCTGCAGAGTGATGATCTCCTTGCTCAAGCGCGCGGATCGAGAGCTCGACGAGATCTCGATCAGGAAACGCGAGGATACGCGCCGTGCGTGCGGTGCGTCCTCGACTTCGCGAAACTGCTGCATGGTGTGCGCGAGCAGTTCGGTCTCATGCTGCGACCCGCGGCTCGCCGCGAGTTGAGCGCTATGGCTGTTGAGCGCGCTCTGCCAGTCGAGGAGGTCGCGGAGCTCCAGTGTGGGCATGGCGGCGAGCCGGGCCTCGAAGCGCCCCATGTTCGATTCGTCGGGTGCGATGACGAAGGTGCCGCCCGAGCGCCCGCGGGTGGTGCGGGCGAGTCCCTCGTCGCGAATGACCTTGAGCGCATCGCGGAGGGTGACCGGTGACACCTGGAACTGGCCGGCGAGATCGATCTCGTTGGGCAGCTGCTCGCCGTCGGCGAAGATGCCGAGCATGATCGCGGAACGGATGCGGCTCACGACGGTCTCAGTGCGCCCGGAATCATCGAGGGGTGAGAACAGCACCTGCTTGGTGAGTGTGCTGAGGCCGTCGGACATAGATCAACGATAGTACGCCGCGCCGGGTCTCCGTGGAGTCGCAGGATCGTCGTCGACTCGGTCGACAGTCGGAAGATCCCCGCGGCTCTGGCGGTTCTTCGCGACGGCCTGCGGTGAGCCCCCGGAACGGTGGGAACGAGAAAGGCCTCCACCGTGAACGATGGAGGCCCAGAGTGCGCCCCGAGGGATTCGAACCCCCGACCTTCTG
>JBEBWI010000018.1:0-29264 GCA_040392345.1 Leucobacter soli | reverse complement strand
CGTCCTCGCCGACATCGGTGAAGGGCAGGAGGTCTTCCTCGTCCCGCAGCGCCCACGCATCGTATCCGTCGGGAAGGCTCGCGACGAGCTGCGGCAGATCGACGCGCACGACGCTCACGTCGGTGTTCGGGCGCTCGCGCACGGGCTCCCCCAACCAGCGGTCGAGCGCGGCACCACCGGAGAGCCACCAGCGAACCGGCGCCGAAGCGAGCAGGTCGGCGGCGGCCTGCGGCGAGAAGGGTTCCCAGCCCAGGTCGAGCGTGGGTGTGGAGTTGGCCATGGCTCCAGCGTACTTGGGCCTGCCGCGCTCGGCGCACCTCGCCGCGCGGGCCCTCCCGCAATTCTGCAGCACCGTCCGCCGGAGCAAGGCGCCAGCAAGCCCCGTCTCAGTTGCGCAGAATAAGCCCACTGCGACATTGCACCCGCCCCCAGAACAATGCGTCGCAAATGCCCCCTTCACCCCGCCCAGAATGGAACTTTGCGCCGCATTGCACGGCAGGGCGTTCGCGCAAGAGCAAAAAGACACTTGCAATCGTTGGGGTACTGACTATATGCTCACAGCAGCAGCGCATACAGTGGCCGCAGCGTCAGACACAACGATCGAAGGAGCTCACGTGCAGTTCTACAAGGACGGCTTCTACCCCGGTGACCCCGTCATTCTTCCGGCAGCGGACGACAGATCGCTCGACCAGGAGCGACCCGACACGGTCGACGTACTGATCGTCGGCAGCGGCCCCGCGGGCAACCTGCTCGCCGCCTACCTCTCGCAGTTCCCCGACATCAGCACGCGCATCGTCGAGCGCCGCGCGGGCCGCATGACGCACGGCCAGGCCGACGGCATCGCCTGCCGCACCGTCGAGACCCTCGAAGCGTTCGGCCTCGCCGAGAAGCTCGTCGGCGAGGGCTACTGGGTGAACGAGACCGCCTTCTGGCGGCCCGACACCGCGAGCCCCGCGAACATCGTGCGCACGGGCCGCATTCAGGACGTCGAGGACGGCCTCTCCGAGTTTCCTCACGTCATCGTCAACCAGGCTCGCATTCACGACTACCTGCTCGACTTCGCCGAGCGCAGCCCGTCGCGCCTCGTGCCCGACTACGGCCTCGAGTTCGTCTCGCTCGAAATCGATCGATCGGCCGAGTACCCGGTGACCGCCGAGCTGCGCGAGGTGCAGACCGGCGAGACCCGCACGATCCGCGCCAAGTATCTCGTCGGCACCGACGGCGCCCGCAGCGGCGTGCGCAAGGCGATCGGTCGCGAGCTGCACGGCGACGCAGCGGGCCACGCCTGGGGCGTCATGGACGTGCTCGCCGTCACCGACTTCCCCGACATCCGACTGAAGACCGCCATTCAGTCATCCGACGCCGGCAGCATCCTGATCATTCCCCGCGAGGGCGGCTACCTGGTGCGCATGTACGTCGATCTCGGCGAGATCAACGACGACAACCGCGCCGCGGTGCGCGGCCAGACCCTCGATCAGATGATCGAGACCGCCAACCGCGTGCTGCACCCCTATTCGATCGACGTGCGCGAGACCGTCTGGTGGTCGATCTACGAGGTCGCCCAGCGCGTGACCGACGGCTTCGACGAGCTCGCCGGGCGCGACGACGCCGCTTCCGGCGAAGACCCGCGCGTGTTCATCGCAGGCGACGCCTGCCACACGCACAGCGCAAAGGCGGGCCAGGGCCTCAACGTCTCGACGCAAGACGCGCTGAACCTCGGCTGGAAGCTGAGCGCGGTGCTCAGCGGCCTCGCCGATCCGGAGCTGCTGACCACCTACTCCGCCGAGCGCCAGCCCGTCGCACAGCGCCTCATCGACTTCGACCGCGAGTGGTCGGCGATGATGGCGGCGGGACCGAAGGACCCGGAGCATCCGGAGCGCGGCGGCGTCGACCCCGACGAACTGCAGGCGTACTTCACGCAGGCCGGCCGCTACACGGCCGGGCTCGGAGTGCAGTACACGGCATCGCAGCTGACCGGCGACGGCGCGCATCAGGCCCTGGCGACCGGATACGACGTCGGCCGGCGCTTCCACTCGGCGCCCGTCACCCGCGTGGCGGATGCGCGGCGCACCGAACTCGGGCACGCGCATCGCGCCGACGGCCGATTCCGCATCTACCTCTTCGCAGATCGCGACGAGACCGCATTCAACGCGACCTGCGAGTGGCTCGAGAGCGACCCGGCGTCGCCCTTGGTGCAGCACACGCCGGCGGGCTCCGACATCGACGCCGTCATCGACGTGCGCGGCATCGTGCAGCGCCCGCACCGCGAGGTGAACCCGGCCGAGCTTCCGAGCCTGCTGCGGCCGCGCACCGGCCGCCACGGACTGATCGACCAGGAGAAGGCGTTCTCGGCCGTCAGTCGCGAGAGCAACTACGATCTCGTGCTCGACATCTTCGAGCAGCGCGGCATAGACCGCGATCGCGGCGCCGCCGTGATCGTGCGCCCCGATCAGTACGTCGCCGATGTGCTCCCGCTCGACGACTGTGCGGGCATGGCCGCATACTTCGCCGGCATCCTGCGGTAGATCGCGACGAGTGCTGTTTCGCGACCAGCGCTGATCCGCGACCGGCGCTGCGGCGCACGCACCGTGATCCACCCCCGAAAATGATAGTCTGCCCCGACCTGCACAGGACCGGGGCAGACTGCGTTCTGCCGTTTGAACCGGCAGCCTACCCGCCCGAAGGCCGCCGCTGCACGAAGCGCGGCACCCAGCGCAGAAACCCGAGCGCACCGAGCAGGCCGATGACGCCCATCGCTCCGGTGGCGAGACTCAGGGTCGCGACCGCGGCGATGCCCGAGAAGATCACGGGGGCTGCAGCACCGCCCGCATCGGTGAGGGTGCGCCACGAGCCGAGGAAGGCCGCGGGGTCGTACTTCGGCGCGACGTCGGCGCCGAGCGTGAGCAGGATGCCGCTGGAGAGCCCGTTGCCCACGCCGATCACGGCGGCGAGCATCGCGAACCACATCGCCGCCTGCGGCAGGTCGTGGGTGAAGGCGAGTGCGATGAAGCCCACGCCCATGAGCAGCATGGCGGGCAGTGCCGCCCAGAGCCGGCCGAAGCGATCCATCACCTGCCCGCTCGCGTAGAAGAGGGCGAAGTCGATGGCGCCGGCGATGCCGACGACGAGCGAGATGGTCTGCGCGTCGAGCGCGAGCGATACGCCCCAGAGCGGCAGCACGACCTGGCGGGCCGAGCGCACGGCCGAGAGGGAGGCGGCGGCGAGGCCGAGCCGCGAGAGCACGCGCCGGTGCTCGTACATGGTGCGGAACACGCCCGGCCTCTTGCCTGTGGGCAGGGTGATGCCGCTGGTGACGGGTTCGCCGGTGTCGACGATATCGTCGGTGGATCGCGTCGCACTCGCGGGCGCCCCGCGAGAGGCCACCGTCTCGGCCTGCAGTTGCGCCTCGGGGTCGGGGCCGAGGCCTACGAGCAGTACGCATGCGACGAGGCAGACGACGAAGCACCAGGCCGCCGAGGCCTCGGTGCCGGTGAGACCGAGCAGCAGGGCGCCGAGGAAGGGTCCGACGAACATGCCGAGGCGGAATGAGCCGCCGAGCAGGGAGAGCGCGCGGGCCCGGTACCCGACCGGCACGCGGGTCGTCATGAAAGCGTGACGGGCGAGGCCGAACGCGGCGGCGCACAGGCCGATGACGAACACGGCGAGGGCGAGGAGGCCGACGGAGGGGGCGAAGACGAGGCCCACCGCGCCGAAGAGGGCGAGGATGCCTGCCACGACCATGGTGAAGCGTTCACCGACGCGGGCGACGAAGTAGCCGGCCGGGATGTTGCCGCAGAGCTGCCCGACGACGAGAGCGGAGGCGACGAGGCCCGAGACTGCGAGGTCGGCGCCGAGCTTGGCCGCGACCACGGGGATCAGCGGAATCACCGCTCCCTCGCCAAGGGCGAACAGAGCGGTCGGCCCGTAGATCATGGGGGCAAAGCGCAGCAGCACGTTCTTCGCGGAATCAGTCATCGGGGCCTCCGTACCAACTGTAGACCCGCAGGCAATCAGGGCGGCACCAGCTCAGACGGGAAGAGCGGGGTGACGGCGAAGCGGCACGTTCCCGTCAGGAACCCCGCGCAGTCATCGTCGAGACCGCGATCTCACCCGCGATCCGCCGGTACTCCGCATGCCGTTGCTCGTCGAGAAGATCTCGACCGAAGAGCGTGCGGAAGGTGTGACGGTTGGCCACGTGAAACACTGCGTAGGAGCTGATGATCATGTGCAGATCGAGCGCGTCGATATCGTCGCGGAATACACCGGCCTCGACTCCTCGACGGAGAACCCGTTCCGCCGTCTTGACGGCCGTCAGGTTGAGATCTGGGATCACATCGGATTTCGAGATGATCTCCGCCCGATGGATGTTCTCGATCGCCACCAACCTCACGAAATCCTGGTGGCTGGTGTGGTGGTCATAGGTCAGCTCGGCGAGCACCCGGAGCGCTTCGACCGGCTCGAGGTGATCGATGTCCAGTCGTTCCTCAAGCGAGCGGATCACCCGGTACGCGCTCTCCATGACGGCAAGATAGAGGCCTTCCTTGGAACCGAAGTAGTAGTAGATCATGCGCTTCGTCGTGCTCGTGAGCCCCGCGATCTCGTCGATCCGAGCACCCGCGAAACCGCGCGCCGAGAACTCCGCGGTCGCGACCCGCAGGATGTTCTCCCGCGTCTGGGCGGCATTGCGCCGACGCACCTGCACCTCACCGTCCGAAACGGGCGGGATCGGCTCCATCGCATGCTCCTGAGAACTCATATGCATCTTCAGAATGTTACCGTCGGGAGCAGAACCGACCCGATGCCACCCGTGACCGGGAGCGCCGGGCACACCGCCTCGAACTCCCAGCGCCCCAGCCGACTCGCGTGCACCGCTAGGGCCTCGAGATCGAGCATCTCCCCGAGCGGCATGCCGAGATCACGGATCAGCACGCAGTGCAGCGGCATCTCCGCCCCATCATGCGCGGGGGCGACTTCGACTCCCCAGTTGTCCGCCGCAACGAACGCGACGTTCCGATCATGCAGCCATTCGGCGGTCTCCAAGGCGAGACCCGGCTCAGTGGCGAGGAAGCCCTCCCGGTCACGGTCTTCCGTGAATCGGGTGATCCACCCGGTGCGCACGAAGAGCAGATCGCCGCTGCGGATCTCGACCCCCTGGGTCTCGACGGCTCGGTCGAGATCTGCGGGTGTGATCGGCTCGCTCTCAGCCAGTCTGGTCCTGCCGCCCAGCCTCGGCAGGTCGAGGAGCACGCCCCTGCCGTGAATGCGGGAGGCGTAGAGCTGCACGCCCAGTCTCGAGGCGCCCGAGCGATCGATCGCACCTATGGGTACGTCGTTGTAAAGCTTCCCATCGTATGCCACATGTGCCAGACCGTCGAGCTGAGTCGCGCTCTGCAGGTGGACGAACAGCGCGTCGTCGAAGAAGTGGAACCCGCTCGAGGCAGGTGGATCAGCGGGGGTGCGAGTCATGAGGTGAAGCGGATTCTGCCTGCTGCCGGCACGCGGTTGCGGGCCGTCGGCGTCGAGCGCCAGCCCGAGGTCGAACGAGACCCCCGACTCGACGAGCGCCGCACCTGCTGCCCGGCACTCGTCGGTGATCAGGTTGAGGGTGCCGAGTTGGTCGTCGGCACCCCACCTGCCCCAGTTCGACAGGCGCCGGCCCAGTTCACGGTAGCTCTCCATGGCCTCCCCCTCCCGTGCCCCCATTGGCCGAGACTACCGCCCCGCCCGCTGCTTGCGCCGACTGTTGAACGAATCGAGTAGCACTGCGAGGAAGATCAGCGCGCCTTGCACGAACTGCACCCAGAACGACGAGACGTTCAGCAGGGTGAGCCCGTTGTTGATGACACCGATCAGGAGCACGCCGATGAATGTGCCGACCATACTGCCCTTGCCGCCGAAAAGGCTCGTACCGCCGATGACGACCGCGGCGATGACCTGGAGCTCAGTGCCGGTCGCCGCGTTCGGGGTGGCGGAATCGAGCCGGCCCAGCAGTATGATCGCGGCGATACCTGCCGTGATGCCGGCGATCACATAGGCGGCGAACACCACGCGCTTCACGTTGATGCCCGCGAGCCTTGCGGCCTCGGCATTTCCGCCCACTGCATAGATCCGGTGGCCGAAGGTGGTCTGCGACAGCACGAAATGCGCCACGACGAACAACAGCACGGTGACCAGCGCTGAAGTCTTGATGTCGAAGATCGCAGATGACCCGAGCCAGTTGAGCGATTCCGGCAGCCCGTAGACCGACTGGCCCTGACTGATCTGCAGCGTGAGCCCGCGCGCCATGCCCATCACGGCGAGCGTCACGATGAACGGCGCGAGTCCGAGCCACGCGACCGAGGCGCCGTTCACCGCACCGACGACCATGGCGACCAGGACCACGACCGCGATCCCCAGCAGCCCCGAGCCGGTGGTCTGCGCCACGATCGCGCCGACCAGGCCCGAGAGGGCGATGTTGGAGCCGACCGAGAGATCGATGCCGCTCGTGATGATCACGAACGTCGCGCCGATCGCCGCGATTCCGACCACGGCGCTCTGCGTGACGATGTTCGTCAAGTTGCTGGCGGTCAGAAAGTTCGGGGTCAGTATCGAAAGCGCCACGGAGACGAGCACGAGCGCCAGGATGATGGGCGCCAGATTGCTGTTCGTCGCGCTGTGCACCCAGCGGCGCACCCCGGGTTCGGGGCGTACGGCCGAGACGGTGGTGGTTTCGCTCATCGGTTCGAGCCTCCTGCGTTTGCCCCTGCCGCGGACGACAGGTGAAGAATTTTTTCACGTTCGAATTCGCCGCGCTGCAGTTCGGCGACGATGCGACCGCCCGCGAGCACATACACGCGGTCGGCCACAGCCAGCACCTCATCGGTGTCCGAACTGCTGACGAACACGGCGGCGCCGCGGTCGGCGAGCTGGAAGATCTCCTCGTAGATGCTGGCCTTCGCCCCCACGTCGACGCCGCGAGTGGGATCGTCGAAGAACGCCACGCGCGGCTTCCTCTCCGAGACCCGAGCCACTACGATCTTCTGCTGGTTTCCACCGGAGAGCTCGCCGATCGCCTGTTTGATGGAGTGCAGCCGCACGCGATAACGCGAGACCGTATCCCGGGCGAACGCGCTCACACGGCGGAAGTTGATCACCCCGAATCTCGAGACCTCGTCATACGCACCGTAGATGAGGTTGGATTCGACGCTTCCCTCGAGGATAAGGCCGTCGCCCTTCCGGTCCTCGGACGCGTACAGCAGGCCTGCTCGCATCGCATGGCGGATCGACCCGATCCGCACCTCGGAACCGTCGACCGAGATCTTGCCCGAGTGGGCGGAGGAGACCCCGCAGAGCGCCCGCATCAGTTCGGTCCGGCCGGCACCCGCGAGGCCCACAAGGCCCACGACCTCGCTCGTGCGCGCCGTCACGCTCGCACTGCGTACGCCCGGTGCAACGATGTCCGAGGCTTCGAGAACGACCTCGCCCAGCTCCCGCGATCGCCACGGGTAGGCCTGGTCGAGCTCTCCCGCGAGCATGGCGCGCACGAGCGAATGCTCGTCCCACTCCTCGGTCGGGGCCTCAGCGACCTTCCTTCCGTCGCGCAGCACGATCAGTCGATCCGCGATCCGGAAGAGCTCATCGAGATGATGGGTGACGTACAAGATCGTCATCCCCTGCTCCCGCAGCCGCTCCACGACACCGAGAAGGGTCTCGACATCGGCTTCCGGAAGCGACGAGGTCGGCTCGTCGAGCACGAGCACCTTCGCGTCGCGCACGAGGCACCGGGCGATCTCAGCGAGTTGCCGCTGCGCAATGGTCAGTTCGCGCAGCGGCGTGTCGAGCCCGAGATGGTCTAGCCCGACGACGCGAAGCCCCTCCAGCGCCCGCTTCCGATTCTCGCGTGTGCGCTTGAAACCGTAGCTCGACTGGAGGTTGCCGAGCAGCACATTCTCGAGCAGTGGGAGGTCGGGCACATCGGTGAGCTCCTGATAGATCACACTGATACCCGCCTCGATGACGCCCCTGGTCGAGTTCGGCAGGGTGACGCCGTCGAGCTCGACAGTGCCCGAGGAGGGTTCGATCGCACCGGAGAGGATGCGGATCAGAGTCGACTTGCCCGCGCCGTTCTCACCGACGAGGCCCGTGATGGTACCCGGGGAGAGGGCGAACCCAACACCCTCGAGAACGGTATTCGTTCCGAAGGTCTTGGATACGCCCTCAAGCCGGATCGAACCGGACTCAGTTGATCTCATCCGCCCAGATTCCGTACTCGCGCACTTCGTCCGAATCGATATTGGCCGGAGTGAAGATCATGCCCGGCCACTCGATGAAGCCGGTCACCTCGTTACCGCTCTCGAGTTCGGCGATATTGCTCATCACGAGCTCGGCGAGGCGGATCGGGTGCGATGCGACCGTCATGTCCTGTCGATTCGCGCGAATATCGGCGACGGCCGGCGCCGGCGCATCATTGCCCGTGACGAAGATGTGCCCTTCCTCACCGACCGGCACGAATAGGCCCGCCGCCTCGATCGCCTTCGTCGCACCCTGAGCCATGCTGTCGTTCGCATTCATGACCGCGTCGATGTCGGGATGAGCCTGCAGAATCGTCGACAGGGCCTGGAACGTCTTGTCGGTGTCGAAGCCGCCGTCAGCACGGGCCACGACCTCGATGTCAGGGTACTGCTCGATGATCTCGTCGAAGCCCTGGGTGCGATCGGCTCCCGCTGCGCTCCCGGCGATACCCTGCATCTCGACGACCTTGCCCTTCGGCTCGCCATACTTCTCGGTCAGGAAATCGACGATTCCCTGCGCGCTCTGCTGACCGATGGTGACATGATCCATCGCCACGGTGAACTGGATCGCGTCGGACTCGATGGTGTCGGAGATCGCGATCACGGTTGCGCCCGCGTCGGATGCCTGCTTGACCGCCGGCACGATGGCCGAGGCGTCGGCGGGACTGACGATGATGTAGTCGGCGCCCTGACTGACGAGGTTCTGAATGTCGCTCGCCTGGACGTTATTGTCACCGTTCGAGTTGGTCTGGATCAGCCGGAAGCCGTGCTCCTCGGCTCCGTTCTCGAGCCCCTTGACGAGGCCGGCGAAGTACGGGTTCGTCAGGGTGTAGCCGGAGAAACCGACAACGACCTCACCGTTGCCGTCGGTCGCGCCGCCGCCCTGTTCTGCCGAGGCGCAGCCCGTCGCCGCAAGTGTCAACGTGGCCGCGACCGCGAGTGCACCCACGAATCGTGCGCGCATGGTCTTCTTTGGAGTCATCTTCGATTCCCTTTCGTTTCCTATGGTTTCTTACGTGTCAAATGTGTGAAGTGAAGTCTGTTAGGTCCGCGTGCCGGAGTCAGCGGTGAACGCGGCTCTTCCCTGCGACGAGGTCGAGGAAGTGCTGCCGCATGCGATCGCGATCCGGCTCGAGCGCGGTGATGATGCGCAGGCTGTCGGCTGCCTGCCCGACAGCCATCATTCCGCCGTCGAGCACCTGCCGCCCGCCCGCCCGCGCCGCAATCAGCAGCTCGGTGTTCAGCGGTAGGTAGACGACCTCTGCGATCCACGCCCCCGATGCCAGGTGAGCCGGGTCGAACGGCATGCCGGGGCTCAACTGCATGCCGGTCGGAGTGGCGTGCACCACGCCGTCTGCAGCACCGAGAACGGTCTCGAGAGCACCCAACGATTCTGCCGAAATCGCACAGCCCGGCGCCACTTCGCGGTAACGATCGGCGAGCGCCTGCGCACGCTCGACCTCCCGGTCCACCACGCACAAGCGGGCGATTCCGAGCGTGAGCAGTGCGTACGCCGTCGCTGCGCCCGCGCCGCCGGCGCCGACCTGCACGACCGAACGGCCTTGCAAATCGCCGATACCCTGCTCGACCGCGGTGCGGAAGCCGCTCCAGTCGGTGTTATGACCAACCGAGCCATCGGCTCCGAACACCACGAGGTTGACCGCGGAGAGCCGTTCGGCAGCAGGGCTCAGACGGTCGATGTGCTCGATCACCAACTGCTTGAACGGGTGGGTGACGTTGATCGCGTCATATCCCTCGTCCCTGATCCAGCGCATGATGTCCGGGAGCTGTTCGACCGTCTTTCCCATCTCGGCGATATCGATCACCCGGTACTCGTAGTCGAGACCGAGCTGCTCCGCCTCGCGGCGGTGCATGGGGGGTGTAAGCGATTCGGTGACACCCTCACCCAGGAGGCCGACGAGCATCATTCCGCCACTCCCGGGCTCTCCCTCGAGAGCCTCCGCGCAAGCACCGTGATCGCGGCCGCGTAACTATCCAGGCCGGCGCCCGAAATCGTCGCGGCTGCACGATCCGCCACGTATGAGATCTTCCGATAGGGCTCGCGTGCATGCACATTACTGAGGTGCACCTCGACGACCGGCACGGCGATCGCTCCGACGGCGTCCCGCAGCGCGACGGAGGTGTGCGTGAGCGCGGACGGGTTCAGGATGATTCCGTCGAAGTTGCCCGGAGCCCCGTGAAGCGCGTCGATCAGCACCCCCTCATGGTTGCTCTGCAGGCATTCGACCTCGATGTCGTGCTGCGCGGCCTCATCGACCACGACTGCGAAGACATCGTCTTGAGTGAACGTGCCGTAGATGTGAGGCTCTCGCACACCCAGCAGGTTCAGGTTCGGTCCGTGCAGCACCAGAACTCGTCTGGACATCTTCGTCCTTTCATCTTTGTTACTAACTAGATAGTACATTAGACGTCGTGTTGCGCTTCGTCAAACCGGCATGAATCATTCGCGCCGAACGCAGGCACGAACGCATGCACATTCGTCCGACCAGATCCACCCATCCATCCGAGATTGCTCACACAGCAGTGACAATCAATTAACTGATTGGTACATTAACCGCATGCGTACTTCAATTGCTTCCGTCTGCCTGTCAGGCGCCCTCGTCGACAAGCTGCACGCCTGCGCCGACGCGGGTTTCGACGGGGTCGAGATCATGGACTCGGACCTGGTCGCCGCGTTCGAGTCCCCCGAAGAGATCCGCGCCCTCTGCGCAAGGCTCGGCTTGCGCATCGATATGTTCCAGCCCCTGCGCGATATCGAAGGCGTCGACGACGAACTCTTCGCCGACAACCTCCGCCGAGCCGAGGCGAAGTTCGACATCATGGAGCGACTGGGAACGGATCTCGTGCTGCTCTGCAGCAACGTGGCCACCGCCACCGTCGACGACGAGAGCATCGCGGTCCGCCAGCTCGGCGAGCTCGCCGACCTGGCGGCGAAGCGCGGCATCCGCATCGCCTACGAGGCGCTCGCCTGGGGTCGCTACGTCAACGACTACCGCGACGCCTGGCGCCTCGTGCAGCGTGCCGACCGACCCAATCTGGGCGTCTGCCTCGACAGCTTCCACATACTCTCCCGTGGCCACGACCCCAGCGGAATCGAAAAGATCGACGCGCAGAAGCTCTTCTTCCTCCAGTTGGCCGATGCCCCAGAACTGCAGCTCGACGTACTCTCGTGGAGCCGACACCACCGGCTCTTCCCCGGCGAAGGCGACTTCGATCTCGTCGGCTTCCTCGGGCACGTACTCCGCGCCGGGTACACCGGCCCCGTCTCGCTCGAGATCTTCAACGACACGTTCCGTCAGACCGACGTCACCCGCACCGCCCAGCACGCGCTCCGTTCGCTGAACTGGCTCGCCGACCGGGCGGCCGCGGCAGGCGGTTGGTCGGAGAATCGGCTGGCGAACCCGCAAGAGCCTTCGGCCTTCGACTTCGTGGAGATCGCGGGGGAAGACTTGAGCGCAGTCGAGCAGCAGCTCGACCAGCTCGGCTTCGCGTTCTCCGGCCGGCACCTCAGCAAAGCCGTGCGCCTCTGGTGCGCAGGCGATGCCCGGGTGATTGTGAATGAGCAGACGCACGAGCCCGGCGCACGGCTTCTCGGCATAGGTCTACTCGTCGAGGACGCCGACGCCGCGACCCGACGTGCCCAGGGAATCGGCGCCCCCGCCGTCTTCCGCCGCACCTATGCAGGCGAGCAGCACCTCAACGCCGTCTCGGCCCCTGACGGCACCGAGATCTACTGGGCCGACGCGAAGATCAGCCAGGCCTGGAGAAGCGAGTTCCACAGCGGCCTGCCGGTGGAGGATGCGCTCGAAGGGCGCATCGACCACGTCAACATCGCCACTCCGTGGCAGCACTACGACGAGGTGGTGTTGTTCAACACCAGCGTGCTCGCTCTCGAGGCCGAGCCCGTCACCGAGCTCCCGGGCCTCCGAGGCCTGGTGCGCAGCCAGGTCATGCGCACGACCGACGGCGCGGTACGGTTCGCGATGAACCTGGTGCCTCCGACCGCGCCCCTCCCCCCGCGGCATCTAGCGATACGCGTCGATGACGCACTGGCCGTCGCCAGGCGCGCACGGGAACGCGGGCTCCGCTTTCTTCCGATTCCCGACAACTACTACGACGACCTCAGTGCCAAGTTCGGCCTCGATGCCGAATTCCTCGCCCAGCTGCGCGAGCTGAACGTGCTCTTCGACCGCGATGCAGCGGGCGCTTTCATCCATTTCTACACTCCGACGATCGACGAAGTGTTCTTCGAGGTCGTGCAGCGCGTCGGAGCCTACGACGGCTACGGTGCGCCCAACGCACCCGTTCGGCTCGCCGCCCAGCCGTTTCTCGAGCGCCGCTCGCTCGTGTGAAATCGGCGGGCGTAATCCCGTTGACGAACTCCGGACGGATTCGCGACGACGCTACGCGTTCCAGACCGTCATCTTGCCGACGGCCCAGCTGAGAGCGCGCATCGTTGCGAGCGCCAACGCCGAGAAGACCACAGCGATCACGACCATCTGGTCGACGAGCGAGAACTTCAACGTCTCTCCGAGCATCCATCCGAGCCCTGATTGGATGCCGTAGAGCTCCGATGCCAAGGCACTCGTCCACGCGACCAGACCGGCGAACATCAACGGTCCACGCACCTCGGGCATCACCGCGGGGAAGATCACCATGAGGTACATTCTCACGCCCCGCACTCCGAGCGTGCGAGGGTACTCGATCACTTCGGGCGGAATGTTGCGCACGGCATTCGTCACCGCTACGAAGATGATGAACGTCACAGCGAAGACGATGAAGATGACGCTCGCGGTCGTCGTCGCCCCGAACCAGAGCGTGAAAAGCGGTGCCATTGCGAGCGTGGGCAGCATGCGCATGAGCTCAGCTACCCCCGTGACCCCGTAGCGAAGCGGGCGCAGGCCCGAGACCAGAAAGCCGAGCAGTGCACCGAGTACCGCTCCCACGACAAGGCCGACGATGACGCGCCACAGTGTCACCCATCCGTTCGTGACCAACGCGAGCATCGCTCCGAGCGCGGAAGCCTCTGCGCCCTGTGCGGTTGCCGAGACCCCGAAGCCACCCTTGAAGAAATTGCTGAGCCCGAGGAAGCCATCAGTCACGACCGTGAGCAGAGAGGGCATGACCTGGGCAGCTTGCGGGCCCGACCTGCCGATGACCTGGGCCGCGATCTCCCAGACGACGAGACCGACGACCGCACCGGCCAGGAGCGTCCAAGATTTCGGCACGGTTCGCAGCTTGGCGTCGAACGACTTGCGAGCGGGCCCCGATCGCGCGGAGTCGATGGCGGCGCTCATGCCTGGGTGACTTTCGACTCGAGCTCATCGAGCAGGAACCGCCGCATGGCATCGGCTTCGGGGTTCGTTCGAAGCGCGTCGGTGCGCGGTCGATCGAACTCGACCGGCATGTCTGCACCGATCACGCCCTTGCTGACGACCACGATTCGATCGGCGAGTTTCAGCGCTTCATCGACATCGTGCGTGACGAAGACGATCGTCTTCTTCGTCTCCTCCCACAGCGCAAGCAGGGTGTTGTGAAGTGTTGCCCGCGTGAAGTAGTCGAGTGAGCCGAACGGTTCATCCATCAGCAGAATGTCAGGGTTGTTCGCGAAGACCGCGGCGATCGCCGCCCGTTTCCGCATACCGCCGGAGAGCTGCCGAGGCCAAGCTCGCTCGCGGCCGGACAGGCCGACGGCTTCGATGAAGTGCTGCACGCGCGGCTCCCACTCGCGCTTCGGCACGCCTCGCATCCGAGGCCCGAATGAGATGTTCTCCTTCACGCGCAACCACATCGGAATCGCATCCTGCTGGAACACCATGCCGAGGCTGGCGTTCGGGCCCTCGACCGCTCTGCCCAACGCTTCGACGGTTCCCGAGGTGGGCTCTTGCAGACCGGTCATGCAGCGGAGCAGCGTGCTCTTGCCCTGGCCGGAAGGGCCGAGAATGCAGAGGAACTGTCCGTTGGGAACTTCGAGGTCGAGGCCCTGCAAAGGGGTGACCACTCCGTCGCCCGTACCGAACGAGACGACGAGGTCTTGTATCTTGAACGCCAACGCGCTGTTCGCGCCGCCGTCGGTGGTGCCCGTGTCATTCATGTTCATTCATCCTTTGAGATCGATGCGATGGTCACTGCCACCTGAGCAGGCCGCGGATCACCGCTCGGAGTGTGAGGTCGAGCAGGATCGCGACCAGGCCGACGGCGATGGCGAGTGCGAGAACCGCTGCAACGTTCGCCTGAGTCGCGCGTAGCGCGATGAGCCGACCCGCACCGCTTTCGGAGCCGAGGAGTTCGACGCTCGCTGTCACGGCGATGGCTGTCGAGAGCGCAAGACGCAGGCCTGACAGGATCGCGGGCAACGTACCGGGAAGCACCACCGACCAGAACCGGCCAAATCTGCCGATGCCCAGGCCGGCCGCGTACTCCTCGGTGACCTTCGGCAGAGACAGCGCGGCCGACTGCGCCACCATCGCCACGGTGATGAAAGCGTAGAAGGTGACCAGTACGAACTTGTTCTCGGCTCCGTTGCCGAACCAGACGAGGAAGAACGGGGCCAGGACGAGTACGGGGACCGCGCCAAACACGAAGAGCACGGGCTCAGACAGGTTGCGCACGAACTGCAATCTGGCGCTCAGCAGTCCTACGAACACTCCCAGCAGGCTGCCCAGAGCCCAGCCGGCGACCGAGATGCCTACGGTGAATGCGATGTTGATGAGGTACCCGGGGTTTTTCACCCCGAGATATCGCAGGCCGGCATCATTGAACATGCTGGCCTGGAAATTCATGACCACGGCCGTTGGAGAAGGCAGGATCGCGGCGTAGTTCACCTGCCTGGCGACGAGTTCCCAGACCAGTAGGAACGTCGCGACGCCGATGATCTGCCAGGCCACCCCTGAGAGCGTTGCGCGGCGCACCGCCCGGCGCTGCCGCTGGGTCGAAGACCCATGGGCAGTCGCCAGGCGAATGCTTCGAGTGACGGTCGCCGTCATGATGTGGCCGCAGCCGCCAAACGGTAGGCGTCGAGGTAGTTGCGGTTGTCGTACTGCTTCTGAGCCTGAGTCTTCAGGTCGCCATCGGGCGCATCGGCCAACGCCTCGTCAGCGGCCTCACGGTACATCACCAGATCCTTGTAGATCTGACCGGCGATGCTGAGCGATTCAGGGGTGTGTCCCTGACCGATCACTCCGCTCTCGGCGAGGCTGTCGATCTGCGCTCCCATGACCTCGTCGAAGAAGAAGGGATCGCCCTCATTGAGGTAGAACTCGGCCGCGGCCTCGAAATTACGCATGGAGTAGAGCCCGTCGAACATCCCGGCAAGCTCTTCGGTAGTGATTTCGGAGCCCGTGTAGCTGTTCAGGTAGCTGCGGAAGCGCTCAACCGTGCCTTCCGGATCGGCCTCGAGATCATCGATGAGCCGGTAGATCACCGAAGTGAATCGCAGCAGCGTCTCGTAGTTCGCCGCAGCATACTCGGTCGTCGTGAGATAGCCCGAGAACGTCGAGCGCAGGCTCACAGTCGATTCCGAGGGCTCGTTCTCGATGACTTCGCGGAGTTCGATCAGCGGTTCCCAGCCGTTCAGCTGCATGGTGGTGATCTGCGCAGCGCCTGTGGGAGAGGCGAAGTCGGCTTGCCCGACGAAGCCGGCACGCACGATATCGGGATTGGCCAGATAGGTGACGTCGAGGTCGTCGAGCGTCATACCCGCTTTCTCGAGGATGAGTTCGTAGAACGTCGGCACGACGCCCTCGCGAAGGATGACCGGCTGACCCCGGAGCTGCTCGACCACCGTAGCGACGGCTTCATCGTAGCTCTCGCCGTCGTCCATGGCCTCCTGCAAGGTGGTGTATTCGCCCTCGGGAGCGAGAATGCGGTATCCGTAGAACACATCGCTGATAGCAAAGGCAACGACGTTGTTGACGCTATCGAGCTGCGAGACCACCGCCGGCGGGTAGCCGGAGCCCAGTTCGATCTGTTTGTTCAGCAGCGGGGTGAGCGCGGCGATCAAATCGACCTGAGCACCATTCGGCTCCGGACTGATCGTGATGCCGACCTCGCCGAAGTAGCCGTTCTCGATGCCCGCGACTGCGAGCAGTTCATCGGCGTACGGCGAGAAGCCGGCTTCGACGCTGACTTCAGGAATGGTGTCCCCGGGCTCGGCCATCCCGCTGGAGATCGCCGCAGGCTCCTCCGAGGGCTGGGGAGAGCATGCCGACAACAGCATTGCGACGCCTGCCGCCCCCGCTGTGAGGAGCAGCCAGTTGCGGTGTTTCTTCATATTCATACTCCTTGGGTTGCTGGTTTTCTGGACGAGTCTGTGGGGAGTGACGGCGCCGACGGGCCGTCGATGTGCAGTACCGGAAGCTCTGTGCAGTTCGCGTATACCTGTTGGATCAGCTCACGATGGTTTCGTTCCACGGCCGATCGGATCACCTTGCCGCTCGCTGTCAGCTCGCCGAGGTCACGGCTGAGTTCACGATCGAGCAGCACGATCTTCCGCACCCGCTCCTGCGGGGCGAGCCCCTGGTTGAGCCTGCGGGCAGCAGACACGAGGACATCTTCCCCCGGGGCACCGTCGTCGCTGGCCGCGGCCACCGCGATCACGTAGGGCCAACTATCACCGACAAGCACGAAGTCGGAGATGCCGGTGGCCGCGCGATACTTGTTCTCATACCCTTCAGGCGAGATGTTCTTGCCCGTCGAGGTGACGATGACGTTCTTCTTGCGACCGGTGATGAATAGGAAGCCGTCGGCGTCGAGATGGCCCAGGTCGCCCGTGTGCAACCACCCGTTGGCGAGCACTTCTCTCGTCGCCGCATCATCGTCGAGGTATCCGGCGAAGACGTTCTCGCCGCGCACGAGCACCTCGCCGTCGACCGCGATCACCACTTCGAGCCCGGGCAGGGGCTTACCGACACTGCCGGCGCGCATGCAGTGCGGGGTGCCGATGGCGACCGCGGTCGACGACTCGGTGAGTCCGTATCCGTCGACGATGAGCACCTCGGCGCTCTCATAGGCCTCGAGCACGTCGACGGGCAGCGGGGCGCCTCCGCTGAGCGCGTAGGCAAGGTTCTGACCGAACACCTGGCGCAATTGCTCGGGTGAGCCGGCGTACTTCGCCGCGGCATACTCGAAGAGGCGCGGCACCCCGGCGACATAACTCGGCGCCGTGGTTTCGATCTGGCCAAGAATCTCTGCGGTGCCGCCGACCCCGTAGACGATCTCGCCTCCGACGATCAGGCTCGTCAATTGCTGAAGCCGCGCGGAAGCGTGGGCGAGGGGAAGATAGATGAATGCGGCGATGCGGTGCGCATGGCCGGATCTCGGATGCCGTTCGGCAAGCCGCACCATCTCGAGCACCGCTGCATAGTTGCGCTGCAGCACTACGCAGCCCTTCGGGCGCCCGGTGGAACCCGACGAGAATGCAATGGTGAATACGTCGTCTGGTTCGGTCGCGGCCCAGACGACGTCACGGCATTCCGCGTCCGCGAGATCGCCGAGGTCGCCGTCGTGCTCGCCCACTTCTACCACACCGAGCGGCAGGTCGACCGCGGCATGGGGAAGCTCGCCGCCCGCTTCGGCGATAAGCAGCACCGGGCCCGCCAACTCGAGCAGCTCGACCAACTGCGGTTTGGTCGAGCTGGGGTAGAACGGAACCAACGTCGCTCCGGCCATCGCCGCAGCGATCTCGATCACCGTCCAGTCGGCACGCGTGCGCAGGAGCAGCGCAACACGATCACCTGCCGTGACACCGCGATCGCGCAGCACCTGCGCTGCTGCCGCGGCGAGAGCACGCACTTCGCCGTAGCTGCGGGTGCACCATTCGCCAGACCGGAGAAAGCGTTGAGCCGGTGCCGACGAGTTCACCCGGAAGGCGTCCTCGAGAAGTGCGGCAACTGTCTGACTCATGCGATTTTTTCCATTCTATGAAAAGCAACTTTGCTCTAAAGAAAAACTAACTCCAAGGTGGGTGGGAAATCAAGGTCGAAATCGAGAAGAAACAAGAACTTAACGGCGGCGACTTCTCTGCCGCCTTATGCTTCTTCTTCGCCCTGTTCCCGCACTGCGATCAGCCTTTCGGCCAGCCCCACAATGGTCGGGGGAAGAGGCGCCGAAGTACGCCTTTCGAGGTCGAAATGCACGGTCACGGCATCGAGCACCGCCGCCGGTTCATCACCGTCCAACAGCCGCAACGACTGCCGATACGTGACCGAACTGCGCCCTACCTTCACGATCTCGCAATCAATGGTGAACAACGCTCCCCTCGGCACCTCGCGCCGATAGGAGATCTGCTGCGACACATCGGCCCATCCGAGGCTACTGCCGGGGCGATACCCGAGCGCAGCGAAGAAGTGCTGCGCGGCGTCGTCGAACGCGCCGACGTAATGTCGGGTGTTCAGGTGGTCGTTCGCATCGCACAGCCAGGGGTGCGCGACACCCGAGTAGGTCGTGATGGGACCGCTCATACGAAGGCCCCCATTCCAGTTGCAGCGCGCGTCGCGACGAGGCCGGAGATCTCGTCGGTGCCCTCATAGGTGTACACGGCTTCGGCGTCGCAGAAGAAACGCATCACCCCGGTCTCGAGCACGATGCCGTTGCCCCCGCAGAGTTCCCGCGCGATGGCGACTGTCTCCCGCATCATGCGTGAGACGGCGTACTTCGCCAGAGCCGAATGCTCATCCTCGTAGTTTCCCTGCTCATGCATCTGGGCTACGCGCACTGCATAGCCGAGACCGGCCGTGACGTTGTCGAGCATGCGCGCAACCTTGCCCTGCACGAGTTGGAACTTGGCGAGCGGTCTTCCGAACTGCTCTCTCGTGGTGATGTAGCGCAGAGACGCCTCGTACGCACCGGCCTGCAGGCCCGCAGCCAGCCAGACGACACTCGCGCGCATATGCCGCAACATCTTTGCGACATCGGAGAAGGTCGCAACTCCGTGCAGTCGGAGCGATTCATCGACACGCACGTCACGCATCACGATATCGGCGTTGTTCACAATACGCAGCGCCGCCTTGTGCTCGATCTTCGTGATCTCGAGCCCAGGGGCCTCCCGCGGCACCAGGAATGCACGCATTGCCTGCGAGCCGGATTCACGGGCGATCACGCACACATGGGTGGCGTAGGCAGCGCTGCCGATCCAACGCTTGCTGCCGTTCAGCACCCACTCATCGCCGTCGCGCACCGCTGTCGTCTCAAGTCCCCGCGCAACGTCGCTGCCGTGCTCCGGCTCGGTGATCGCGAAGACTCCCCGCAGGTCGTAGTCGGTCACCTGACGCATGAGGGCATCACGCTGCTCCTCAGAGGCCCCGTGCAGTATCGCGCTCGTGATCATCGTCGCCTGACCGCTGAAATAGGTCGCCATCGACGCGTCGACACGGGCGATCTCGAACAGCCTGAAGCCCTCGAAGATGGGTCGTGGCCGTTGACCGGCCTCGCGCAACTCGAGCGGATCGAGCAGACGCAGGTTCGCGACGCCTTCGATGAGATGCGCAGGAAATTCTCCGCGTTCCCAGTAGTCGTCGACCACCGGTGCCACTTCGGTCTGCAAGAACTCGCGCAAACGCAGGATCACTGCCTGCTCCGAGTCCGACAGCTCGGACGCGTAATCGTACACGTCACTCTGCGGGTAAAGGGTCATCTCCGGGCTCCTTCGCGGGTTCACAAACTTCGAAAACTGGGTCAGCGCAAGTACTGCAATATCGTCGAGGCGACCACGACCGGTCGTTCGTCGGCGTTCGCACGCAGTTCCACGTCAGCATGCATCCGAGCACCCTCGCGGGAGCCCTCCAGCGAGCGGACGTCGCGCACCGTGCCACGCATGGTGATCTGCGATTCCACCGGTACCGGGCGCAGGAACCGTACCCGGTCGAGGCCGTAGTTCAGAGCCTCATTCGCATCGCTGACTTCGAGGCGGCGCATCCAGAAGCCGCCGAGCAGTGAGAGCATGAGGTAGCCGTGCACGATCGTGTGGCCGAACGGCCCGGCGGCGGCGCGCTCACGGTCGACGTGGATCCACTGATCATCACCCGTCACGGCCGCGAACGCATCGATGTCGCGCTGGGTCACGATCACGGGCGCAGTCTCCTCAAGGGTCCGACCCCTCAGCGCGAGCAGTTGCTCGATCGTCACGCGCATCACAACGACAACCCGCCGTCGACATACATGACCTGACCGGTGATGAAAGACGCCTCGTCGCTCGCGAAGAACGCGATCGCGGCAGCGACGTCCTCGGGCTCGCCCACCCGTCGGGCGGGAGTCACTGCTGCCGTCTGCGCACGGTAGTCTTCCGGCTCAACGCCAAGCCGTCTTGCCGTCGCATCGGTCATCTCGGTGTGAATGTACCCTGGCCCGACCGCGTTGACCGTGATGCCGAACGGGCCGAGCTCGACGGCGAGTGTACGCGTGAACCCCTCCAGCCCGGCTTTGGCTGCAGAGTAGTTCGCCTGACCCCGATTGCCACCCGAAGCGATGCTCGAAAGATTGATGATGCGACCGTGGCCCTGGGCCACCATATGAGTCTGGGCTGCACGGCTCAGCGCGAATGCACCGCGCAAGTGCACTGACAAGACCGCATCCCAGTCGTCATCGGTCATCCGGAACAGCAGATTGTCTCGCGTGATGCCGGCGTTGTTGACGAGAATATCGAGCGAGCCCGCGTGCTGCACGACCTGCGCGATACAGGTCTCGACCGCACGCGAATCGGTCACATCAAGAGCGAAGGCCCACGCCCCGCCGAGGCGCCCGGCGGCGGCCTCGGCACGGCTCTTGTCGATGTCGAGAATGGCGACACGCGCACCTTCGTTCGCGAGCCGCTCGGCGGTCGCAAAGCCGATCCCTCCGGCGCCGCCCGAGACGACGGCAACACGCCCCGCGAGCCTCCCGGCGTTCATGAGGCCGACCACCACGGGCCCAGGTCGGCGCGAACCTCGTCGGGCGTCTGCAGCGCTCGGCCCTGCAGGGAAATGAGTTGCGCGGCGACCTCGACGAGTTCGGCATTCGAGCCGGCCTTCTCACCCCGGGTGACGCGCAGACTGTCCTCGAGACCGACGCGCACATCGAGACCCAGGCCTGCGGCGAGCGCCGCGTGGCGGAACTGCATCGGGTAGCCGGTCGCGGCGACACCGACGATTCCGAGGTCGGCTCCGAGCACCCGGCGCGCGGTCGAATGCAATTGGAACAGATCCTCGAGATCGTTCCCGGCACCGCCAAGCACGCCGAGCACGAACTGCACGCGTACGGGCGCTTCGAGCACGCCCGAGTCGATGAGGTAACGCGCCATACCGAGATGGCTCATGTCATACACTTCGAGCTCGGGGGTGATGCCCCGTTCCTTGAACATCCCCGCGAAGTCGCGCAGCATGGCAAGCGTGTTCTTGAACACGACCGTGCCGCTGCGTTCGAGCACCTCGCGCTCCCAGGAGCTGTTCACCGCTGGCCAGCGGGCCGGGTCGGGGTAGCCTTCGTAGTTCATGGTGCCGAGGTTGAAGGTCGCGAGCTCCGGGTTGGTGACGAGCGCACCGGCGAGACGTTCTTCGGCGTTCATGCTCGGCGACCCACCGGTTGAAATGCTGATCACCGCATCGACCTGCTCGCGAATGCCCTGCACCATGTCGGTGAATCGTGCCTGATCGGCACTCGGACGGCCGTCGTCCTCACGGGCATGCAGGTGGATCACCGCTGCCCCGGCTTGCACCGCCGCGACCGATTGCGCCACCACCTCTTCCACGCTGCACGGGATGGCCGGGCTCTGGCTCGGCAGCACGTCGCCGCCGGTGACGGCCGCAGTGATCGCAACCGAATCGTACTTTCCCCTGGTCATGATGGTTCCTATTCGTCAAAGGCTTACTGAATGTCTTGCTGCCACCACGTCGAGCGCCGAATCGGCGGCATCGAGGAAGCGCTGCGCATCGGCAGCGGTGTGCACCGCCGACACGTAGAATTTCGCGCCGGGCACCACGTAGATGCCTCGGTGCAGCATCTCGGCGCCGAACGTGACCGAGGCGGCGCGGTCGCTCGCGAGATAACTCTCGAGATTCACAATGGGTGTGCGCGGGGCGAAGACCACATCGAAGAACACGTGCGGGCCGACGATGTCGAGCACGATGCGCTTGTCTGCCGCGAGTCGGCGCAGGCCCGACGTCAGCTGATGCACGTGCGCGGCGATCGCCTCACGGCCCTGTGTCTCATCGAGCTCTCGCAGCAGGGCGAGGCCCGCGGCTGCGCCCAGCGGGTTGCCGTTCAACGTACCGCTCATGAATGCGCGTTGGTTCGCACCGGGAGAATCGGGCACGAGGTAGTCGATCAGTTCACGACTGGCGGCAACTGCACCGACAGCGGTGCCACCGCCGACCGCTTTGCCCAGTGCGACCAGGTCGGCGCGCACTCCATACAGCTCCTGGGCACCGCCCCGACTCAAGCGGAACCCGGTGACCACCTCATCGAAGATGAGCAGAGCACCGGTCTCGTCGGCCAACTCGCGCAAGCCCCTGAGGAACCCCGGCGCCGGCGGCAATGACCGCTGCACCGGCTCGACGATGATCGCCGCGAGGTCCTGCCGATGTTCGCGCGCAACCTCGCGCGCGCTTTCGAGATCGTTGAAGCCGGCCACGACGATCCGCTCGGTCGCACCCCTCGGAATGCCTTCATACGCGGTGCCGACCGCACCCCGATCTGTCGGGTTGCCGGGGAAGCTCGGCAAGGCGTAGTCGTGATGCCCGTGATATGCACCGGCGAACTTCAGCACCGTCTCGCGCCCCGTCGCCGCCCTCGCCAGCCGCATCGCGAAGAACGTCGCCTGCGAGCCATCGGCGCAGAACTTGACGGCTTCGGCGTGCGGCACTGACTCCACGACCAGTTCCGCAAGCTCGATCGCCGGTTCGTTCATCGCGTAGAAATGGGTACCCTTGGCCGCCTGGGATGCGATCGCCTGGGTCACTCGGGGATGAGCATGGCCGAGCAGCAGCGGGCCCGAACCCAGCGTGTAGTCGACCAGCTCGGCACCCGCGGTCGAGAAGATGCGCGACCCGACGCCATGACTTGCAACGAATGCATCCTCATCGGGAATGCGGGTGTAGCCGAAGCAGGACCCGGGAATGACCCGGTCTGCACGGTCGATCAGGGTGTGCGATGCGGTCGTCATGAGTTGGCTCCGTTCATTGCCACGTGTCGCCCCTCGACACGTGTCAGGTCGTCTGCGATCTCGATTCCGTAATCCCGCGCGGCGCGCTCTGGTGAGATGTACCCGTTGTCGAGATCGGACTGGATGGATTCGAGCGGCCTCTCGGCGGGATCGCCGTAGCCTCCAGCACCCGCGCAGGTGAGACGCAGCACCGAACCGGCCGGCACGCCGCCGCGCACGGTCTTCCCGTCGAGACGCTCCTCCGTGCCGTCCGGCAGTGTCAGCAGGAACGAGGCCCGGGCCCCGGGGAGTCCTCCGTGCAAACCGTACGGGTTGCTGCGATCCCGGTCGGCGACCATCGTGATCGTGGCCTCCTCGGTGAACTCGACCACCCTCGTGATGCCGCCGCCGCCGCGATGACGGCCGGCCCCGCCCCCGTCAGGCCGGATCTCATACGCCAGCACTCGAATCGGATGGTTGCCCTCAAGCACCTCGACCGGCGTGTTGCCGGTGTTCCCGATGCTGGTACGGCGGGCGTGAGACCCGTCGAAGTCGGTATTCGCTCCCTGCCCGGCACCGTGCACCTCATACATGATGCTGTCATCGACCACACCCTCACGGCCGACGATCAGCACGGTCGAACTGCCCGTACCTGCCGCGCAGACGCGCTCGGGAACGGCCCGCGACAGGGCTCCGAGAACGACGTCCGCGATACGAGCCGAGGTCTCGTGGTTGCCCGCTACCACTGGCGCCGGTGCGTGGGGATTGATGACCGTGCCTTCGGGGGTGATGATGCTGACCGGTCGGTACGAGCCGGAGTTCGATGCAGTGTGCGGTTCCGCAACCGCCTTCAGCGCGAAGTAGGTCGCCGACAGCGTCACGGCAAGCGGGCTGTTCACCCCGCCTCGCGCTTGCGCGGACGTGCCTGAGAAATCGATCTCGACTTCGTCGCCTGCGATGGTGACTGCGACCTTGATCTCGAGTGGATCATGGCTGAATCCATCGCCGTCGACCACGTCGGCGAACTCGTAGCGACCATCAGGCATCTCCCGGAACGCGGCACGCGCACGACGTTCGCTCACATCGAGCACCTCGCGCATGCTCTGCTCTACGACCTCAGTGCCGTAACGCTCGCAGTAGTCGAGAAGACGACGTTCCGCGGCGAGGCAGCCGGCGTACTGCGAACGCATGTCGCCGAGTCGCTCGGCGGCATTGCGCACATTCGCCGAGATGATCGCGATGAGTTCTTCATTGACAACTCCACGGCGGTAGAGCTTCACCGGCGGCATGCGCAGCCCCTCGCCGTAGAGATCGGTCGCGCGCAGATTGTAGCTGCCCGGAGTCGGGCCGCCAATGTCGACGTAGTGCCCACGCACTGCGGCAAAGGCGAGTAGGCGCCCCTCGGAGAAAATGGGTTTGGCCATGATGAAATCGGGCATATGGTTGTTGCCCTGGTACGGATCGTTCTGCAGCAGCACATCGCCCGGTTCGAGCGATTCGGCCGGAATCTTCGCGAGTATGCCACGCATCGAAGTGGGCATACTCGCCAGGTGGATCGGAATGTCTCCGATGCCCTGTGCGACGATATCCCCGTTGGCATCGAGCAGCCCGCATGAAAGGTCCCCGGCCTCCCGCCAGAGGTTCGAATACGCAGTGCGCAGCACCACCGATTTCATTTCTGCGACTGCGGTGCGCAGACCAGCATCCATAACCGAAAGCGTGATGGGGTCGAGCGCGGTCTCCAGCTCATTGACCTGCGTGTTCGTCATCAGTTCCCTCCCAGGGTGAGCAAGAGATTGCCGTATCCGTCGACACGGGTGAGCGAGCGAGCGGGCACGACGAAGGTCGTGTCGTTCGACTCGATGACCGCGGCGCCATCGATTCGGTGCCCCGGTCGAAGGCTTTCCCTTCGAAACAGCGGTACGTCGACCGTCTCGGTCGGAGAGACGATGAGTGGGCGCGTGCCATGCGACAGCGGGGCGCCGGTGGAGAGCAAGGCCGGTTTCAGATCGGTGCGGGTAATCGACCCGGCGCCGCTCACGCGAGCAGTCACGATGTCTATCGGCTCACCGTCGACGCGGAACCCGTTGGCGCGTTCGTGCACCGTATGGAACTTCTCGACGGCGCGGTCGACCCAACCGTGATCGAAGCGGTCATCGACCTCAACGGTGATCGGAGTGTTCTGCCCGACATAGTTCAGGTCGAGCGCCAGTTGCACCGTTTGTCGGTCGAACGGCACGCCATCGCTTTCGAGTTCGCGAGAGGCCAGCTGGCTGAGTTCGGTGAGCGCTTCGATCAGCCCCGCGACAGCCGATTGATCGAGTCTCATCTGGAAGCTGGCAGCGTGGTTGTGCAACACATCTGAGACCACGAGCCCGACCGCCGAGAGACAGCCGGCAACGGGAGGCACGATGACCGTGGGAATCGACATCTCGAGCGCGATATCGGCGGCGTGCATGGGCCCTGCGCCGCCGAATGCGTTCAGGGCGAAATCACGGGGATCGTAACCTCGACCGACCGATATGGCCCGCACCGCGCCGGCCATCGCGGCATTGCTGATCTTTCTGATGCCGAGTGCGGTTTCGATGGCGTTCAATCCGAGCTGTGCGCCGAGACGCTCGCAGGCTTCTACGGCGAGCGCACGGTTCACCACGACATCGTCGCCGAGCGTGGCACCATCGGCGAGGATGCCCAGTACGGCGTTCGCATCGGTGACCGTTGGCTCGGTGCCGCCGCGTCCATAGCAGACCGGGCCGGGCACCGCGCCGGCGCTGATCGGACCGACCAAGAACTGCCCGCCACTGTCGACATGAGCGATACTGCCTCCACCAGTGCCGATGGTTTCGATGTCGACGGTGGGTACGCGAACCGGCATCTCCATGACCTCGCGCATGGTGGTGAGCGGAATCTGCGTGTCGGCGAGCAGCGCAACATCGAAGCTCGTGCCGCCCATGTCGACGGTAATGGTGTTCGCGATACCGGTCTGCTGCGAGATCCATCGACCGGCGACCACGCCGCCGCTCGGCCCCGAGAGCAGCAGGTTCACCGGATGCTCCGCCGCACGTCGCGGTGAGGTGACGCCGCCGTTCGACTGCATGATCCAGGTCTGCAGCCCTTCACGCCACTGCTGCACCTTCTCGGTGAGCTGCTCGAGATACGGGGCGCAGACGGGGGCGAGGTAGGCGTTCAGCGCGGTGGTCGAGGTGCGCTCGAACTCGCGCACCTGCGGCAGTATCTCACTTGAGAGCGATACGTGAATCTCGGGCGCGACCTCGCGAATCAGTTCGGCGGCGCGGCGCTCGTGGCCCGCATTGAGGTAGGAATAGAGGAACGAGACTGCAACGCTCCTGATGCCGCGGTCCACCATCGACTGCGCGGCTTCGCGCACGCCGGCCTCATCAAGCTCCGTCACCACGCTGCCGTCGCGCCCGACCCGCTCGCCGACTTCATAACGGTCCTTGCGCGCCACAAGCGGCGCCGGACCGGGTGACATAAGGTCGTACAGCGCTTCGGGAGCGCGCGTGAGGCGAGCGATCTCGAGGATGTCGCGGAAGCCTTCAGTGGTGAGGATCGCGGTGCGGGGGCCGTTGCGTTCGAGCGAAACATTCGTACCGATGGTTGTGCCATGCACCAGGTCGCGCAGATCGTCGAGGGAGGCTCCTCCCGCATTCTCGACGACACGGGTGGCGGCCGCCACAACGGCTCCAGCGGGATCGTGCTTCCGAGACGAGACCTTGGCACTGCTGATGAGCCCCGTCTCCTCATCCCAGAACACCGCGTCTGTGAAGGTGCCTCCAGCGTCAACACCGATTCGCTTCATTCGTTCTCTCCAGACTGATGTGCAAAGTTCTTCATTATTTCCATCAAGTGAAAACACTTCCTGTTTTGCGGAACCTGTACTTAGTATTGACGAGAGCCCAGTGATTGGCAAGAACTTTTTTTATTCAACGAAATGCTCTTCCGCTCTATAGGATCTTGGGTATCGCTTGCAGCCGCACCACGCACTTAGGAGGAACATGAACGCGCAACACGAGATCGATTGGGCTCCCCAGGGCGCTTATCAAGACATCAGCTATCGGGTGAGCCCCGACGGCATCGCGCTGATCACGATCGAGCGCCCGGAGAAGCGGAACGCCTTTCGACCGCTCACGAGCGCCGAACTCGCCAACGCTCTAGCACGAGCACGGCACGACTCGGGTGTCAGAGTCGTTCTCTTGACCGGCAGCGGCGACCAGGCATTCTGCGCAGGGGCGGACCTCTCCGTGCGCGCCGACGACTCGGCTGCCGAGGCCTGGCCTGATGCGCTCGCACCCGCCAGCGTCTCGGATGTGCAACTGGCGATCCGCCGCATCGAGAAGCCGGTAGTGGCGCTGGTGTCGGGATTCGCGATCGGAGGCGGGCAAGTGCTCCACCAGGTCTGCGACCTCTCCATCTCCGCCGACCACTCTCGATTCGGGCAGGTGGGGCCTCGAGTCGGGAGCTTCGACGGCGGCTACGGGATCAACCTGCTGGCGAAGCAGATCGGGCATAAGCGCGCCAAGGAGATCTGGTTCCTCTGCCGTCAGTACAGCGCCCAGGAAGCGCTGGAATGGGGGCTCGTGAACGCGGTCGTACCCAAGGAAGAACTCCTCGCCGCCGGCGTCTCCTGGGCCAGAGAACTCCTGCAGATGTCTCCTGCCGCATTGCGCCTCTTGAAATCGAGCGTCAACGCAGAGGAGGACGGACTCGCAGGAGTCGCGCAACTCGCCGACGACAGTTGCCAGCTCTACTACGGCACCGCTGAAGCAGCCGAGGGCGCCGCGGCGTTCCTCGAACGCCGCGCACCCGATTTCACCGGACTTCACGCATTCAAGTAAGCAATAGGCAGCCCACAGGGTAATCTTCGAGCAACAACAACCGCGCATACCGCACCCGTAGGAGAAACATGGCACGTGAGGATTCACGGGGAATGCTCGAACGCGGGCTCGATATCCTCGGCGCGCTCGGCGAGCGCCCTGAGGGTATGGTGCTCACGGAGATCGTCAAGGCGACCGGTCTACCTGTGAGTACCGCTCACCGCTTGCTCAACATCGTGGTCTCGAGCGGGTTCGCCGCATTCGACAAATCGACGAAGCACTACACGCTGGGCGTGCGCATCTTCGAGCTCGCCAATCGAGTCAGGTCGGTGCAGACGCTCTCGCAGGTCGCCCGCCCGCCGATGCGCGAACTCGCAGACCATACGGGCGAGACGATCCAACTGGCCGTACTCGCCGACGACAGCGCGATGTTCATCGAGAAGGTCGGCGCAGATCGTTCGATCACCATCAGGGGGTCGGTCGGACAGCGCGAGCCTCTCTGGGCGACCTCGACCGGCAAAGTGCTGCTCGCCTCGCTCGATGCAGACGCGCGCGAGAAGCTCATCGGCCAGCTCGAGTTGAAGCCCTACACGGAACGCACGATGACCGCTCGGGCCGATCTGCTTCCTCACATCGATCAGGTTGCGGCTCAGGGCTGGGCGTTCACCGACGAGGAGTACGATCGCGACGTGCGAGCGATCGCCGTGCCGGTGACCAACGCGGAGAATCGGGTGGTCGCCGCACTGTGCATAGCCGGCCCGAAGTATCGCCTCGACCTCGAGACGCTGCAGGCGTGGCTGCCGGATCTGCGCGAGACCGCGCACCATATCGGCGTGCAACTCGCACCCTGAGCCATGCATTCGGCAGCACTGCGCGCGATCACCGATTCCGAGAGAAGGTGAGACCGCACTCCATCGAGTGCGGGCTCACCCCGCCGCTAGGGTGTCGGCCCCGGGGGGGCCGGCCGCGTGGGGGGCGCCGATGGCGGGGAGGGCCCCGAGGCGGCGCGCCGTTGCCCCGCGAGCC
>JBEBWI010000017.1:0-30200 GCA_040392345.1 Leucobacter soli | reverse complement strand
TGTTTCCTCTCATACCGTGAGACCGGACGGCCTCACCCAAGATTTCTTGTCTGCGCGGATCGCCTGTTCGGTTCCGACTCACGCCGGTACCGCAGCGCGGCTTCCGCACGGTCTGCACAATGGGACTTTGCACAGCCAAAGATCAAGCCTAGCTTGTGGATCGCTTCAGCACAAGGCGGGTTTTCGCCGTCCGCCCTGCCCCTCCGGGCGTAGGCTGTCTGGCGTGAGTGCGAGCGCAGACGAATCCAGACCCGCGATCCGCTACGTGGCGATCGGCGACAGCTTCACCGAGGGCGTCGGCGACGAGCAGGCAGGGCCGGGCGGCGGCACGCCCCGCGGCTGGGCCGATCTCGTCGCGCAGGGCCTCGCCGACGCGACCGGGGCGCCGGTCGAGTACGCGAACCTCGCGATCCGCGGTCGCCTGCTGCAGCGCATCATCGCCGAACAGCTCGAACCGGCGATCGACCTCGGGCCGACCCTCATCAGCTTCAACGGCGGCGGCAACGACATGCTGCGCCCGGGCACCGACGTGCCCTGGGTGATCGGCGAGACGGAGCGCGCGCTCACCCGCATCCTGGAATCCGGGGTCGAGCCCCTGCTCCTCGCGGGCGCGAATCCGACGATCGGCATCCCCCGCGGCCGCGCGGTGCAGGCAAAGGGCGACCAGCTCACCGCCGGCGCGACGCTGCTCGCGGAACGCCTCGGCGTGCGATTCTGCGACAACTGGAACGACCCGGTGCTCGCCCGCCGCGAGTACTGGTCGACCGACCGCTTGCACCTCGCCCCGGTCGGCCACGCCCGAGTAGCCACCAACGTGCTCCGCGCACTCGACCGGCCGGCGCCCGCCGACTGGGTGATCGACGCCGAGCCTATCCCCCGCCCATCAGTGCGCGACGAGCTGCGCTACACGCGCGAGCACGTGGTGCCATGGGTGAGGCGGCGCCTCACCGGGCGCTCGAGCGGCGACGGCCGTCTGCCGAAATACGGTGAGTGGGTACGCATCGAACCGCGCGGATCACGGCACGCATCTCCGTGATCCACCATCGCGTCACGAAGCGAGCACCGGGAGTGCGGGCCTTCGCGGGGCGACCGCTCGCCGCCCACTCGACGCCCCAAGACCCGATCCTCACGGGGCGAAGGCCCCGGCGACGGCTTTGAGCCCAGACCCGGTGAGCACCACGACGGTCGTCTCGTCGGGTGAGATGGCACCGTCGACGAGCAGCCGCGCGAACCCGGCTGCGGCGACCGCCGAGGTCGGCTCCGCGAACAGACCGTGCCCGGCGAGCTCGGCGTGCGCTCGCACGATCTCGGCCTCGGTCACCGCGACACTGCCCCCGCGGCTCTCGCGCAGTGCAGCGAGCATCTCGGGCATTCGCAGAGGCGAGCGGATCGCCGCGCCCTCGGCGAGCGTCGACGACACCGGCCGTGCGGGTTGCCCGCGGTGCGCAGCGTCGACGGGGGAGCAGGCCAACGGTTGTGCAGCGTACAGGCGCGGGAGCCGATCGATCTGCCCGGCTCTGAGCAGCTCGCCGAAGCCGAGGGCGAGCCCGAGCAGCCCGCTGCCCGCGCCCACCGGCAGCACGACGGCGTCTGGCGCCCGGAATCCGAGATCCTCCCAGATCTCGTAGGCGAGCGTCTTCGTGCCCTCGAGGAAGAAGGCCTGCCAGTTGTGGCTCGCGTAAAAGCCCTCGCCAGCAGTGGCCGCCGTGATCGCGGCGTGCTGCGACGCCTCGCGCGGGCCTTCCACGAGCCGCACCTCGGCGCCGTACGCACGCGCCTGCGCAAGCTTCGCGGGTGAGGTATTCGCCGGTGCGAACACTATCGCTCGCATGCTTCCGGCCGCCGCGTACGCCGCGATCGACGCACCGCCGTTACCCGAGCTGTCCTCTACCACGGTGTCGATACTCTGCTGTCGCAGTATCGAGAGCATCGCGCTGGCCCCGCGATCCTTGAAGCTGCCGGTGGGCGAGAACCACTCGAGCTTGAAGTGCGACGCAGCCGCGATCCACTCGCCGGGAATCAGCGGGGCGCTCCCCTCGCCGAGCGTGATGGGGCGATCGACCGCAACCGGCAGTGCCGCGCGGTAGCGCCAGATGCTGCGCGTACCCGCATCGATGTCTACGGGGGTGATGCCGGATTGCGGCGATACGAGCAGGGGGCGACCCGCGGCGGGTCCGCCGGTCTCAGCCCGCCACCTCGGCTCGCTCAGCGGGTAGCGTTCGCCCGAGACCGGCTCGAGATAGCTCGCCTCATCCGCGCGCCCCGCCTGCCTCGGAGCGAACATCCGGCGGCCCTCGCCGCGGCGCATCACTTCACCGGTTCGGGCACCTCGATCGAACCCGGCAACGGCGGTTCGGTCGGCACGACCTTGCCCTGCTTCGCCGCAACCGCACGGGCGGCTCGACGGCCGAGCCACGACACTGCGAGGTTGATGGCGAGGTAGACCGTGGCGCCGACGAGCCAGAACGTGAACATGTAGTAGTTGCCGAAGAAGTTCGACAGGTTCTTCACGGTCGACAGCAGCTCGGGGTAGGCCACGATGTAGCCGAGCGAGGTGTCTTTCAACAGCACGACGAGCTGCGCGAGCAGGATCGGCATCATCTGCGTGAACGCCTGCGGAAACTCGATGAGCAGCCGCGTGCGCACGGGCGTGAGCCCGATCGACAGCCCGGCCTCCCGCTGCCCCTTGTTGAGCGACAGGATGCCGGCGCGAAGCGCCTCTCCCAGAATCGAGCCGTTGTAGATGATCAGCGCGATGACGACGGCCCAGAACGCACCGGTCGAGGCGACGAGCAGAATGAACAGCATCATCAGCAGCACGGGCATGCCGCGGAAGAACTCGAGCAGGATCGCCGCGGGCACCCGAATGAGACGGCTGTTGGCGAGTCGCGCGAAGGCGAGAAGCACCGCGAAGACGAGCGCGCCGACCATCGCGACGAGCGCGGCGCGCAGCGTGTTCCACGCACCGACACCGATCGCTTCCCACACGCGAACGTCGCCGAGCGGCTCCCACCGCGTGGGATTGAGAATGGCGGGGGTGACATTGCCGTTCGCCGCGACCTGCGGCAGCGCGAGCCGGAAGACGACCCAGCCGAGCAGCGCGAGGAGGCCGACGATGCCGATGATCGAGATCATGCGCGACCGAGTGCGCGCCTTGGGGCCCGGGGCGTCATAGAGAACAGTTGCCTGAGTCATCGCAGCACCCGCACCTTCTTCTCGATCTGGCCTGCGACGAGGCCGAGTGGAATGGTGATGACGAGGTAGAAGCAGGCGATGCCGATGAGGATCGGGATGACCGCCTGCCCGTTGGCGTTGGTGAGCGCGCGCGCCGTCGCGAACAACTCGACCACGAAGAACCCGCCCGCCACCGACGTGTTCTTGGTGAGGGCGATGAAGACATTGATGAGCGGTGGCACGACCATGCGCAGCGCCTGCGGCAGCACGACCAGGGTGAGCGTCTGCCCGAAGGTCAGCCCCACCGACCGCGCCGCCTCCGCCTGCCCCACGGGCACGCCGTTGATGCCGCTGCGCAGCGCCTCGGCGACGAACGGAGAGGTGTAGATCGCCAGCGCGATGATGGCGAGCACCTCGTACGAGGGCTTCTGCGTCACGATCAACGGCAGCACGAACACCATGAAGAAGAGCAGCAGCGTCAGCGGAATGTTGCGCACCAGCTCCGTATACGCGGTGGCGAAGCCCCGCAGCGACGCGACGGGTGAGATGCGCATGGTGGCCATGAGGAGGCCGAGCGCCATCGCACCGAGACCGCCGAGGAGCAGCAGTCGCAGCGTCATGAGGAACCCGGCGCCGATGGCGCCCGCGTTCTCGATGAGCACGTCCACGGGAGAGGCCTCCTTCGATATCGCGTTATCGCGAGTGTGCGTCGGGTGTGTGAGGGGTGCGGATCGGGTGGCGGGGGCCCGCCACCCGATCACTGCCGGTGGTCAGTAGCGGTCGAGGGTCGGCGGTGTCGGCGTCGACAGCACCTTGCCCGCGGTCCGCTCCCAAGCGGCGGCCCAGCGGCCGTCCTCGAACGAGGCCTCCAGCACATCGTTGATGAAGTTGCGGAACTCCGCGTCATCGAGCGCCAGGCCGATACCGTACGGCTCCTCGGTGAACGGATTGTCGACGACCTCGAATTCGCCCTGGTTCTGATCGGCCAGACCGGCGAGGATCACGTTGTCGGTGGAGACCGCGACAACGGTGCCCGAACGCAGCGGCTCGAGGCAGTTCGAGTAGGTGTCAGTGGCGAGCACTTCGACGCCGGCGTCCTTCAAGTTCTGCTCGGAGGTCGAGCCCGTCACCGAGCAGACCTTCTTGCCGACGACATCGTCGATACCGGTGATCCCGTCCGGGTTGCCGGCGAGCACGAGCAGGTCTTGACCCGCAAGGTAGTAGGGGCCTGCGAATGAGACGACTTCCTTGCGCTTGTCGTTGATCGTGTAGGTCGCGACGACGATGTCGACCTCACCGTTCTGGATGAAGGGCTCGCGGTTCGCGGAGACGGCTTCCTTCCACTCGATGTTGCCCTCTGCGATGCCGAGCTCCGACGCGATCAGCTTCCCGATCTCGACGTCGAAGCCCTCGGGCACGTTGCCGAGGCCCATAAGGCCGAACAGCGGCTGATCGAACTTGGTGCCGATGGTGATCTTGCCGGAATCGGCGAGCCTCGCCATCGTGGTACCCGCCTCGAACGAGACGTCTTCGACTGGGGTGGTCTCCGTAGTGGTGTCGGAGCCGCTCGAGCCGCCCGAGCACCCGGTGAGTGCGAGCGCTCCGACAGCTGCGATCACTGCTGCGTATTTGATGATTCGCATGGTTCCCTGCCTTTGTTTCTTGTGGATTCAGTGGTTCAGGATCTTGGAGAGGAAGTCCTTCGCTCGCGAGGTCTGCGGGTCGGTGAAGAACTGCTCGGGGGTCGCCGCTTCGACGATCTGGCCATCGGCCATGAAGAGGATGCGGTCGGCGGCACGACGCGCGAATCCCATCTCGTGGGTGACCGCGACCATCGTCATGCCGTCGTTGGCGAGGCCGATCATGGTGTCGAGCACCTCGTTGATCATCTCGGGGTCGAGCGCCGAAGTGGGCTCGTCGAGCAGGATCAGCTTCGGCTCCATCGCGAGCGATCGGGCGATCGCCGCGCGTTGCTGCTGGCCCCCGGAGAGCTGCGAGGGCAGCTTCTTCGCCTGGTTGGCGATGCCGACGCGTTCGAGCAGCGCCATCGCGCGCTCCTCCGCCGCTTTCCGGCTCAAGCCGCGCACCTTGATGGGGCCGAGCGTCACGTTCTCGAGGATGGTCTTGTGCGCGAAGAGGTTGAACGACTGGAACACCATGCCCACGTCGGCGCGCAGACGCGCGAGCGCCTTGCCCTCTTCCGGTAGCGGAACACCATCGATGGTGATGGTGCCCGAATCGATGGTCTCGAGGCGGTTGATCGCCCGGCAGAGCGTCGACTTGCCCGAACCGGAGGGGCCGAGCACGACGACGACCTCACCGCGTCCGACCTGGGTGTTGATGTTGTTCAGCACGTGCAGATCCCCGTAGTGCTTGTTCACATCTGTGATCACCACGAGGGGTTCGTGTGAGTCGCCGGTGACCCTGATGGCAGTTGTCTCTCCCATGTTTCCCAGGCTATGCAGTTCCTGGAATATTGCTAGCCATCGTTACCAACTCGTCACTGGAATCGGAATTCAAAAGTTCCGAATCGGCAGCGACCGCGGCAGTGGCCGCGCCGCAAAGCGCCTACGAAGCGGTGCTTCTCCGGCACTTTTCCACCCCACGCTACGCTCTGTGGGCCGCGGCAGTGGCCGCGCCGCAAAGCGCCTACGAAGCGGTGCTTCTCCGGCACTTTTCCACCCCACGCTACGCTCTGTGGGCCGCGGCAGTGGCCGCGCCGCAAAGCGCCTACGAAGCGGTGCTTCTCCGGCACTTTGCGCAAATCCCAAAGAGGTCGACGACGTGGTGTATCTCGGTGAAACCGTGCTCGTCCCCCACCCGCTTCGTCCACTCCTCGACCACGCTCGCCGACAGCTCACGCGTGTCGCCGCACGTGCGGCAGATGAGGTGATGGTGGTGCCCCTCCATCGAGCACGAGCGGAACAGGTTCTCCCCCTCGGGCGACTGCAACGAATCGGCCTCCCCGGTCTCGGCGAGGCTGGCGAGTGCCCGGTACACCGTCGCCAGACCGATGGTGGATCCCGCCTCCCGCAGTGCCAGGTGCAGTTGCTGCGCACTGACGAATCCGCGCGCCTCCGCGAGCGCCGCGCGCACCGCCTCGCGCTGCCACGTATTGCGCCGTGGCTGGGCTCCCTCGCTCATCTCGCTCCGCTCGTCAGGTCCGTCAGCAGCCGTACCTCGAGGCTAGCGGATCGCCGGCCGCACGTACCCGGCGAGGTCACGATGCCGCCACGGCGCGACGACGGGTGCCCCGCAGGCGCGCCGCGATCCACTGCCCGATGAAGACGACCAGGAAGACCGATGTGGTGGCGAGCCCCACCGCTCCGCCGGCGGCCACATCGAACTCGCGCGACACCCACAGCCCCGCCACCCCCGAGCCCACGCCGAGCACCGCGGCGATCGGCGGGATCGCCCACACGTTCGGGGCCAGAAGGCGCGCCGCGGCGGCCGGCGCGATGAGGATCGCAACGCCGAGGATCGCGCCGACCGCCGGCATCGCGACGACCACCGCGGCGGCGACGAGCCCCGTCGCGACGAACTCGACCGGCCACACCCGAAAACCCGCGGAGGCGAAACCCACCGGATCGAAGGTGTGCAGCAGCAATCGACGGCCCGAGAAGGCGAGCACGACCGCAGAGACCAGTACGACCGCCGCCGTAGCCCAGACGTCCCCCGCCGTGACGGAGAGCGGGGATCCCACGAGCAACGCCTCTACGGGCACGCCGAGACCCGGGTTCAGGCTCGCGAGCAGGGTGCCGAGCGCGAACCCGAACGAGAGCACGACGCCGCTCGCGACCTGCGTGCCCTGGCCCGGGATACGGGCGAGCAGCGTCATCACGAGCACCAGCAGCAGGGCGAAGAGTGCCTGGCCGATGAGCAGATTCCACCCGAGCAACGCGAACACCACGCCGCCGGGGAAGGTCGCGTGACTCAACGCCACCGCGAAGAACGAGCGCCGCCGCAACACGATGATCGTGCCCACGAGACCCGAGAGCAGGCCGAGCAGGGAGACCTCGATGGCGGCCAGAGCGAAGTAGTTCATGCGCGCCCCCGCGATCCACCGGTGGAGGCGAACCGGGCGAGCGCGACGACCGCGTAGATGCCGACGAGCAGCAGCACGACCACAGCGCCGGGCGAGACCGAGGCGCCCGCATCGACCGACCAGACGAACGACAGCCACAGCCCCAGCACACCCGCCACGAGCGGCACCAGCACTGCCACCGGAATCAGCAGCCCGAGCCGACGCGTGACGAGCCTCGCCACCGCCATCGGCACGGTCAGCAACGCGATCACCATGAGCACGCCGAGCGCCTGCACACCCGCCACCACCAGCAGTGCGACGGCGCAGGCGAGCGCCAGATCGGTGCGCAGACGGCTGAAGCCGGCGGCCTCGAAGCCCTCGGGGTCGAAAGCGCGGAACAGCAACGAACGCGAGATCAGCGCCGTCGTCGCCACCGCGGCGACGGCCACGACCACGGTCTGCCAGAACTGCGCCTCCGTGACCGTGAGCAGTCGGCCGAAGAGCAGCTCCTGCAGTTGCGAGACGTAGCCTTCCTGCTTCGAGACGAGCACGACGCCCAGGCTGAACAGACCCGTCAGCACCACCGCGATCGACGCGTCGGCGCCGAGCCCGCCGCGCCGCTCGAGCACGGTGAAGAGCACCGCTGCGGCGAGCGCCGCCACGAGCGCACCCGGCAGCAGCAAAGCGCTGCCGCCGAGTGCCGCGCCGATCACGAGACCCGGGAACACGGCGTGCACGAGGCCGTCGCTCACGAACTCGAGCTCGCGCAGGCTGATACCGAGGCCCACGATGCCCGCGGCGATCGCGAGCACCACGACCGTGGCGAGCCCCCGCGCCATGAATGGCAGCTGGAACGCTTCGATGAAGCCGTATTCCACGCCTACTCCGTCTCGCGGGTCGTGGTGACGGTGTGCTGGTCGAGTTCGACCGTGGTGTCTTGGAACGCGTGCTCGACGGCCTCGAGGGTGAGGGCCTCCTCGACTGGCCCGAAGCCGGCCGGGTGGCCCGGCTGCCCCGGGCGGTGGCCGGTCGCGAGCAGCAGCACGTGCGTGCACGCCTGCTGGGCGATCTCGAGGTCGTGGGTCGAGACGATGATGGTGCGGCCCTCGGCCCGCAGCGCGCGCACCAGCTCGAGCAGCATGTCGCGGTTCTCGCGATCGAGGCCGTTGAACGGCTCGTCGAGCAGCAGCAGGGGCGGGTCGGCGACCAGCGCCCGGGCGAGAATGCCGCGCTGCTGCTGGCCGCCCGACAGCTCGCCGAAGCGATGACCGCCGAGCGTGCCGAGACCGACGCGCTCGAGCGCGCCCTGCACGGCCTGCCTGCCCGCTCGGCCGACCGGGCGCAGCGAGCCAAGCGAGCGGTAGAGCCCCATCGTGACGACCTGGCGCAGGGTCACCGGCAGCGAGGTATCGCGGGTGTCGGCTTGCGGCAGAGTGCCGATGCTCGTGCGGGCGCGCACCGGATCGGTGCCGAGCACCTCGATCTCGCCCGCGGTGAGCTCGGCGAGGCCGAGCATTCCGCGCAGCAGCGTCGACTTGCCCGAGCCGTTGGGGCCGATCAGCGCGACCGCGCTGCCCGCTTCGATCTCGAGCGAGAGATCCGCGACGCGCGTGCGGCCGTCGTAGCCGAACGCGGCGCCGCGCAGTGCGATGGCCGGTGCTGATTCAGAGTTGTGCGCGTTCATTCCAATTCCGAAGGTAGCGCGTCTGGCGCCACCCCCCAAGCCTCGAGGATCACGCGGGTGTTCTGCACGGTCGCGGCGATGTAGGTCTCGGCACCGCTGCCGTCGCCGCCGAGCGAGTCGGCGTAGAGCGTCTCGGCGTCGATGACCTGCACGCCGGCCTCGGCCGCGATGGTCTGTGCGAGCTTCGGGCTCATCGACGACTCCACGAACACGGCCTTCACGCCCTGCTCCTCGATGGTCGCGACGAGCGCGTCGATCTGCGCGGCGCTCGGCTCCGCGTTGTCCTCGAACGACGGCAGGATCGAGCCGGCGAATGCGATGTCGTAGTCGTGCAGGTAATAGCGCAGCGAGTCGTGGCCGCTGACCAGCACGCGATCCGCTTCGGGCACTCGCTCGAACTGAGCCGCGATCCAGTCGTCGAGCGCCGTGAGCTGCGCGACATAGGCGTCGGCCCGAGCGGTGTAAGCATCGGCGTGGTCGGGGTCGGCCGTGGCGAGATCGGCCGCGATCATCGAGACCATGCCGGCTGCGTAGCGCGGCGAGGTCCACAGGTGCGGGTTCAGGTCTCCGTGGTCATGATCGTGAGCCTCGTCGTCGTGAGCCTCGTCGTGGCCCGCGTCCTCGTCGTGGTCGTGATCGGCGTGGTCGTCGGCCGCTTCGGTTCCGCTCGCCGCGTCGGTCCCCCCGGTCTCGCTCGCCGCATCCGCGTGGTCGTGATCCGCGTGATCCTCATCAGCGTGGGCGTGGTCCAGTTCCTCGGCGGTGATGCTGCGGGCCTCGTCGAGGTCGATGCCCTCGCTCGCGACGATGAGCGTGCCGTCGAATCCCGAGGCCTCGACCGCGCTGTCGATGAAGGTCTCGAGCCCCGCACCGTTCACGATGAGCACATCGGCCTGCCCGAGCGCGAGCAGGTCTGCCGGTGAGGGATCGAAGTGGTGGGCCGAGGCGCCGGTGGAGAGCAGCCCGGTCAGCTCGATGTCGTCGCCGCCGACCTGCTGGGCGAAGTCGGCGAGCTGCGTCGTGGTCGCGACGACGCTCAGCTTGTCGCCGTCGGTCGCCGAGCCCGCGGGGGCGCTGCAGCCGGCGAGGGCGAGGGTCGCGGCCGCGGCGAGCACCGTGCCGCCGAGCAGCCGCTTGCCGAGCAATCGGCTGCCTGCTGCGCGAGTGACAGCGGCGGCGCCGGTGAGCCGCGAGTGCGCGGCCGCGAGATCGTGGGGTTCGAAGTTCACGAGGAACCTTTCCAGCTGGAGATGAGAATCAATCTCAGTGTACCCTTACTGATAATCATTCGCAAAACGAGGTCTGGCCGGGCACCCTCTACCCTGGAGACGTGCGCGACACCGAACCCACCGCCCTCGAGCTGCGCGACGCGCTCCGTCGCGGCGAGACCACCTCGACCGCCCTGACCCGGCTCGCGCTCGACCGCATCGCGGCTCGCCAAGATCTCGGCGCATTCGTCAGCGTCGAGCCCGAGCTCGCCCTCGCAGAGGCGGGCGAGGCCGACCGCCGCCTCCGATCCGGCGACACCGGAAGCACGACGACCGCAGCACCGCTGCTCGGCATCCCCACCGCGCACAAGGATCTCGTCGAGCTGAGCGGCTTCGTCACCACGCACGGCTCGCGCGCCGTGCCGCACGTCACCGCGACCGAGGACGACCCGGTCGCGGCGGCGGTGCGGGCCGCAGGCGCGGTCGCGCTCGGCAAGACGCAGGTGCCCGAGTTCGGCATCGCCGGCTACTCCGAGAATCTGGTCGCCGCACCCGCGGCCAACCCGTTCGACGCCTCGCTGACGGCGGGTGGATCCAGCGGCGGAACCGCCGCCGCTGTCGCGGCCCACCTCGTTCCCGCAGCCGTCGCGAGCGACGCGGGCGGCTCGATCCGCATCCCCGCGGCAGCGTGCGGGCTCATCGGTTTGAAGCCCGGTCGGGGCGTAGTACCGGCCGACCGCGCGCGCGGGCCCCTGGGCCCCGCCGGCGTTCCCGCCATGGGCGTCTCGGGCCCCATCGCGCGCACCGCCCGCGACGCGGCGCTCTTCTTCGACGCGCTGCGCGGCGACCGCGAAGAGACGACTCTCGCCGCGGTCGGTCGGGCCGGCGAGCTGCGCGGGCTGCGCATCGGCGTCAGCTTCGATTCCCCGTTCGAATCGTGGATCGCGATCGAGTTCTCGGACGACTCCCGGGCCGCCGTCGCTGCAGCGGTGGGGGCGCTCGAACGGGCGGGCCACCGCGTCGAGCCCGCAACGATCGACTACGGCACCGACTACGCGCACGACTTCACGACGGTGTGGACGCAGGCGCTGACCCGCATCGACTTCGCCCCGGGGGCCGAGGAACGGCTGGGCGACCTGGCACGCATGTTCCTCGAACGCGCCCGCCGCACCTCGGCCGAGCGACTCGATCTCGCCGCGGAGGGCCTGCGCACCTTCGCGACGCGCACGGCGCGGGCCTGGGGCGACTACGACGCGGTGCTGACACCGGCACTCGCGTCGACGCCGCCGCGCATCGGGGAATTCTGGCGGCACGGCCCCGAGGGCGACTACCGCCTGCAGTGCGAGTGGGCGCCGCAGACGTCGATGGTGAACGTGGTGGGTGCGCCGGCGGTGGTGGCCCCGACGCACCGCACCGCGGGGGGCCTCCCCATGGGGGTGCAGCTGATCGGCCGCCCGGGCGGTGAGGCGCTGCTGCTGCAGCTCGCGGCTCAGCTCACCGAGTGAACCGCCGAGCCTGATTCGCGGCGCAAGCCGCTGCGTCAGGCGCGCTGCGGCTCTGAGCCCACTGCGGGAGCATTCACCCCGCTATTCACGGGAGCAGCGCTTACGACAGCAAGTCGCGGTAGGCCGAGATGAGTGCCTCAGTGGATCGCGCCCAGGTGCGATCCAGCGCGCTGCGGCGAGCGCTGCGGCCCAGCTGGTCGAGACGATCCGCATCGCCGAGCAGCCCCTCGATTGCCCGCGCCCAGACTTCAGGGGCGTCGCTGTCGATGAGCAGCCCCGTCTCGCCCTCGATCACGGCCTCACGCAGACCGCCCGCAGCACGCGCGATCACGGGCACGCCCGAGGCGGCCGCTTCGAGCGCGACGAGCCCGAAGGTCTCGGAGTGCGAGGGCACCAGCACGAGCATCGCGTGGCGCAGCCGCTCCGCGAGCAGCTCTCGGGGCAGGGCTCCGTCGAATGAGGTCGTGGCGAGCATGCCGGCATCGGCGACCGCCTCATGCAGCCGGCGCACATAGGCGTCGCCATCGGGCGGGGGCGCACCGACGATGCGCAGCGAGGGTCGCCCCTCTTCGGGAATCGCCGCGACCGCGGCGATCGCGAGGTCGAAGCCCTTGAGCGGGTGAAGGCGGCCCGCGACCAGCACCTCGGGTAGCCCGCCGTCGGCGATCCACTCGCTGCCCGCCGCTTTCTCGCGGTCGGTGCAGGGGCGGAAGACCGAAGTGTCGACACCGGGCTCCACGACCCGAATACGGTCGGGGTCGCCGCCGAGTCGTTCGATCACGGTCACGCGCTCGGCACGGCTGACAGTGACGACGAGGTCGGCCTCTCGCGCCAGCCGCTGCTCGCCCGCGAGCCGGCCGGGCGCCTCGGGGCGCTCGCCCTCGCTGAGCGGGGTGGCCTCGCTCGCCGCGATGCTGTGGTAGCTCTGCACCAGCGGAATGCCGCATGCGCGCGCGACCGGGAGCGCGGCGAGGCCCGAGTACCAGTGCTCGGCGTGCAGGATATCTGCGGGGTGGGCGGCGAGATGCGCGGCGAGGGCCTCGCCGAACGGGGCGATGAGCGCCTCGTGCTCGCCCTTCGCGAGCAGACGGGCGGGGCCCGCGTCGAGATGGTGCACGGTGAGGCCCGGGGCCAGCCGCACCTCGGCCGCGAGTTCGGGCGAGCTGCGGCGGGTGACGAGCTGCACCTGATGCCCCTGTTGCGCGAGCTCGGCCGCCTGGGCGCGCACCACGACGTTCATGCCGCCCGCGTCTTTGGTGCCGGGCACGTCGAGGGGCGAAGTGTGCAGCACGACGAAGGCGATGCGCAGCGGGGCGGCGTTCATGCTTCGACCGTATCGCAGTCGCCGTGCGCCTCTGCGCGATCGTTCCACGCTCCGGCCGGCTCGCCCTGCCAGCCGCAGCCTCCCCCGCCAGCCCGACCTCCCCCGCCAGCCGCAGCCTCCCCCGCCAGCCGCAGGTTGGCAGTTGTCGCCCCACGGGCTCGAACTCCGGGGCGACAACTGCCAACCTGCGCGTCAATGGAGAGCCCACCCGCCGGGAATGCGCGGAGGTGGTGTACCGTTGAAGGTGAATATACCCCCCATGGGTATCGAGATCCACTCGCGCACTCGAACGGAGCACACGATGACCACCACCGAATACGCCGTCAGCGGGATGACCTGCGGCAACTGCGAGAAGCACGTGCGCGAAGAGGTCGGGCAGATCGCGGGCGTGACGGGCATCGAGGTGAGCGCACAGACCGGTCGCCTGGTCGTCACGAGCCAAACCGCCCTCGACGAAGCACAGGTACTCGCCGCAGTCGAGGAGGCCGGCTACACGGCCGTGCGCGCCTGACCGGTACGAACTCGACAGTAACCGCCGAAGTGGATCGCGACCGCCGGCAGCCGACCCAGCGACCAGGCCGCACCGGGTACGCCGACACGCAGAGAACAACACCGCAACCATCGCAAGCGGAGACGCACCGTGAACGGAGACCAGCCATGACGACGAGCCGCACCGCCGACACGAGCGCACCGGCCGACTACGACCTGCTCATCGGCGGCATGACCTGCGCCTCATGCGCGAACCGCATCGAGACGAAGTTGAACAAGCTCGACGGAGTCGAGGCCTCGGTGAACTACGCGACCGAGAAGGCGCGCGTGCGCGTGCCCGGCGGCTACGACCCGCAGCGGCTGATCGCCGAAGTCGAGAAGACCGGGTACACCGCGAAGCTGCCGCCGCCCGTCGAGCAGCGCGGCCGGGGCGGGCAGCGCACCACGGCGGGCCAGGCCGGCGACGCCGAGCACGACGCCGACCCCGAGCTGACCGCGCTCCGGCATCGGCTCATCGGCGCCATCTGGCTCTCCGTCCCCGTGATCGTCATCTCGATGGTGCCGGCGCTGCAGTTCACCTACTGGCAGTGGGCGATGCTCACCCTCACCGCGCCCGTCGTGGTGTGGGCGGCCTGGCCGTTCCACCGGGCCGCCTGGATCAACCTGCGGCACGGCGCCGCCACCATGGACACGCTCGTGTCGGTCGGCGTCAGCGCCGCATTCCTGTGGTCGCTGTACGCGCTGTTCTTCGGCCACGCCGGCATGCCGGGCATGACGCACGAGTTCGAGCTCACGGTTTCGCCGAGCGACGGCGCGGGCAACATGTACCTCGAGGTTGCCGCGGGCGTCACCATGTTCCTGCTCGCGGGCCGCTACTTCGAGAAGCGCTCGAAGCGCCAGGCCGGGGCCGCGCTGCGGGCCCTGCTCGAACTCGGCGCGAAAGACGTGGAGGTGCAGCGCGACGGCGTCGCGACACGCGTCGACATCTCCGAGCTGCGCGTGGGCGATCGCTTCACGGCGCGTCCAGGTGAGAAGATCGCCACCGACGGCGTCATCGAAGAGGGCCACTCCGCGATCGACGCATCGATGCTGACGGGCGAGTCGGTGCCCGTCGAGGGGGCCCCGGGCGACGCAGTCGCGGGGGGCACGGTGAGCACGAGCGGCCGCATCGTCGTACGGGCGACCCGCGTCGGCAGCGACACCCAGCTGGCGCAGATGGCGCAGATGGTCGAAGACGCGCAGTCGGGCAAGGCCGAGGTGCAGCGCCTCGCCGACCGCGTCTCGGGCGTCTTCGTGCCCATCGTCATCGGTGTGGCCCTCGCCACCCTCGCCGTCTGGCTGCTGCTCGGCAACCCGGTCGCGAGCGCGTTCACGGCCGCGGTCGCGGTGCTCATCATCGCCTGCCCGTGCGCGCTCGGTCTCGCCACCCCCACCGCGCTGCTGGTCGGCACGGGCCGCGGAGCGCAACTCGGCATCCTCATCAAAGGCCCCGAGATTCTCGAATCGACCCGCCGCGTCGACACGGTCGTACTCGACAAGACGGGCACCGTCACCTCGGGCAAGATGACGCTCGTCGACGCGGTGCCGGCAGCGGGTGTGGATCGCGGTGAGCTGCTTCGCTTCGCAGGTGCGGTCGAGCACGCATCGGAACATCCGATCGCGCAGGCCATCGCGCGCGATGCAGCGGCCGAGCTCGACATCACCCCGGCGGATCTGCCCCGAGTCGAGGCATTCCGCAACGTCGCGGGCAAGGGCGTCGTCGGCACGGTCGACGGCACCCCGGTGCTCGCGGGCCGTGCGACACTGCTCGCCGACTGGGCCGTTCCCGAGCACGCGGAGATGCTGCGCGAGCAGGCCCGCCTGCAGGGCGAGGGCAAGACCGCCGTGCTCGTCGCATGGGATGGGGAGGTGCGCGGCGTCGTCTCCGTCGCCGACACGGTGAAGCCCACCAGCGCGGAGGCCGTCGAGCAGTTCCGCGCGCTGGGGCTCACCCCGGTGCTGCTGACCGGCGACAACCGCGCCGTAGCCGAGCAGATCGCTGCGGAGGTGGGCATCGAACACGTCACGGCCGAGGTGCTGCCCGGCGAGAAGGTGGAGGCGATCCGCCGGCTGCAGGAACGGGGCCGCGTCGTCGCGATGGTGGGTGACGGCGTCAACGATGCCCCGGCACTGGCGCAGGCCGACCTGGGCATCGCGATGGGCACGGGCACCGACGCAGCAATCGAGGCCGCCGACATCACGCTGGTGCGCGGCGATCTGCGCAGCGCGGGCGACGCGATCCGCCTGTCTCGGCGCACGCTCGCGACCATCAAGGGCAACCTGTTCTGGGCGTTCGCGTACAACGTCGCGGCGATTCCGCTGGCGGCGCTCGGGCTGCTGAACCCGATGATCGCGGGCGCAGCGATGGCGTTCTCGAGCGTGTTCGTGGTGGGAAACAGCCTGCTGCTGCGCCGTTTCCGCTCGCACGCGGTGTAATAGCAGCATGAGTGAGAACGCGGAGTGCACGCCGGAGTTCAGCGCGGGGCACCCCGCCGCCGCCAGCGATCGTCATGAATCCGGCGGGCACTCGCACGGTATCGGCGGGCACTCGCACGGCGATTCGGCGCACGCCCAGCCGCCCGGCACGAGCCCCGGCACCGCGACCGCGCGGCATCGGCGGCGCCTCGTACTCGTGCTCGTCATCACGCTCAGCGTCGTCGGCGTGCAGCTCGTGGGCGCGTGGCTCTCGGGATCGCTCGCGCTGCTCGCCGACGCCGGCCACATGCTCACCGACGCGACCGGCGTCGGCATCGCCCTCGTCGCGAGCCTCATCGCCGCCCTGCCGGCGACCTCGCGCCGCACCTTCGGGTATCTGCGCGTCGAGGTGCTCGCCGCACTCGCGAACGGTGTGGTGCTCGGCGTGATCGCGGTGATCGTGTTCGTCGAGGCGATCCGCCGCATCGGCAGCGAGGTGGAGGTGCACGCGGGCATCATGCTCGTGGCCGCCGCTGTCGGCGCAGCGGCGAACCTCGTCTCGCTCCTGCTGCTGCACTCGGGGCAGCGCGAGAGCCTGAACGTGCGCGGCGCGTATCTCGAGGTGCTCGGCGACCTGCTCGGTTCCATCGCGGTGATCGCGGCGGCCATCGTCATCTGGACGACCGGGTGGCAGTGGGTGGATCAGGCCGCATCGATTCTCATCGCACTGCTCATCTTCCCGCGGGCCATCAGCCTGCTGCGCGACGTCGTGAACGTGCTGCTCGAGGCCACCCCGCGCGGCCTCGACACTGAAGAGGTGCGCACGCACCTGCTCGCGGTGCCGGGCGTCGTCGGGGTGCACGACCTGCACGCCTGGACCATCACCTCGGGCGTCCCGGCGCTTTCGGCCCACGTGACGATGAGCGATGAGGTGTGGGGCGAACGCGAGTACCACGCCGTGCTCGACGAGCTGAAGGCGTGCCTGCGCGAGCACTTCGACATCGACCACTCCACCCTGCAGCTCGAACCCGAGGGGCACCGCCGCTCAGGCGCCTTCCGTCACCGCTGAGCCCGACGAACGAACGCTGCGCGACCGTCGTGAGACGACCGCGCGACCCGCCGCTCCGATCCACTCGGCCGCTCGACCGCACCGGCGCGCCACCAGGTAGTTACTTTTGGTTTACTCAAAATAAGGTTATACTGGTGCGGTGAGCACGGTGACCGAACTCGAGACGCAGCGGTGGGGCGACGCCCTCCGCGACGCCGGGTTGCGCGTCACCCCGGGCCGCGTTGCCGCACTCCACTACGTCGACTCGCACCCGCACGTGAGCGTCGGACAGATTCACGCGGCGCTGGCCGACGAACTGCCGTCGCTGTCGGCCCAGTCGGTGCACAACATCACGAACGATCTAGTCGAGCACGGCATCATGCGCCGCATCGACCTGCCCGACACCAACAGTGCGCTCTTCGAGACGCGCGTCGCAGACAACCATCACCACATCCAATGCGTCGTCTGCCACCGCATCGAAGACATCGAGTGCGTCGTCGGCGAGGCCCCGTGCCTCACCCCCGGCCACGCGCACGGCATGCGGCTGCTCGAAGCCGCCGTCACCTTCCGCGGAGTGTGCTCGAACTGCGACACCGCGCAATAGCCCCCGCCGCCGCTCGTCGGCGAGCCGCGTGAACTTCAAGAACCCAGACCCGAAGACCTCAGTTCCTCAATCATTTTCCCATCAACGAAAGGATCAGCATGACTGATATGAGCAAGTGCCCTGTCGACCACAGCGGCGCATCTGCCTCTGAGCAGCCTTACCCGGGCGGCGAGGCGAAGGGCGCGAGCGCCGGCCCCGGCACCACCAACAAGGATTGGTGGCCGAACCGCCTGAACCTCAAGATCCTGGCGAAGAACCCCGATGTCGCGAACCCGCAGGGCGGCGACTTCGACTACAAGGCCGCATTCGAGGCACTCGATCTCGCCGCGGTCAAGGAGGACATCGCGCACCTCCTCACCGATTCGCAGCCCTGGTGGCCCGCCGATTTCTCCAACTACGGCCCGCTGATGATTCGCATGGCCTGGCACTCGGCCGGCACCTACCGCGTCTTCGACGGCCGCGGCGGCGGCGGCACCGGCCAGCAGCGCTTCGCCCCGCTGAACAGCTGGCCCGACAACGTCGGCCTCGACAAGGCGCGTCGCCTGCTCTGGCCCGTGAAGAAGAAGTACGGCAAGTCGCTGTCGTGGGGCGACCTCATGATTCTCGCCGGCAACGTCGCGCACGAGACCATGGGCATGCCGACCTTCGGCTTCGCCGGCGGGCGCCCCGACGTGTGGGAGCCGGACGACGACGTGTACTGGGGCTCGGAGACGACCTGGCTCGGCGACGAATCGCGTCTCGGCGACGCGGGCGACCAGGAACTCTCGAAGCCGCTCGGCGCCACCATGATGGGGCTCATCTACGTGAACCCCGAGGGCCCGCGCGCCAGCGGCGACCCGCTCGCGGCAGCCCTGCAGATTCGTGAGACCTTCGGTCGCATGGCGATGAACGACGAGGAGACCGTCGCGCTCATCGCCGGCGGTCACACCTTCGGCAAGACCCACGGCGCCGCCCCCGAGGATGGCAACGTGGGCGCCGACCCCGAGGCCGCTCCCATGGAGCAGCTGGGCCTCGGCTGGAAGAACAGCCACGGCGCCGGCCACGGCAACGACACCATCGGCTCGGGCATCGAGGTCACCTGGACCTACCACCCGACCCGCTGGGACAACGAGTTCTTCCACATCCTCTTCGCCTACGAGTGGGAGCTCGTGACGGGCGAGGGCGGCCACACGCACTGGCGCCCGAAGGACGGCGCCGGCTCCGACATGGTGCCCATGGCACAGGGCCACGGCCGCCGCGAGCCTCGCATGCTCACGACCGACATCTCGCTGCGCGAGGATCCCATCTACCGCGAGATCTCGATGCGCTACCGCGACGACCAGCAGGCGTTCACCGACGCCTACGCCCGCGCCTGGTTCAAGCTGACCCACCGCGATCTCGGCCCGAAGTCGCGCTACCTCGGCCCCGAGATTCCGGCGGAGGATCTGCTCTGGCAGGATCCGATTCCGGCGCGCGACTACGATCTGATCGACGCGGCCGACGTGGCGGCGCTCGAGCAGAAGATCGCCGACTCGGGTCTCACCGTGGCCGAGCTCGTCTCGACCGCTTGGGCTGCGACCGCGTCCTTCCGCGGCAGCGACAAGCGCGGCGGCGCGAACGGCGGCCGCCTGCGCCTCGAGCCGCAGCGCAGCTGGGAGGTCAACCGCCCCGAGCAGCTGGCCCGCGTGATCGGTGTGCTCGAGGGCATTCAGGCCGAGTTCAACGCGGCCTCCGATTCGAAGCAGGTGTCGTTCGCCGACCTCACGGTGCTCGCAGGCAACGTGGGCGTGAAGCAGGCGGCTGCGGCAGCCGGCCACGCGGTGGAGATCCCCTTCACCGCCGGTCGCACCGACGCCACGCAAGAGCAGACGGATGTCGAGTCGTTCCAGTATCTGGAGCCCGCAGCCGACGGCTTCCGCAACTACGAGAGCGCTCGCGCCCTGGGCCGCCCTGCTGAGCACCTGCTCATCGACCGCGCCAACCTGCTGACGCTGTCGGCACCCGAGATGACGGTGCTGATCGGTGGCCTGCGCGTGCTCGGCACCAACTGGGACGGCTCGGAGTACGGCGCGCTCACCGCTCGCCCCGGGCAGCTCACGAACGACTTCTTCGTGAACCTGCTCGATCTCAACACCGAGTGGAAGCCGCTGGATCCGGGCTCCCGCGCCTTCCAGGCCACCGACCTCGCCACCGGTGAGGAGACCTGGGTGGGCACTCGCGCCGACCTGGTGTTCGGCTCGAACTCCGAGCTGCGCGCGGTCGCCGAGGTCTACGCGAGCGATGACGCGCAGGAGAAGTTCGTGAACGACTTCGTCTCGGCGTGGGTCAAGGTCGCGAACCTCGACCGCTTCGATCTGCAGTAGCAGGTCACGTGAACGACGGTGCCCCGGGGCTTCGGCCTCGGGGCACCGTCGTCTGTGCGCGCTCGCGCTGCGCCGTCTTCGGTCGCGCTGCGAACACTCAACTCGTCAGATCGGCGACCACTCCTGTGAAGGTGTCGATCACTCGGCTGATGTCGTCGTCGCTCATGGGCAGCGACAGCGAGAACTCTCCGCGGTGCACCGGAAAGATGCCTCGATTCGCGAGCTCGAGAGAGATCGTCTGCGTTGCCTCGCCGTTGACGACGCGCCAGTAGTCACGATGATTGCGCACTCGCGCATTCGGGTTGTTGAAGAACCCGTAGGCGAGATGGGAGTAACCGGCTCCATACACGGCGAAGGGAAGGCCTCGCGCCTCCGCCCATGCGTTGACCTCGAGGGTGATCCGCCCGGCCTGGGCGTTGAGCCGCTCGAACGCCGCGCGATCCATAGTCTCCATACAGGCGATACCTGCGGCGAGCGCGAGCTTATGCCCATGGTGAGTGCCCGATATCGACACAGAGCCGTCCTCCAGAACGCTCATGATCTCGGCCGATCCGCCGAACGCTCCGAGCGGCAGGCCTCCACCGATCATCTTGCCCATGACCGTGAGATCCGGCACCACCTGGTAGACGCCCTGTGCTCCGTGGTATCCGGCGCGCAGGCTGATCGTCTCATCGAAGATGAGCACGATCCCGAGTTCGGTGGTGAGCTCTCGCAGGCGTGCGACGAAATCGCGATCCAGCGGCACCAGGCCGCCGGATCCACTCTGCAGCTCCATGATGAGACACGCGATCTCCGCGCCGTGCGCGCGGAGGATCCGCTCGCAGTCCTCCCATTCGTTCTGCGGCAGAATGACGGTGTTCAAAAGATCGCTCTCAGGAATTCCGCCGCTATCGGCCACCGGCAGCGGCGCATCATCAGTACCGGCATCGTCATCGGGGCCTGTGTGGGACGAGATGTGCAGCACATCGCTGAATCCATGGTAGCCGCCCTCGAACTTCGCGATCTTGGTGCGACCGGTGTACCCTCGGGCGACACGAACCGCACTCATGCACGATTCGGTTGCAGAGCATGAGAACTGCACCCGCTCGACCGATGGAATCCGGTCGATGAGCAGTTCTGCGAGGCGCGCCTCAGGAAGACCAGGGTTCCCGAATGAGAACCCGGCGGGTATCGCATCGAACAACGCCTGACGGATCACCGGGTGGTCGTGGCCGAGTACATTGACGGTGAAGTTGTTGTTGAGATCCAGCATGTGGTGACCGTCAACGGTCTCGATGTACGCGCCTTCGCCTCCCTTCACGAAGATCGCGTGCGGTCCGAAATTGAAGGAGTTGCGGCTGTATCCGCCGGGTATCGCCTTGCTCCCGGCTCGAGTGTGCTCGGCGGAGACGGCGAAACGCCGCGAGAAGGTTGAGGTGGCGCTGTCGAGAGTGAGTGTGGGCATAGCTGTATCCGTTTCACGGGGTAGTGGAAGAACGTGCGCGGGTGGTGGTCGTCTTCTGGCAACCACCACCCGCGACGATGATCAGAAGGGGTACGGGGCGATATCTGGGCGCACGGTGATCCACTGCGTCTCGGTGAAGGCCTCGATGTTCGCAGCGTGACCTCCGAAGCGGGATCCGGTTCCGGACGCGCCGACGCCGCCGAAAGGCGCGTTGGATTCATCGGCGACCGTCTGCTCGTTGATATGGATCTTTCCCGAGTGCACGAGGTCGGCCAATCGCATGGCCTCACCCACGTCGCCGAGAATGCCCACTGAGAGTCCGTACTCACTGCCGTTCACGATGTCCGCAGCCTCCTGCAGCGTCGAGAACGATCTGACGGGCGCAACTGGCCCGAAGATCTCCTCTGCCCACGCCGGAGTGTCATCGGTCAACCCGGTGAGCACGGTCGGAGCGAAGTAGCGCCCGTCCCGGGTTCCGCCGGCGGCGATGGTGGCGCCGGCCTCAACCGAGCGTTCAACAATGCCGGAGATGTGCTCGACCTGGCGATCATCGATGATGGGGCCGAGCGCAACGGTGCCGCTCGCCGGGTCGCCCACCGGCAGATGCTCGGCCTTCTCTGCGAGCGCCGCGACGTACTCGTCGACCAGCGATTCATGCACGAGGTGTCGGCCTGTGCTCATGCAGATCTGCCCCTGATGAAGGTACGACCCGAATGCGCCCGCAGACGCCGCTGCCGCGACATCGGCGCCCGGCAGCACGACGAGCGCGTTGTTGCCGCCGAGTTCGAGATGTGCACGCTTCAGGTGCCGTGCGGCCACCTCGCCCACGATCCGGCCGGCGCGCGTCGACCCGGTGAACGAGATCACGCGCACCTCCGGCGCGGTGACAACCGCTTCACCCACCTCTGCACCGCCCGGCAATACCTGCAACACCCCCGCCGGCAGGCCCGCCAGCTCGAAGATGCGGGCGATCACCAGGCCTCCCGACAGCGAGGTGCGGGGATCGGGCTTCAGCAGTACCGCATTGCCGAGCGCAAGTGCGGGCGCAACCGAGCGCATCGACAGCAGCATGGGGAAGTTGAACGGCGAGATCACCGACACGACCCCGGCCGGTACCCGACGGCTGAACGACCAATGCGCGTCGTTCGTCGCCAGCATGTCGCCAAGCGGGGCGCCGGGCAGGCCCGCCGCGTCGAAGCACTCCGACGCGCAGGAACTCACTTCGAGACCCGCCTTCGCCTCGACGCTGCCCGATTCGGCGACCACGAGTTCGACTATCCGGCCGGCATGCGACTCGATGAGTGCGCCGGCGCGGCGCAGCACTGCCGCACGCTGAGCCGGCTTCACCGCGGCCCAGGCTCGTTGCGCATCGGCCGCGCGCGCCGCCGCAGACCGCACGTCCCCGGTCGAAGCGCCACCGACCGAACCGAGCACTGCATCGGTCGCAGGGTTGCGAACCGCTATGCCGCCGGCGCTCCCGGGCCGCCATTCCCCCGTGAAGATGTTGCCTTCCCATATTGAGGAGTCGAAGAAGTTCATGCTCGGTTCCTTTCGTCGGAGTCGGTCGATGAAGACGCGGTCGGCACCGCAGTTTCTTCCGGAAGATGCTCGGTGCGGAGGTCGTCGACGCGTCGCGTGGCTCCGATGATGAGACCGACCGCGATGACGACGAGATACAGCGCGGGCAGCAGAACCGTGATGGCGCCGCTCGCTCCGATGAGCTCGCCGAAGTTCGTGATGGCCAGCAGCACCGCGAACGTCAGCATGAGCCCGCCGAGAAGGGGTGCGATGAAACCCTTCCACCGGCCCACCGGCTTCGGGTGACGCCGGAAGAACACGACCACGGCTGCAGCGCCCGATGCCTGCAGCACGAGCACGCCAAGCGTGCCGATTCCGATCATCCACATATAGAGCACCGCGAACGGGTCGGCTCCCGTGAACATGAAGACCGCCGATATCACGAGCGCGGTGACGGTCACGACGACGCTCGCGCGGCTGGGGCTGCGATGCTTGAGATGCGTCACTCCGAGCCGTGTCGAGAGAAAGCCGGCGCGCCCGAGAGAGTACACATATCGGCTCAGCGTGTTCTGAAACGAGAGCAGCACGGCGAGCAGGCTGGTGATGACGAGCAGCTCCATGATGACGGTCATCCAGGGTCCGAGGTACTGCGTCGTAGCGTTCAGCACGAAGCCGACAGGATCGTCCATCGCCGCTTGCTGCGCCGCGTCCGTGCCGTACGCGATGGCGAGCGCCCACATCGTGAAGGTGTAGGTCACGCCGATCACGATCACGGCGATGTAAGTCGCCCGCGGCACCGTCTTCTTCGGCGAACGCGCCTCTTCGCCGTAGATCGTCGTCGCTTCGAATCCGACGAAGCAGGCGAAGGCGAACAGAAGCGCGAGTCCGATGGTCGGAGAGAACACATGTTGCGGAGCGAACGAATCGAGATTGATCCCTGCGGCGCCGCCCTGGAGGATCACGCCGAAGTCGAAGACGAGGAGGATCAGCACCTCCAGCACCAGCATGATTCCGAGCAGAACAGCCGACACCTTCACGTCCCGGTACCCGAGCAGACCGATGATGAGGACGCCCACGACGAATGCGATCTGCCAAGGCAGGTCGATCCCGAAGAATCGCGAAACGATATCGGACACGAACGTCGCGAACTGCGCCGAAATGCCGATGAACATGCCCAGGTACGCGAGTAGAGCGACGCCTGCAGCCGCGAAGCCTGCTTTGCGGCCGAGACCCCAGGAGACGAGCGCAGCGAAACCACCGGCATTCGTCACGTACCGGCTCATCGCCGCGAAGCCGAAGGCGAAGAGCAGGAGCGCGAGCGATGCGATGAGGTACATCGCGGGCGCCCCGGCCCCTCCGAAGATGAAGACTACCGGCCCAGCACCCAGTGTTGCCGCGAGCGGAGCGGCCGCGGCGACGACGAAGAAGACGATGCCGGCGGTGCCGATCGAGCCGGCTTTGAGCCCAGTGCCACCCCCTTCCGCATTATTGATCTGTGAGTTCGTATCGGTGCTCACTCGGACCTCCCTGTCCAGGACATTGATGTGGTTTCGGGTTACCATCTCAGCAAGACGCACGCGAGTTCGCGTGATCAGATCAATGCTCGGCAATCCGCGGCGCAGCGGCAATGAACGGATCATGAACGCGCCTTCGTGAAACGCGAACGCCAGATGCGAGTTCGCAGAATGGAGTGACCGGTGGAGATTCGACAGCTGAAATACGCGGTGCGGGTGGCCGAAACCCAGCATTTCGGTCGCGCAGCCGAACTCGAGCACATCGCGCCTTCGGTGCTGAGCACGCAGATACGCCGGCTCGAACTCGAACTCGGTGTCACGCTCTTCGAGCGCAACTCGCATCAGGTCTCCGTGACGCCCGTCGGCGCCCACTTCATGCGCGAAGCGGCAAGCATCCTCGAGTCGCTGAGCACCCTGCAGACCGAGACGCGCTCTCTCGGCAGAGTGACGGATTACAAGCTCGGAATCGGCTACTTCGGCGAGGCGCTCGGCGAGCTCACCCACCTGCTCTTCGGCTCGTTCTCCGAACGGCATCCCGGGACCCGGCTCTCGTTCACCGAGCTCTTCATGAACAATCAGCTCGAGGCGCTGCACACCCGACAGGTCGACGTCGCGTTCATGCGCTTGCCCGTCGACGACCCCCAGCTCGAAGTCATTCCGCTGTACCAGGAGCCGGTGCACGCGGCAGTCTCGGCGCGCAGCGAGTTCGCCGATTCGCCGAGGCTCTCGGTGAATGACATCCTCGACCAACCGTTCGCGATTGCCGCCGGCGGCACTCCGAGCTCCTGGTCGGGCTACTGGTCGCTCGATGATCAGCGCGGTGAACCCAGCCGCATCGGTGCCGAGGTCACCACGGTCTCCGAGAGCTTTTCTGCGATTGCCTATTCGAACACGATCGATACCGTGCCTGCGAGCGCGGCACGCGCGATCCCCCACCCCGGCGTCTCTTTCGTTCCGATCAACGACGCGGGCTTGAGCGCACTCGCGCTCGTCTTCCGGAAAGACAGCACGAATCCGATGATCTCGCCTCTACTCGACTGCGTGACCGAACTGGTTCGGCAGCGCATCTCGCTTCTGAACGGGGCCGAGCCTCTGGTGTAGGGCGCGGCTCTAGGCTCTCACGTGACCCCGGCGTCGACGGCGGGACGCACCGCACGCCTCGCGAGTGGATCGCGATCCACCCCCGACATACAAGACCCGCGTGCGCTCGTCGCACTCTGGGCAGGAAGCACGACGCGCTCACGCGGGTCTTGGGTCTTTGGGCGCGGGCGCCCGAGGCCGGGCCGCTAAGCCCGGTCGGCCTCGGCGACGTCCATCACGGCGCGCGCGACCGCCTCGGCCACACCCGGCGTGAACGGGTTCGGGATGATGACCTCGGGCCGCGGCTCGGGCACGAGACCCGCGATCGCCTCGGCGGCGGCGAGCTTCATCTCCGTGGTGATGCGCTTCGCGTCGGCATCGAGCGCACCCCGGAAGATGCCCGGGAACGCGAGCACGTTGTTGATCTGGTTCGGGAAGTCGCTGCGCCCGGTGGCGACGACCGCCGCGTACTTGTGCGCGATCTCAGGGGCGATCTCGGGATCGGGGTTCGACAGCGCGAAGATGATCGCGTTCTCAGCCATGCCCGCGACATGCTCCTCGGGCACCGTGCCCGACGAGACGCCGATGAACACGTCGGCGCCCGCCAGGGCCTCGCCCGTGCCGCCGGCGATGCCGCGCGGGTTGGTGCGCTCGGCGAGACCCTGCTTGACCGGGCCGAGGTCACTGCGATGCGCGCCGATGGCGCCCTGCGAGTCGAGCACGATGATGTCGCTGATGCCCTTCGCGAGGAGGATCTCGGTGACCGCGACGCCCGCCGAACCGGCACCCAGCATGACGACCTTGAGGTCTGCGAGTTCCTTGCCGACGACGCGCGACGCGTTGAGCAGCGCGGCGAGCACGACCACGGCGGTACCGTGCTGGTCGTCGTGCATCACCGGCATGTCGAGCGCCTCGATGAGCCGGCGTTCGATCTCGAAGCAGCGCGGCGCCGAGATGTCTTCGAGGTTGACCGCGCCGAAGCTCGGCGAGATGCGCACGACGGTGTCGACGATCTCGTCGGGATCGGTCGAATTGATCACGATGGGGATCGAGTTGAGGCCGGCGAAGCGCTTGAACAGGGCGCTCTTGCCCTCCATCACTGGCAGCGAGGCGCTTGCGCCGATGTTGCCGAGGCCGAGCACGGCCGTGCCGTCGGAGATGACGGCGACCAGACGCGAGGCCCAGGTGTAGGTGTCGGCGGCCTCGGGGCGCTCGGCGATCGCGCGGCTCACCTGGGCGACGCCCGGCGTGTAGGCGATCGACAGATCGCGGCGGTCGTTGATCGGGCTCGTGAGCTCGACGCTCAGCTTGCCGCCCTCGTGCGCCGCGAAGACCTCGGCGTCGGTGATGGTCTGTGCGCCGACGAGGCTCTCCTCCGGTGCCTGCCGAGTCTCAGGCTGGGTCGCGGGCGAAGGTGCGGGTTGCGTCGCGTGCTGGGTTGCTGAAGTCATGGGTTCTCCTCTTGAGGGGACGCGAAATAGAGCGTGCGGGGCACGCCGAAGAGTCGTGTGGGAGAACGCCGCCTGGCCCTCGGCCGTGCATTCCGGTGGCTTGTGGCCAGGTCGCAAAAGAGGCGGGATCGATCCGCACTGCTGCGATCTCCAAGACTGAGCGTAGCGGGCTTTTCGGGTTCACGCATGAAAAAAGCGTGAAATTTCCAGATATATTTCTCAGATTCCGGCAAATTCGCCGAAATTCTTTGAAAATACCTCCCGGATGACTCATTCTGGGTTCCGGGTGCGGACGTGCGAACCATCGGCCTCGGGACCGGATCGGTCGGCCGCGGACTCGGCCGTTCGCAGGTTCGGCCGTTCGCAGACTCAGTCGAGCAGCAGCGCGGGCTCCTCGAGCACCGAGGCGACGTCGGCGACGAAACGGGAGATCACGTCACCGTCGACGATGCGGTGGTCGAATGATCCGCCGACGGTCGTCACCATGCGAGGGCGCACCTCGCCGTCGACCACCCAGGGCTTCTCCTTGATGGTGCCCATCGCGAGAATCGCGCACTCCCCCGGGTTCAGGATCGGCGTGCCGAAGTCCATGCCGAAGACGCCGATGTTCGTGATGGTGATCGTGCCGTGCGCCATCTCGGCGGGCTGAGTGCGTCCATCGCGCGCCGTGATGGTGAGCCGTTCGATCGCCTGCGCGAGCTCGAGCAGACTGAGATCCTGCGCGTCCTTGATGTTCGGCACGACGAGCCCGCGCGGGGTGGCCGCGGCGATGCCCAGGTTCACGAAGTTGTGGCGAATGATCTCGGTCTCGGTGAACGTCGAGTTGACCTCGGGATTGCGGCGAATCGCCCACAGCATCGCCTTCGCGAAGATGAGCAGCGGCGACACCTTGGTGCCGGCGAAGTCGGTCGAGGTCTTCAATCGCTTCACGAACTCCATCGTGCGAGTCGCATCGACGTCGACGAACACACCCACGTGCGGCGCCTCGTTCGAACTCGTCGACATCGCCTTAGCGATCTGCTTCCGCATCCCCTTCAGCGGAATCCGCTCTTCGCGCAGCGTCGAGACGTCGGGCGTCGAGATGTTGCGGAACAGGCTCGCCTGCGTCGCGCTTCGCACCACGTCATCGCGCAGAATCTCACCCGCGATGCCGGATCCGGTCACACTCGCGAGATCGACCCCCAGATCCTTTGCAAGCTTGCGGATCGGCGGCTTCGCGATCACTGGTGTCGCCTCTGCCACGGGAATCGTCGCCGACTGGCGTGCGTCTGCAGCGGCAGCGGCGGGCCCGCCCTCACTCGCGCTGCGCGATCTCGCGGCGCCTCCGCCGCGTCTACGACTCTTCACCGCGCCCGCGGCGCCGTAACCGACGAGCACGGCCCCGCCGCCCTCATCGGCACCGTTCTCGTGCTCGATCGAACCGGCCGTGTCGGCGACCGTGCTCGCCACGTCTTCAGCGGTGGATCCGCCCGCCGCAGCGGGCGCCCCGCCCTCGGCGGCGGGGGCGTCGCCCGCACCGCGAACTCGCAGAATTGCCTGCCCGACCGGCACCGTCTCGCCGACCTCGGCGAGCAGTTCGGTCACGACCCCGGTGAACGGCGACGGCAGTTCGACGAGCGACTTCGCCGTCTCGATCTCGCAGATCACCTGGTTCAGCTCGACCGTGTCGCCGGGCGCCACCAGCCAGGTGACGATCTCGGCCTCGGTCAGGCCCTCACCAACATCCGGAAGAGGGAATTCCTGCTCGCTCATCGGGGCTCCTTCGACTCTTCGTACAACTCAATAATGCATGGTGCGGTCGACGGCCTCGAGCACCCGGTCGGCGTCGGGCAGAAACAGCCCTTCGAGCCGTGCCGGCGGGAATGGCACGTCGTAGCCGCTCACCCGCAGCACGGGCGCCTGCAGCGAGTAGAACGCCTGCTCGGCGACGGTGGCGGCTATCTCGGCGCCGAGGCTGGCGTTGCCAGACGCCTCCTGCGCCACCACGAGTCGGCCGGTCTTCCGCACGGAATCGAGCAGCGGCGCGTAATCGATGGGAGAAAGGCTGCGCAGATCCACGACCTCGATGCTGGTGCCTTCGCCCTGTGCGATCTCGGCGGCCTGCAGCAGCGTGGTCACCATGGCGCCGAACCCGACGACGGTGCAGTCACTGCCCGCACGGGCGATGCGGGTGCGGTGCAGTTCGGTCGCGGGGGCGAGTGGATCGACTTCGCCCTTCTGCCAGTACTTCGCCTTGGGTTCGAAGAACAGCACGGGGTCGTTCGACGCGATCGCCTGCTGAATCATCCAGTAGGCGTCGTTCGCCGTCGACGGCGAGACGACCCGCAGGCCCGGGGTGTGCGCGAAGTACGCTTCAGGGCTCTCCTGGTGGTGCTCGATCGCGCCGATGTGCCCGCCGTAGGGCACGCGGATCACGATCGGCATCGAGATCTTGCCGTCGTGACGGCTCGTGATCTTCGCGAGCTGCGTGACGATCTGGTTGAACGCGGGGAAGATGAACCCCTCGAACTGTATTTCGATCACGGGGCGGTAGCCGCGCATCGCGAGACCGATCGCACTGCCGACGATGCCGGCTTCGGCGAGCGGGGTGTCGAGCACACGCGCCGACCCGAAGTCGCGGTGCAGCCCGTCGGTCACGCGGAAGACACCGCCGAGCGGCCCGATGTCCTCACCCATGAGCAGCACGCGATCGTCGGCCTCCATGGCGGCGCGCAGGCCCTCGTTGATCGCCCGGGCGATCGGCAGTGTGTCGCGTTCGGTCAGCATCAGTTCTCCTGCCCGTCTGCCTCGAACGACTCCTCGTACTGCGCCATCCACTCGCGCTGCTCTTCGATACGCGGGTGTGGATCGCTGTAGACATTCGCGAACATCGAGTCGGGCAGCGGCGCCGGCAGATTCAGAATGGCGTCGCGCACGCGCTTCGCCTCGACATCGGCATCGGCGCGGGTCTGCTCGAAGAACTCCTCCTCGACACCGAGCGCGCGCAGGTATGCCTCGAAGCGCGCGATCGGGTCGCGGCGCTGCCAGGCCTCGAGCTCGGCGTTCTCGCGGTATCGGGTCGGGTCGTCGCTCGTGGTGTGCGCACCGATGCGGTAGGTGAGCGCCTCGATGTAGCCGGGGCCGCTGCCGGTGCGGGCCTCGCGCAGGAAGCGCGCGCCCACGGCGAACGCGGCGAGCGGGTCGTTGCCGTCGATCTGCACGGCGCGCAGGCCGAATCCCAGCGCACGACGATAGAGCGGGGTGCGGCTCTGGCGCGCGACGGGCACCGAGATGGCCCACTGATTGTTCTGCACGACGAAGACCTCGGGGGTCTGGTAGCTGGCGGCGAAGATCATCG
>JBEBWI010000016.1:0-30625 GCA_040392345.1 Leucobacter soli | reverse complement strand
TGCCTGGATGCCTGGATGCCTGGATGCCTGGATGCCTGGATGCCTGGATGCCTGGATGCCTGGCGTCGCGGCCTCGTTGCGGAATCGCCGAGCCGCGCGTGTTGTTCGCGCAACGGACTCAGGGGCTCAGTGCGAGCAATGCGCGCGTGCACAATGCGCTGGCGCCGATCAGCGCGATCTGCGCACCAGCGAGCATCAGCCCTGGGGATCCGAACCAGCCCGCCGCTACGGTGAGGCCGATGCCGCCTACCGTCAAGGCGATACCGCTCACGGTGATCAGTACCGAGATGATCCGATTGAGAACTGACATAATCGAGCCCACGCCACGTACCGGTCGTGCGCCTCGTCGCGTTCGGAACAGGGCGGCGACCGAGAACGACAGCACGCCGAGCGAGAGCGCGCCCACGAGGTCGCTCGGACGATGCCACCCGAACTCCAGCAGCTGCCAGGCCACGACGCTGAGCACGATCGCACCGAGGAGTGCGATGCACGGCTTGAGCGCGCGCGGTACGGCCCAGATGGCGGCGGCCGCAAGCGCTGCGAACACGGTCATATGCCCGCTCGGGAACGTGTTCTGCGCATCGAGCTCGAAGAGCTCGGGGCGCACGAGAAGCTCCTGCTTCAGCATCTGTGAGGCGACGATCGCAGCGGCCGAGAACACGACGACCGTGAGTGCGGGTCTGACCCCGTGCGCCCAGAGCGCGATGAGCGCGAGCACCAGCAGCGTGACCGCCACCGAAGGGATGGATACCAGACTGAGCGGGATCGGTGGGTCGTACGTGAAGTCCGAGGCCTCGAGCACGATCGCCTCGGCACGCTGACCGAGCAGGCTTCCGACGCCCACTGCGTAGGAAGCGGCTCCGAAAAGGAGTGCGAGCAGCGCGTACACGGCTGCGCGGCCACGGTGCAGATTCATCCGCCACTCCCCTTCCGCGTGCTCACGACGCCCGGTTTCCGGGCCGTCAACCGAGCCTAGCGCCGGAATCTATCCGCTCGCTGTGCCCGCTTCTGCAGCGGCATTCGCGCCCGACGCCGAGGCCGTCGCCGGAACCGTTGTATCCGATGCATCAGCGGTGCGCACGGCCCACAGCGCCAGGGCCGCCGCGGTCGCGACGTTCAGCGAATCGACGTCTTGCTCCATCGGAATCACCACGCTGCGGGTCGACGAGGCGAGCGCACGCCGACTCAGCCCCTCCCCCTCGGTACCGAACATCAGCGCGAGCCTCGGCGGTACATCGCGCACGAATTCGGCGAGATCCTCCGCATCGTCTCGCAATGCGAATGCGGCGAGCTCGAACCCGGCGTCGCGAATCATCGGGCCGGCCTCGCGCCATTCGGGAAGGCGCGCCCACGGCACCTGCAGCACGGCACCCATGCTGACCCGTACTGCGCGACGATACAGGGGATCCGCGCAGGCCGGCGTGAGCAGCACGGCATCGGCTCCGAGCGCCGCTACCGACCGGAAGATCGCGCCCACGTTCGTGTGATCCGTCAGGTCCTCGAGCACGACGACGCGGCGACTCGCATGCAGCAGCTCGAGCGGGTCGCGATCGGCCGGCCGATGCATCGACGCGAGTGCTCCGCGGTGCATGTGGAATCCCGTGATCCGCTCGAGTTGCCCGCTCTCCCCCACGTAGACCGGCACGCTCGGAAATCGCGTGAGCATCGGCTCGACAGTCGGCAGCCATTCCTCGAGCAGCAGGAGCGAGCGGGGCGTGTGCCCGGCCCGGAGCGCGCGCTCGATCACCTTCGGCGATTCCGCAAGGTAGAGCCCCTCGGCCGGTTCGCGCACCCGGCGCAGCGCGACGTCGGTGAGTTTCGTGTAGTCGTTGAGCTCGGGCGCCTCGACGTCTTCGATGCGGTGGATCCTCACGCTCGCTCCCCCGCGTGTGCCGTCTCGCGCAGGAACGCGATGATCTCGGCGGCCGCGTCGTCGACGGCCTCGTAGTGCACCAGGTGGCCCACCCCTGGAACGACTCGGAGCCGGGAGTCCGCGATGCGGTTGCGCAGCGCGACCTGCTCGGCGAGCGGCGTGATGTCATCGCGATCCCCGGCGATCAGAAGCGTCGGCCGATCGAATGCGGGTGCGTAGTCCGCGACGGTGTGGGATACGGATGCGCGGAACGATTCGAGCAGCGTTCCCGTGTCGGCGAAGCGGCTGAAATAGCTGTGGTGCTGGCCGTGGATCCACGCGCGCAGATCGCGGTCGGCGGTCTTGGCCATGACCTCGCTCATCACTCTCACGATGAGACGGTTGCCGAGCAGCGCGCGAGCGGGGCGCTCGGGCAGCAGGTCGGCCGCGCGGTAGTAGGCGATGGCAAGCCGCGAGAGCATCGCTTGCGGGCCCTCGAGCGCCGGTGAGGAGATCGGATTGATCAGGATCACTCGATCGGAACGGAGCCCGGCGTCGACGGCGTTCGACACGACGAGGGAGCCGAAGGAATGTCCCAGGATCGCGTGCCCGCCCGGCGCGAGCTGCGCGGCGAACCCCCGCAGCCATTCGCCGTAGAGGTCGAGGGTGTGCTCGCGGCCCGGGATCGCTGGGGACGCCCCGAAGCCCGGTAGGTCGGGCACGATCACGCACAGCTCTGGCGCCAGGCGCGCCAGGGCCCGAGCGACGCCCTCCAGTCCGTGGTGGTCTCCGCGGAAGCCGTGTACGAGGATGAGCGGTTCGCCGCCCGGTTCGCCGTACTGCCAGCTGAGGGTTTCGGTGCCGAGCACGGGCACGCGGAGGTCTGGCGGTTCTTCGGTCACCCGTCGAGTGTATCCGCCCGGGGTCACCGGCGGCTGCGCTCGTACCGGCGCCCACCGCTGTCGGTGCCTGCCGGTACTATCGGGAACGACGAAAGGAACGCACGTGACCGAACGACTGCCGCTCTGGGCCGAGAACCTTGCCGTGTTCGACACCGAGACGACGGGGGTGGACACCGCGCAAGCGCGCATCGTGAGCTCGACGATCGCGCTGATCGGGCCGGGCGGAGAGGTGAAGGAGCGTTACGACTGGCTGGTCGACCCAGGAGTCGAGATTCCGGAGGCCGCGGCGCGGGTGCACGGTATCACGACGGAGGTCGCCCGGGAGAGCGGCGTGCAGGCTGCCGTCGGTGTGACGCAGATCATCTCGCAACTGCTTGCGATGATCGATCGCGGCTTCCCGGTCGTCGCCTATAACGCACCATTCGATCTGGGGCTGTTGCGTGCCGAATCGGCGCGCCACCGCGTGCCCTGGCCGGCTGAGGTCGCCCCGGTGATCGATCCGCTGGTGCTCGACAAGCAGTTCGACCGTTTTCGGAAGGGAAAGCGCACGCTGGGGGTCGTCACCGAGCATTACGGCGTGGAGCTCGGGGTCGCCCATGACGCGGGAGAGGACGCAATCGCGGCGGGGCGGCTCGCTCAGGCGATCGCGCGCAAGTTCGCGGCGGTGCTGCCCGAGGACGTGGTCGCACTGCACGATGCGCAGGTGGGATGGGCCGCGGCGCAGGCCGAGAACTTCCAGGAGTACATGCGTCGGGTGAAGGATCCGACGTTCATCGCTGACGGCGCGTGGCCGTTCCGGTCGGCATAGCCGGAGACGGCGTGACCCGGCAACAGCGAAGGGGCGGGTGGCATCCTGATGATGCCACCCGCCCCTTCCTGCGCGGTTCGAAGCCTAGGCGCCGAAACCCTTGAAGCGCTTGTTGAACTTCTCGACGCGGCCGGCCGAGTCCATGATGCGCTGCTTGCCCGTGTAGAACGGGTGCGAGGCGCTCGAGATCTCGACGTCGATCACCGGGTAGGTCGTGCCGTCGAGCTCGATGGTCTTCTGGCTGGTCAGCGTCGAACGGGTGAGGAACGTCTCGCCCGAAGCCAGGTCGCGGAACACGATGGCGTTGTACTCGGGGTGGATCTCGGTCTTCATGGGTGTCCTTATGATCGGGTGACAGATGCGCGGTGCGCACGAATACTCTGGCGTCTGCGCGCCAAGGTTCTACTTTAGCAGATTTGTTCGCCGGTCTGTGTATTGAGGGAATCGCGGATCAGCCGCGCGCCATCGCCGTGTATCGGCCGCCGGTGACGGTGAGGTCGAACTCCATGCCGAACGTTCGTCCCAGGGCCTGGGCGGTGAGCGTCTCGGAGATGGGCCCGGCGGCCTGCACCTTGCCGTCGCGCAACAGCATGACGTGGGTGAAGCCCGGCGGAATCTCCTCGACGTGGTGGGTGACCATGATCATCGCGGGCGAGTAGGGCGACTGGGCGAAACCCGAGAGCATGTGCAGCAGGCGCTCGCGGGCGCCGAGGTCGAGGCTCGCACTCGGCTCATCGAGCAGCAGCAGTTCGGGGTCGGTCATCACTGCGCGCGCGATCATCGCCCGTTTGCGTTCGCCGTCGCTCAGCGTGCCGAACGGGTGGTCTGCGAGTTGGGTGAGGTCCCATTCGGCGATGATGCGGTCGGCCTGCCTCACGTCGTATTCGTCGTACTGCTCGTTCCAGCGCCCCTCGACTGCGTATGCGGCGGTGAGCACCAGGTTGCGCACCGTCTCTCCCGCCGGGATGCGGCGGGCCGTGGCGGTCGATGCGAAGCCGAGACGGTTGCGCATCTCCCAGATGTCGAATTTGCCGAGGGTCTGGTCGAGCACCTGCACGGTGCCGGTCGTCGGGTAGTCGTTCGCCGTGGCGATGCGCAGCAGGGTCGTCTTGCCGGCGCCGTTGGGTCCCAGAATCGCCCAACGCTCGGCGCTGTCGACCTCCCAATCGATTCCGTCGAGAATCGCGCGACCGTTGCGCACGTAGGTGACATCTGCGAAGCGAAGCACGTTGACCATGACTGCAAGCCTAGTGCCGTGGATCGCCGTCATCGTCGACGACGCGGCGCAGTACGGCCGAACTCTAGACTGGTTTCCATGACTACCGATGCGACCGTTCGCCCCCTTGTTGTGCTCGACTGCGATTCGACGACGATTCAGGACGAAGTGATCGAATTGCTCGCCGCCGCCGCCGGGACTCGCGAGCTCGTCGCCGAGGTGACCGAGCGGGCGATGCGGGGTGAGCTCGACTTCGCCGAGAGCCTGCGCGAGCGCGTCGCCACCCTGGCGGGCACACCCGATGGTGTGTTCGAGGACACGTATCGGCGGGTGCGGGTGACCCCGGGGATGCAGGAGCTCGTCGCCGAGGTGCACGCCCGCGGCGGCAAGGTCGGTGTGGTTTCGGGCGGGTTCCACGAGGTGCTCGATCCGCTCGCCGTGGACCTGAGGATCGATCGGTGGCGCGCGAACCGCCTCGAGGTGGTCGATGGGAAGTTGACGGGGCGAGTGCTCGGCGACATCGTGGACGCGCAGGCGAAGGCCGACGCGCTCGTGGAGTGGGCTGCCGCGGAAGGGATTCCGCTGAGCGCTACCGTCGCGATCGGCGACGGGGCGAACGACCTGAAGATGATGGCGGTCGCCGCGATCTCGGTGGGTTTCAACGCGAAGCCGGTCGTGCGCGAGCAGGCGGACGTTTCGATCGAGCAGGATCTGCGCGGCGCGATCCCCCTGCTCGATCGCCTCTCTCAGTGACCCATGCCCGCTTCGGCACTCGGGGCAACGCATCGCGTTGCGTGCCGTGTGCGCCTGGGCCGTTCTCGGCCCAGGGTGTTCGGCATTGAGGGGGTTGCTGAGAACGAAGTTCTCAGTGACCCATGCCGAGGCCACCATCGACGGGGATCACCGCGCCCGAGATGTAGCCGGCCTCGTCGCCGGCCAGCCATGAGGCGGTGGCTGCGATCTCGGCGACCTGGCCGAAACGCCCGGCCGGGATCGAGTCGAGGTACTGCTTCTGCTGGGCTTCGGGCAGTGCTGCCGTCATGTCGGTCTCGATGAAACCGGGGGCGATGACGTTCGCGGTGATGCCGCGAGAGCCGAGTTCGCGGGTGAGCGAGCGGGCGAAGCCGACGAGCCCGGCCTTCGACGACGAGTAGTTGATCTGCCCGGGCGAACCGTAGAGCGCGACCACGCTCGAGATCATGATCACACGGCCGAAGCGCGCCTTGAGGAGGCCTTTGGCGGCGCGCTTGACGACGCGGAAGGTGCCGGTGAGGTTCGTGTCGATGACGCTGGTGAACTCCTCCTCGCTCATGCGCAGCAGCAGGGTGTCGCGCGTGATGCCGGCGTTCGCGACGACGACCTCCACGGGGCCGAGCTGCTGCTCGATCTCGGTGAACGCCGCGTCGATGGAGGCGGTGTCAGTCATTTCGGCGCGAACGGTGAGCGAACCCGCGGGGCCCTCCCCCGAGCGGGCGGTGACGGCGACCCGGTGCCCGTCGGCGATCATGCGTTCGGCGATGGCGTAGCCGATGCCGCGATTGCCTCCGGTGACGAGTACGGTGCGGGGTGTGCTCATGAGGTGGATCCTTCCGTCGACTGCTCCGATCACCCTAGCTGAAGCGGGCCCGGAGGTTCGGACTTCGCTGCGAGTGTTCAGGCCGGGGCGATATTCTTGATGCAATCGAAGAAGGAGCGCATGGCCGAGGAGTATCGGGTGACTTCGGCGGGGGTGACCCCGGCCGAGGATCGAGCGCACCGCATGCGCATGTATTTCATCGCGATGACTCTCCGCGTGCTCTGCATCGTGTCGCTGTTCTGGGTGCGGGGCTGGTGGGTGCTGGTCGCCGCCATCGGTGCGGTGCTGCTGCCCTACTTCGCGGTGCTCGTCGCGAACGCCGTGAACCACGCCGGAGACGGTCAGCGGCCGGAGGCGCCCGCCCCGCTCCAACTCGAGGGCCCCGAACCGGTCGCTCCCGCGGAAACGCCTGCGGAGACGCTCATCGTGATCGATGCCCCTGCGGATCGTCGCAAACGGGGTGACGAGGCGTGAGCGGGCTGCTCGCGGGCGCCCTCGGCGGCGCTCTGCCGCAGACGCATGAGTGCTCCCGGGCCGGCTGCGATGCCACGGCGGCCTGGGCGATCCACTGGAGGAACCCGAAGATACATAGCGCGGAACGGCGCAAGACCTGGCTGGCGTGCGACGAGCACCTTGCGTATTTGCGCGAATTCCTCGCGGCGCGCTCGTTTCCGCTCGAAGTGCAGCCGGCGGGCGAGCTGCCTGAAGCCGCCTCCGCGGCCGCGTTTCGCGCCACGGGCCGAGCAGAATCGGGGAATTAAGAGTGACTGAATCCGGGGCGGTCGGCTGGAGCTTTCTGCGAAGCCGCCGGTGGCTCGGCTACTACGCGATGCTGCTGGTCTTCGCGATCGCGTGCGTGTGGCTCGGCAATTGGCAGTTCGATCGGCGCGCGCAGGCGCAGGCCGAGATCGCCCGCATCGACAAGAACTACGACGCGGCGGCGGTACCGCTCGCCGAGGCGTTGCCGAATCCGGCCGAATTCGACGAGGACCAGCTGAAGTGGCAGACGGTCGAGGCGACGGGCGAGTACTCGGATGAGCAGTTTCTGGTGCGCAACCGGCCCGGCCCGAGCGGTTCGGGTTCGAATCTGATCTCGGCGCTGCGGCTTGCCGACGGCAGCCTCTTCTTCGTGGATCGCGGGTGGGTGCCCATCGACGGCGCCGATGCCGCCGGAATCGACCTGCCGGTGCCGCCCGAGGGCGAGGTGACGGTGCTCGCCCGCCTGCGTGCCGGGGAACCGGAGATCGCCGGGCGTTCGAGCTCGGGCAATTCGGTGGCGAGCATCAACCTCGGCGAGCTGAGTCGGCTCAGCGGGGCGGACGCCGCATACACGGGAGCGTTCGGGCAGCTGGTCTCGGAGACCCCTGCCGGGGCGACGGGCGTGCTGCCCTCCCGCCCCGAGCGCGACGAAGGCCCTCACCTCTCCTACGCGCTGCAATGGTACGTCTTCATCATCATCGCAGGGATCGGCGTCGCCTATGCGGCTCGACAGGAGTACCGTACGCTGAACGCCGGTGACGCTTCGGTGCGGCGGGAGGACGCTCGCCGGGCGGAACGCCATCGCAGGCGAGGGCCGAGCGACGCCGAGATCGAGGATGCGCTGATCGACGGCTGAACCTCGGATTCGGCCTTCGGCGAGGCCGTTTCGCTCTCGCAGGTGTCCGGGCGCAGATCGAGTGGATTGCTACGCCAGCTCGATCAACTCCAGATACTCCTTCGACCAGTGATCCTCGGTGCCTTCGGGCATGATCAGCACGCGCTCGGGGTTCAGCGCTTCCACGGCGCCCGGGTCGTGCGAGACGAGCACTACCGCGCCGGAGAAGTTCGCGAGGGCGTCGAGTATCTCTTCGCGACTCGCGGGGTCGAGGTTGTTCGTGGGTTCGTCGAGCAGCAGCACATTCGCGCTGGACACGACGAGCATGGCGAGTGCGAGGCGCGTCTTCTCACCGCCTGAGAGCACGCCCGCGGGCTTGTGCACATCCTCCCCCGTGAACAGGAAGGAACCCAGCACTCTGCGCGCCTCGGTCTCGGTGAGGTGCTGCGACACCGAGATCATGTTCTGCAGCACGCTCGCCTTGACGTCGAGAGTCTCGTGCTCCTGCGCGTAGTACCCGACCTTGAGGCCGTGCCCTGCGATGAGCTGTCCGGTATCCGGCTCGTCGACACCCGCCAGCAAGCGCAGCAGCGTCGTCTTTCCCGCACCGTTGAGTCCGAGCACGACGACCTTCGAACCGCGGTCGATCGCGAGGTCGACGCCCGCGAAGATCTCGAGCGAGCCGAATGACTTCGACAGCCCTTCACCCATGAGCGGGGTCTTGCCGCAGGGCGCCGGGTCGGGGAAGCGGAGCTTCGCGACGCGATCCACTTGGCGCTCGTCTTCGAGGGTGGAGAGCATGCGTTCGGCGCGAGCAACCATCTGATGGGCGGCGGCGGCCTTCGATGCCTTCGCTCCGAAGCGCGCGGCCTGCTGCTGCAGGGCCGACGCCTTCTTCTCGACGTTGCTGCGCTCCTTCCGGCGGCGCTCCTCGTCGGCCGCGCGCTGGCGCAGATACAGCTTCCAGCCCATGTTGTAGGTGTCGATCACCTGACGGTTGGCATCGAGATAGAAGACCCGGTTCACGGTCTCGCCCACGAGGTCGATGTCGTGACTGATCACGATCACGCCGCCCTTGTAGCTCTTCAGAAACTCGCGCAGCCAGACGATCGAGTCGGCGTCGAGGTGGTTCGTCGGCTCATCGAGGATCATGGTGTCGGCATCGGAGAACAGGATGCGCGCGAGCTCGATGCGGCGACGCTGCCCGCCCGAGAGCGTGCCGAGCGGTTGGTCGAGCACGCGATCGGGCAGGCCGAGATTGTGCGAGATCGAAGCGGCCTCGGCCTCCGCCGCGTAGCCGCCGAGCGCCTGAAAACGGTCGGTCAGGTTGCCGAAGCGCTTCATCGCCTTCTCCGCGATCGCGGAGTCGGCGGAACCCATCTCCTCGGTCGCCTTCGTGAGGTTCTTCGTCAGCGTGCCGAGGCCGCGGGCATCGAGAATGCGGTGCCGCGCGAGCTGCTCGGGGTCGCCCGTGCGCGGATCCTGCGGGAGGAAGCCGAGCTCGCCGGAGACTGCGACAGACCCCTCAGCCGGCTGCAGCTCGCCGGAGAGCGTACGGGTGAGCGTGGTCTTCCCCGCGCCGTTGCGCCCGACGAGGCCGATCTTGTCGCCCGCATTCACGCGAAACGTGACGCCGGACATCAGACGCCGCGCCCCGACATCGATCGCGAGATCCTCAACGGTGATCATGAAATGTCCTCTTGGTCGAAAAGCAGTGAAAACTGCGGAGCCGTCTCCCCCGCTCGATGCAGGGCGAGCATCCACCGGCCGATGCGGGGTTCGGTTTCGCCTCGGCAGGTGAAATGCCCGGAGCTCCTCACTCTGGAGACTTGCCGGGCAGATCCGGCGGCGCGTGGAGCGCGCCGGAAGGCAAGCCGAAGAATGAAGAGCTCCGAACCGCGGAACTAGATTGCGAACCCGAGCCGCTCCGCGGGGCATTGGGCCTGACAGTCCACCGGGCTATCAGATTGCAAAGCCCAATGCCCGCATCATATCGCGGCCGTCGTCGGTGATCCGCTCGGGCGTCCACGGCGGCATCCACACCCAGTTGATGCGGAACGCGGTCACGAGACCATCGAGGGCCTCCCCGATGTCGTTCTCGATGACGTCGGTGAGCGGGCACCCCGCACTCGTCAGCGTCATGCTGATCACGAGTGCGTCATGCTCCTCATCGAACGCCAGGTCGTAGATCAGCCCCAGGTCGACGATGTTGACCCCGAGCTCGGGGTCGGAGACGTCCTTCAACGCCTCGAGCGCCTGCTCGCGGAACTCGGGGTCGATCGAAGTGATGTTCACGGTATCGCTCATACCGACAGCCTAGGCCTCGACGTTGTCGGGGAGGAAGCGGTCGTAGCCCTCTTCCTCGAGTCGGTCGGCGAGCTCGGGGCCGCCCTCCTCCGCGACCCGACCGTCGACGAAGACGTGCACGAAGTCGGGCTTGATGTACCGAAGGATGCGGGTGTAGTGCGTGATGAGCAGCACGCCGAGGCCCGTCGTCTCCTTCGCCCGGTTCACACCCTCGGAGACGATCTTGAGCGCGTCGACGTCGAGGCCCGAATCGGTCTCGTCGAGCACCGCGAAGCGCGGCTTCAGGAGCTCGAGCTGCAGGATCTCGTTGCGCTTCTTCTCGCCACCCGAGAAGCCCTCGTTGACGTTGCGCTCGGCGAAGGAGGAATCCATGCGCAGGTCCTCCATTGCGCCCTTGACCTGCTTCATCCAGCTGCGGATCGCCGGCGCCTCGCCGTCGATCGCGGTCTTCGCGGTACGGAGGAAGTTGGCGTTGGTCACGCCCGGAATCTCCACCGGGTACTGCATCGCGAGGAACAGGCCCGCCTTCGCGCGCTCGTCGACCTCCATCTCGGTGACCTCTTCGCCGTCGAGCAGGATGGATCCGCTCGTCACCTGATAGCGCGGATGTCCGGCGATCGCGTAGGCGAGCGTCGATTTGCCCGAGCCGTTCGGGCCCATGATGGCGTGGGTCTCGCCCTGACGGATGGTCAGGTCCACGCCCTTCAGGATGGGCTTGGCGCCCTGATCGGTCTCGACGCTGACGTGCAGGTCCTTGATCTCAAGAACGGAACTCATGCTGAAATCTCTTTCGTAACGGTGGGGTCGATGTAGATGTCGCCGTCTTCGATCTCGACGACGAAAACGGGTACCGGCTCGTAGGCCGGAAGGTTCTGCGGGGCGCCGGTGCGCAGCGAGAAGGCCGAGCCGTGGGCCCAGCATTCGAGCGTGTCGCCCTCGACGAATCCTTCGGAGAGGCTGATCTGGCCGTGGGTGCAGGTGTCGCCGATCGCGTGCACCTCGCCCTGACCGTCGAGCACGATCGCGATCGGAACCTCGTCGATCACGACGCGCACGGCCTGATCCTGAGTCAGTTCGCTCAGCGCGAGCGCCTTCTGCCTGCTCACGACTCGATGGCCCCCGTGAGCTCGGCCTCGATGGCCGCCTGCAGCCGCTCGACCGTGTCGGCGTCGCCGATCTGGGCGATGACCTCGAGCAGGAAGCCGCGGACGACGAGCTTGCGGGCCTCTTCCGCGGAGATGCCTCGGCTCTGCAGATAGAAGATGTGCTCATCGTCGAACCGGCCGGTGGCGCTCGCGTGCCCGGCGCCCTCGATGTCGCCGGTCTCGATCTCGAGGTTCGGGATCGAGTCGGCGCGGGTGCCCTCGGTGAGGGTGAGGTTGCGGTTCTGCTCGTAGCTGTCGGTACCCGAGGCGTTGTTGCGGATGAGTACGTCGCCGATCCACACCGTGTGCGCGCCCGCTCCCTGCAGCGCACCCTTGTAGTTCACCCGGCTGCGGGTGTTCGGGGCATCGTGATCCATGTAGACCTGGTGCTCGAGATGCTGCCCGGCATCGGCGAAGTAGGCGCCGAACGCCTCGCCGTTGCCGCCCTGATGGTTCAGATGGATCGACGGGTTGAGCCGCACGACCTCCCCGCCCAGCGTGACCACGATGTGCGTGAGCGATGCGTCGCGACCGACCGTGGCGTAGTGGCTCGCGAGATGGATCGCGTCCTGATCCCACTGCTGCACGCTCACCACGGTGATGTTCGCACCATCGCCGACGACGATCTCGACGTTCTCGCTGAGCTTTGCCGGGCCGCGGTTCTCGAGGATCACGAGCCCCCGGGCGTTCGGCTTCGCCTCGATGATCGTGTGGCCGGCGCGAGCGGAGCCGCCGATGGCGTCGCGCACGACGACCGCGGTCACGGGCTCTTCCGAGACGAGCGTGAGCACGTGTGCCTCGCCGAAGGCCGACCATGCTGCGGCCGCGCCCCGTTCTTCGGGCACGCCTGCGCGGCCGATGCGCGCGTCGTCACGCGCGATCCAGCCGCTCGTCACACCTGCGGTCTCTGTCACCGTGACCGGGATGCGGGAGCCGTCGAGTTCGCCGTTCAGGAGCGTCTCGAACTTCGCGATAGGTGCGAACTTCCACACTGCCTCGCGCCCGGTGACGGCCGGGAAATCGGCGACATCGGTCGAGGTGAAGCGCTCAGAGCGCGTCTGCACCGGTGCCTTGTTGGCCCAGTCGCCGTCGGAATGTGAGGTGAACCCGTGCTGAGCGGTTTCCTTCGTAGCTTCCAGCTGCGCCATTATCCGACAGATCCTTCCATGCCCATCTCGATGAGCTTGTTCAGTTCGAGCGCGTACTCCATGGGCAACTCGCGTGCGATCGGCTCGATGAAGCCGCGCACGATCATCGCCATCGCCTCCTCCTCGGCCAGGCCGCGGCTCATCAGGTAGAAGAGCTGCTCCTCGCTGACGCGCGAGACCGTGGCCTCGTGCCCGAGTTCGGCATCGTCCGTGCGGATGTCGATCGCAGGATACGTGTCGCTGCGCGAGATCGTGTCGACGAGCAGTGCGTCGCAGACGACCGAGTTTGCCGCGTGGTGGGCGCCGGCGTCGATGCGCACCTCGCCGCGGTAGCCGGTGCGGCCGCCGCCGCGCGCGATCGACTTCGAGAGGATCGACGACTTCGTGTGAGGGGCCAGGTGGATCATCTTGGCGCCCGCGTCCTGGTGCTGGCCGGGGCCCGCGAACGCGACCGAGAGGGTCTCGCCCTTGGCGTGCTCGCCGGTCAGGTAGATCGACGGGTACTTCATGGTGACCTTCGAGCCGATGTTGCCGTCGACCCACTCCATGGTGGCGCCCTCTTCGGCCACGGCGCGCTTGGTGACGAGGTTGTAGACGTTGTTCGACCAGTTCTGGATCGTCGTGTACCGCACGCGTGCGTTCTTCTTCACGATGATCTCGACCACGGCCGAGTGCAGCGAATCGCTCTTGTAGATCGGGGCGGTGCAGCCCTCGATGTAGTGCACGTAGCTGCCCTCGTCGGCGATGATGAGCGTGCGCTCGAACTGCCCCATGTTCTCCGTGTTGATGCGGAAGTATGCCTGGAGCGGAATCTCGACATGCACACCCTTCGGCACATAGACGAACGAACCGCCCGACCACACCGCGGTGTTCAGTGCGGCGAACTTGTTATCGCCCGAGGGGATGACCGTGCCGAAGTACTCCTTGAAGATCTCGGGGTGCTCGCGCAGCGCGGTATCGGTATCGAGGAAGAGCACGCCCTGCTCCTCCAGATCCTCACGAATCTGATGGTAGACGACCTCGGACTCGTACTGCGCCGCGACGCCGGCGACGAGGCGTTGACGCTCGGCCTCCGGAATTCCGAGGCGCTCGTAGGTCTCCTTGATCTCCTCGGGAAGCTCTTCCCAACTGGTGGCCTGCTTCTCCGTGGAACGCACGAAGTACTTGATGTTGTCGAAATCGATGTCGCTGAGGTCTGCGCCCCAGGTCGGCATGGGTTTGCGACCGAAGATCTGCAGCGCTTTCAGGCGTCGCTCGAGCATCCACTCGGGCTCGTCCTTCAGACCCGAAATATTCCGCACGACGGCTTCGCTCAGGCCGCGCTGGGCTACGGCACCGGCTTCGTCCTTGTCATGCCAGCCGAATTCATATACTCCCAAGCCTTCGAGCTCGGGCCGGTCAATCAGCACCTCTGGCATCGTTCCATCCCTCGATTGTCTCGCTGCAGAACCCATGCGCGGGTTCGATCGAGTCGATCGCGCGAAGGTGGGGCATCCACCTGGTTCCCTGCAGCGGTGCAGTAGTCTGGGCTTCGGACGGACCTGGAACGCGAGTGTCGAACACCTCGCGTCGGGTCGCCGTTCGCAACCACAGCTTCCTATTCTACGCCAATTGCTTGTGAAACGGGAGCGACGCATATTGCGCCGTGAGCGAAGGAAGCTGCTTCTCGGAGGGAGCCAACTTGTCGACTGGGAGCACGACCGTGCCGCCGAAGCCCGCGGAGGACGCCACGCCTCGGTGGCCGAGGCTCCTCTCCGTGTTCGCATGGATCTCGTTCGTGCTCAACACGACGATCATCGCGACCGGTGGAGCGGTACGGCTCACCGGCTCGGGGCTCGGCTGCACCGACTGGCCGCTGTGCACCCCCGGTTCGCTCGTTCCGACCGCCGAGCAGAGTTATCACGCCCTCATCGAGTTCGGCAACCGGACCATCAGCGGTCCTCTGCTCATCGCCGCGATCGCGGTGTTCCTGCTCACCTGGCGGCTTCGTCGCACCCGTCGCGACCTCTTCGTGCTGGCAACGCTCGTTCTCGCCGGCGTGGTCACCCAGGCGGTCGTCGGCGGGGTCATCGTCTGGTTGCACCTGAACGCGAACCTCGTCGGCTTCCACTACGTGCTCTCGGTGATCCTGGTCTGCTTGACCGCGGCGTATCTCGTGCGCCTCTCGGAGGCGCCGGGCGAACGCGAACGCGCGGTGCCGAAGGGCTTCGCGATCCTCGTGCACATCGCGACGCTCGCGATGGCGGTCACCGTGTTCTTCGGCGTACTCACCACCGGCGCCGGACCGCACTCCGGCGATGTGAACGTCGTGCGCGACGGGTTCGACGCGACACTGCTCAGCCACATCCACGCGTGGCCAGGGTACGTGCTCGCAGCGCTGATCCTCGTGCTCGTGATCTGGTCCGCGGCGTCGAGGCTACGCCCGTTCGCCTGGACGCTCGCGCTGCTCCTGATCACGGGGGTGCAGATCCTCGTGGGCATCTACCAAGCCCGTAACGGCCTGCCGCCGTTCGCCGTGGGCGTGCACATGGTGCTCGCAGCGCTCAACGCCGCCGCGATGACCGTCGTGGTGTTCCGGCTGAAGCGACCGATCGCCGTATAGCGCGGTCGGCGCGACCAGATCAGAACGGCAGCAGCGGATCGACCGCGATCGCGATCGAGAGCACCGACAGGTAGCTGATCGAGCCGTGGAAGATTCGCATCGGCTTCCCTTCCTGGCCTCGAATCGCGCTGCCGTACAGGCGGTGCGCCTCGAAGATGAAATAGGCGCCCGAGACGACTGCGACGATCGTGTAGACCCAGCCCATCTGCGCCACGGGGATGAGCAGCAGACTCGATGCGACGGTCGCCCAGGTGTAGAGGATGATCTGCAGGCCGACGGTGACCCGGCCTCGTACGACACCCAGCATCGGCACTCCCGCGCTCGCGTAGTCGTCACGGTACTTCATCGAGAGCGGCCAGTAGTGCGGCGGCGTCCACAGGAAGATGATGAGGAAGAAGACCCATGCGGGCCAATCGAGAGAACCGGTGACTGCTGCCCAGCCGATGAGCACCGGGAAGCACCCGGCGATGCCGCCCCAGATGATGTTCTGCTCGCTGTGGCGCTTGAGCAGCAGGGTGTAGATGACCACGTAGAAGAAGATCGCCGCGGCAGACAACACCGCCGCCAGCCAGTTGGTCGTCAGCAGCAGCCAGGCGACCGAGGCGAAGCCGAGCACCCAGGAGAAGACCAGCGCGTTGCGATCGGAGATCTCCCCCGTCACGAGCGGCCGGTTCTTCGTGCGGTTCATCTTGCGATCCATGTCGCGATCGATGTAGCAGTTGAACGCACCGGCAGACCCGGCGCTCATCGCGCCGCCGATCAACGTGGCGAGTACGAGCCACAGGTTCGGAAGGCCGCCCTGGGCCAGGATCATGGCGGGAACCGTCACGACGAGCAGCAGTTCCATCACCCGAGGCTTGGTCAGGGCGATGTACGCCTTGACGCGCTGCCAGGGCCCTGACGGGGTCGAGCCGGCGTGCGGGGTTCTTGAGCTCACAGTATTCGCAGACATCGCTCTCTATGGTACCTGCCCGCGCTGTAGGCTTGGTCCGGGTGCGTCGATGCGGGCGCCGATTGATCAGAGAGGCTGGGCATTGGCAGACGAATTGCAGTGGGATGAGCTCGACGACCGGGCGGTTGACACGGCTCGCGTGCTGGCGGCAGACGCGGTCGAGAAGGTGGGCAACGGTCATCCCGGCACGGCGATCAGCCTCGCACCGCTCGCCTACCTGCTGCATCAGAAGGTCATGCGCCACGACCCGAGCGACAGCGGATGGATCGGCCGAGACCGCTTCATCCTCTCCGTCGGGCACAGCTCGTTGACCCAGTACGTGCAGCTCTACCTCGGCGGGTACGGGCTGGAGCTCGAGGACATCGCGGCGCTGCGCACCTGGGGTTCGAAGACGCCGGGCCATCCCGAGTACGGGCACACGGCGGGTGTGGAGATCACCACGGGTCCGCTGGGGCAGGGGCTGGCCTCCGCCGTCGGATTCGCATACGCGCAGCGCTACGAGCGCGGCCTGTTCGATCCGCATGCGGCACCGGGCACCAGCCCCTTCGACCACTTCATCTACGTGGTCGCAGGCGATGGGGACATGCAGGAGGGTGTGACCAGCGAGGCGGGTTCGCTGGCCGGTCACCAGGAACTCGGCAATCTGATCGCCATCTACGACAGCAACCAGATCTCCATCGAGGACGACACGGACATCTCCTACTCCGAGGATGTGCGCGGGCGCTACGAGGCGTACGGCTGGCAGGTGATCGAGGTCGACTGGAAGAAGACCGGCGGGTACGTCGAAGATCTGGTCGAGCTGAACGCCGCCATCGCCGCGGCCCAGGCCGAGACCTCGAAGCCCTCGCTCATCATTCTCAAGACCATTATCGGCTGGCCGTCTCCCGGCAAGCAGAACACCGGAGGTATTCACGGCTCGGCACTGGGAGCCGACGAGCTGGCAGGCCTGAAACGGGCACTCGGGTTCGATCCCGAGCAGCACTTCGTCGTGGCTGACGAGATCATCGAGCACACGCGCAAGGCCGTCGTTCGCGGTGCGCAGAAGCGCGCCGAGTGGCAGGTCGCGTTCGATGCCTGGGCTGTCGCCAATCCCGAGCGCAAGGTCTTGCTCGATCGCCTCGAGAGCGGAGTGCTGCCCGATGAGGCGCTCGCCGCGCTGCCGCGCTTCGAAGCAGGTGCGAGCGTCGCCACTCGCGCCGCGAGCGGCAAGGTGCTGAACGCGCTCGCACCGGTGCTGCCCGAGCTCTGGGGCGGCTCCGCCGATCTCGCGGGCTCGAACAACACGACGATCTCAGGCGCGCCGTCCTTCGTGCCCGCACACCGCTCCACCTCGAGCTGGAGCGGCGACCCGTACGGTCGCGTGCTCCATTTCGGCATCCGCGAGCACGCGATGGCGGCGATTCTGAACGGCATCCAGCTGCACGGAAGGACTCGCAGCTACGGCGGCACCTTCCTGCAGTTCGCCGATTACATGCGCCCCGCGGTGCGTCTCGCGGCACTGATGAACGTGCCGAGCATCTTCGTGTGGACGCACGACAGCATCGCCCTCGGCGAAGATGGGCCGACGCATCAGCCCATCGAGCATTTGGCCTCGCTGCGAGCGATCCCGAATCTCGCCATCGTGCGCCCCGCCGACGCGAACGAGGTCTCGGTGGCCTGGCACGAGGTTCTGAGCCGTCACGGCGGCCCGACCGGTCTGGCGCTCACGCGTCAGAACGTGCCGGTCTTCGCCCGTGGTGAGGGCCCCGCGGCGGGCGACGCACTCGCCTCTGCCGAGGGAACGCGGCGCGGAGCGTACGTGCTCGCGGAGTCCCCGACCGGCACCCCTGACGTGCTGCTGATCGCCACAGGATCCGAGGTGCAGCTCGCGGTCGAGGCTCGAGAGCGGCTCGCCGAGGAGGGCGTCGGCGCGCGCGTCGTGTCCGCGCCGTGCCTCGAATGGTTCGCAGAGCAGACCCCCGAGTACCGCGAAAGCGTGCTGCCGGCGGCAGTGACAGCTCGGGTGAGCGTCGAGGCAGGCCTTGCGCTCGGCTGGCGCGAGTACGTGGGAGATCGAGGCCGCTCGGTGTCGATCGAGCACTACGGCGCTTCGGCGGACTACCAGACGCTGTTCCGCGAGTTCGGCATCACGACGGACGCGGTGGTCGCCGCGGCCCGTGAGTCGCTGGCCGCCTGAACCGGCTCGGAGCGAAGGAGGAACTCTTGACGAAGACGCCTACTGCCGCACTCAGCGACGCCGGGGTCAGCATCTGGCTCGACGACCTCTCTCGTGAGCGCCTCGACAGTGGAAACCTGGCCGAACTGATCCGCACGCGAAATATCGTGGGGGTGACGACGAACCCGACCATCTTCGCCGGTGCGATCGGTTCCGGTCGCGGCTACGCCGAGCGGATCTCGGCGTGCGCCGCACGCGGGCTCGACGCAACGGAGACGATCTTCGAGTTGACGACGGGCGATGTCGCCGACGCGTGCGATCTCTTCGCCGAGATCTACGCCTCAACAGGGGGTCGCGACGGTCGCGTCTCCATCGAGGTGGAGCCGGGTCTTGCGCGGAACACCGCCGGTACCGTCGCGCAAGCGGCGGAGCTCTGGGCGAAGGTCGATCGACCGAACGCGATGATCAAGATTCCCGCCACCGCCGAGGGGCTCGAAGCGATCACGGAGACGATCGCCGCAGGCGTCAGCGTCAACGTGACGCTGATCTTCGGTCTCACGCGCTATCGCGAAGTGATCAATGCCTACCTCACAGGTCTCGAGCGCGCCAGGTCCGCCGGGCACGACTTGAACGCGATCCACTCGGTCGCATCCTTCTTCATCTCCCGTCTCGACTCCGAGGTCGACGCCCGGCTCGGAGCGGTGCTTCCGGACGACGCGCGTGAGCTCTTAGGTCGCGCCGGCATCGCGAATGCGCAGCTCGCGCACGAGATATTCGCCCAGACGTTCTCGAGTGAACGGGCGAGGCTGCTGCTCGCCGCCGGCGCGAACCCGCAGCGGCTGCTCTGGGCCTCGACAGGCGTGAAGGACTCGCGGCTGCCCGACACACTCTACGTCTCCGGGCTTGTCGCCTCAGACGTGGTGAATACGATGCCGGAGGGCACCCTCGAAGCCTTCGCGGATCATGGCGAGGTGAGCGGCGACACCGTGTCGGGCGCGTATCGCGAAGCCGATCAGCTGCTCAACGCGATCGACGCCCTGGGCGTCGACTACGGAGAGGTCACCGCGAAGCTCGAGACAGAGGGGCTCGCGAAGTTCGACGCCTCCTGGGCCGAACTCCTGGAAACCGTGACCGCCGCGCTGGGGGCGAGCCGGTGACCGCGAACATCGTCGAGGTGCACGGGGGTGCGGCACTGCCCGACTACGAGCAACGATTGGACGTGCTCGTTGCGGGGCGGGTCGCGAGCCGGATCTTCGCGAAGGACGCGACGCTGTGGGGGGTCGACGCGGAGCCGGAGGCCGCTGTGCGACTGGGCTGGGTGACACCCTTCGATCGTGCCGAGACGCTGCTGCCCGAAGTGCTCGAACTGCGCCGAGAGCTGCGCGACCGCGGTGTCGATCGCGTCGTGCTGTGCGGGATGGGCGGCTCGAGCCTCGGCCCCGAGGTCGTCGCGACCTGGGGCGGGGCGCCGTTGACCCTGCTCGACTCGACCCACCCCGACGCGGTGCGCCGGGCGCTGGCCGACGAACTCGTCCGAACCGTCGTGGTCGTGAGTTCGAAGTCGGGCTCCACCGTGGAGACCCGCAGCCATCTCGCGGCGTTCGAGCAGGCGTTCCGGGCAGCCGGCCTCTCCCCCTCCGATCACGTCGTGATCGTGACAGACCCGGACTCGGCACTCGAGGCGCACGCGCGGGAGCAGGGGTATCGCTGCTTCCTCGCCGATCCCCATGTCGGTGGCAGGTTCTCCGTGCTCACCGCTTTCGGTATCGTGCCCTCCGTGCTCGCCGGTGCAGACATGCAGCGGGTGCTCGCGGACGCTCGCACGGTGCGGGACGCGCTTGCGGCCGACGACCGCGGCAACCCCGCGTTGCAGTTGGCCGCCTCGATCCGGGCAGGGCTCCCCGAGCGCTACGTGCTCGCAGTCGAGGAGGCGGAGGATGCCCGATGGTGTCTCGGCGATTGGATCGAGCAGCTCGTCGCCGAATCCACGGGGAAGAACGGCAGCGGAGTGCTGCCGATCGCCCTTCCCGCGAACGCATTCGAGCTGCGTTCCGAACTTCCCGCGAACGCCGTGCGAGTGCGCGTCGGCGCAGGCGCACCCGGCACGGGTCTCGAGGCGGATGGCCTCTTCGTGAGCGGTCCGCTCGGAGCGCAGCTGCTGCTGTGGGAGACGGCGACTGCTGCTCTCGGTCATCTGATGGGCATCGACCCCTTCAACCAGCCCGACGTCGAATCCGCGAAGGTCGCCGCCAGGGCTGCGCTGGGAGCCAACCAGGTCTCCGAGCCCGACGCGGATCTGCTTGCAGACGGGCCCTCGCTGCTCGCACGGCTGCGCGAGGCGCTTCCCGACGGCGGGTACATCGCGCTGCAGGTGTATCTCGATCGCGACGGCGAGTACTCGGTTCTGACTGCGGAACTGCGTCAACTGCTCGCCGAGCGCACCGGTGCACCGGTCGCCCTCGGCTGGGGACCGCGCTACTTGCACTCGACCGGCCAGCTGCACAAGGGCGGGCCGGCGCTCGGCCTGTATCTGCAGATACTCGACGCAGCGGCGCCCGAACTGGAGATCCCGGGGTCGGATGCCGGCTTCGGTGCGCTCATCCGTTCGCAGGCTTCGGGAGATCGAGCCGTACTCAGAGGGCACGGGCGACCGGTGCTCACGATTCAGGCGGAATCGCTCGTGCAGATCGTCGCCGAGCTCTCCGCGATCTGACACGATTCATTCGGAGTCAGCTCGCTGGACCGCCTCCTCCGGATCGTACCGCTGGGTCGCGCCACCGACGGGCGGAACTGGATGATCGTGCTGGGCGTGCTGGGCGGAGCGTCTGTGCGCCGAAGGGTTCCGAAGGCGACGGAAACGGCCGAGGCCGACCCGCGGGAATCCACGAATCGGCCTCGGCCGTTTCCGTCAAGGTCGGTGCTCGATGCGGAGCACACCTCGCATCTCAGGATGCGACCGGTGCAGACCCTCGTCGCTCACGGAGTTTCTGCAGCGCCTGCTCGAGCAGCTCCTCAGCCTCTTCGGGTGTGCGGCGTTCCTTCACGTACGCCAGGTGCGTCTTGTACGGCTCGTTCTTGAGCACCTCGGGCGGATTCTGCTGGTCGCGGCCTGCGGGAAGTCCGCTGTGCGGGGAGTCGATGAGTTCGGGGATCTCCTCCGCAGCCACGTCTGCCGCAAAATAGCGCACGGTTTCGTTGCCCAGTGCGTCCCAATAGGACACTGCGATGCGATCGGCACGCGAGCCGTGATCCTTCTCCCCCATGGGGCCGGAACCTACGCGTGCACCGCGAATGGCGTTGCTGCCAGACACACTTCACCTTTCTTGGGCGATTGCCCGGGATGAGCGGGGGTACTAGACCACCGAAAAACGAGCGATCAGGCCGAGGCCGATGATCGAGGCGAACCAGATCAGCGATACCGCGATCGTGATGCGGTTCAGATTCCGCTCTGCCACCCCCGAGGAGCCGAGGCTCGACGTCACGCCGCCGCCGAACATGTCGGAGAGGCCGCCTCCGCGGCCCTTGTGCAGCAGGATGAACAGGGTGAGCAGCAGGCTCGTGATCACCAGGATTACGATCAGCGCGATCTTCAGAATGAGCACGAATCAGCCTTTCACAGGGTTGGGGCGCAGTGAGCCAAAGAATAGTATACCGCGCTGCAGTGCGGATGCCGGGTAGCTGGACCGAACGCCCACCAACGGGTACGCGGTCCGCACCGGTCTGCGTTCGACACGGGAGACCGGTCGATCACGCTCCGGTCACGTGCTTGCGGTACTGCACAATGCGTGAGAACTCGACGGAATCGAGGCTGGCGCCTCCGACGAGCGCCCCGTCGATATTCGGCTGGCGCAGAATGCCGGCAACGTTCTGACTGGAGACCGAACCACCGTAGAGGATCCGCGTGGCCGCCGCAGCGTCCTCACCGCGAAGCTCGCCGATGCGGGCACGCAGCGCGGCGCAGACCTCCTCGGCTTGCTCCGGCGTGGCGGCTTCGCCGCTGCCGATGGCCCACACCGGCTCGTACGCGATGACGAACTCGGCATCCGCGGGGACGCCTTCGAGCGCGTGCACGAGCTGCGAGACCGGTACCGCGGCCGCACCGCTCTGCTCCAGGTCCTCCGCTGTCTCGCCGACGCAGATGATCGGGATCATGCCCGATCCGCATACCGCGCGGGCCTTCTCCGCGACCAGCGCATCGGTTTCACCGTGGCCGTGGCGCCGCTCCGAATGCCCGACGAGTACGTAGTCTACGTCGAGCTTCTTCAGGAAGGACGCGGAGACGTCTCCGGTATAGGCGCCTGACGCATGGGGCGAGACGTCTTGCGCGCCCAGCGTCAGCGCGAGCTTGTCGGCGGCGAGTAGGGTCTGCACCGAACGGAGGTCGGTGAAGGGCGGGAACACCGCGACCTCGACCGTGCCGTAGTCGTGCTTCACATCCTTCAGGCTCCACGAGAGCTTCTGCACCAGGGCGATGGCCTGCAAGTGGTCGAGGTTCATCTTCCAGTTGCCGGCGATGAGCGGCGTGCGGGCGAGGGCGTTCACGCGAGCACCTCCAAGCCCGGAAGCGACTTGCCCTCGAGATACTCGAGGCTCGCACCGCCACCGGTCGAGATGTGACCGAACTCGTCGTCCGCGAAGCCCAGGAGTCGCACTGCGGCCGCAGAATCTCCTCCGCCGACCACCGTGAAGCCATCCGTCTCGGTGAGGGCCTTCGCGACGGTACGGGTGCCGCTTGCGAAGGCCTCCATCTCGAACACGCCCATCGGGCCGTTCCAGAAGACCGTGCGGGACGCGGCGATGACTTCGGCGAAGCGCGCGGCGGTCTCGGGGCCGATGTCGAGGCCGATGCCCGAGGCGCCGAAGCTGCTCGATTCGAGGGCGTCTGCCGGAACGGTTTCATGGGCAGCGTCGGCCGCGAAGCGCTCCGCGACGACGATGTCCGTCGGCAGCACGATGGTGACACCGCGTGCCTCCGCGGTGCGCAGATAGCCGCGCACCGTGTCGAGCTGGTCCTCCTCGAGCAGACTCGCTCCTACTCGATACCCCTGGGCGGCGAGGAAGGTGAACAGCATTCCGCCACCGATCAGCAGTGTGTCGACCCGCTCGATCAAGTGTGAGATCACGCCGAGCTTGTCGGAGACCTTGGAGCCCCCGAGCACGACCGTGTAAGGCCCTTCGGCCTCTTCGGTGAGACGCTTCAGCACGTCGAGTTCCGCCGCGACCAGTCTCCCGGCGGCGCTCGGAAGGGCCGCGGCGAGCTCGGTCACGCTGGCCTGTCGACGATGCACCACACCGAAACCGTCGGAGACGAAGGCGTCGGCTCCGCGGGCGAGCTCGGCTGCGAAGGCCTCCCGCTCCCCGGCATCCTTGCTGGTCTCGCCCGGATTGAAGCGCAGATTCTCGAGGAGAAGCACGTCGCCGTCTGTGAGCTCGGCGCGGGCGGCGTCGGCCCGCGCTCCGACTGTCTCGGGAACGAAGCGCACCTCGGCGTCGAGCAGCTGTGCCATACGCTCGGCGACCGGGCGGAGCGAGTAGCGATCCTCGGGTGCGCCGGCCGGGCGCCCGAGATGGCTTACCAGCACGAGGCGGGCCCCCGCCTCGCGCAACTCCCGGATGGTCGCGAGCGACGCTCGAATGCGTCCGTCGTCCGTGATGACGCCGTTGTCGAGCGGCACGTTCAGATCGCATCGCACGACCACGACCTTCGATCGCAGCGAGCCGAGGCTCTCGAGAGTTCGCATTCGGGCGGGGCTCCTTCGGTGGTTGGGCAGCAGAGTGCGGGATTCGCCCCCGGCTGTGTAAGGTATCCGGTGGCACGCAGCAGCGGGCCGACCCTCGATGGGTCGACCCGCTGAACGGCTAGAGCTGAATCAGGCCCGGAGTCTGATTGCGTGCGGCCTCGAGGCGCTTCGCGACGTCCTGCCAGTTCGCGATGTTCCAGAACGCCTTGACGTAGTCGGCCCGAACGTTGAGGTAGTCGAGGTAGTAGGCGTGCTCCCATACGTCGAGCATGAGCAGCGGCACGGTGCCCGCAGGCAGGTTGCCCTGCTGGTCGAAGAGCTGCACGATGTTGGCGCGCTGACCGAGCGCATCCCACGCAAGCACGGCCCATCCCGAGCCCTGCACGCCGAGCGCGGTGGCGGTGAAGTGCGCCTGGAACTTCTCGAACGAGCCGAAGAACTCGTCGATCGCGGCACCGAGCTCGCCCTCGGGGCGCTCCCCGCCCTCAGGCGAGAGGTTGTTCCAGAAGATGGTGTGGTTGACGTGTCCGCCGACGTTGAACGCGAGATCCTTCTCGAGTTTGTTCACCGCAGCGAGGTTCTCGGAGTCGCGAGCCTCGGCGAGCTGCTCGAGCGCCGTATTCGCGCCGGTGACGTAGGCCTGATGGTGCTTGTCGTGGTGCAGCTGCATGATCTTGCCGCTGATGTGCGGCTCGAGGGCGGCGTAGTCGTAGGGCAGTTCAGGAAGCGTGTAAGCGCTCATCGGGCTCTCCTTTAAGTTCCAGTCTTCGGTTGCATGCCCAGTCTATGCCCGGCAGCACGGGTGTCCACGGAGTTACGCGAAGTCTCGCCGACAGCGAACGGACCTCTGATCGCTGGCGGTCGAGAGTCAGATGCTGTCGAGCTCGTCGGGCAGGTTTGCGTCGGTGCCCGGGATGCCGCGCTGCTCGGCCTCCTTGTCGGCCATCGCGAGCAGGCGACGAATGCGGCCGGCGATCGCGTCCTTCGTGAGGGGGGGGTCGGCGCGGTTCCCGAGCTCATCGAGGCTCGCGTCGCGGTGCTCGAGCCTCAGTGCGCCCGCGTACTGCAGGTGATCCGGAATCTCGCTGCCGAGGATCTCGAGCGCACGCTCGACACGGGCGCACGCAGCGACCGACGCTTGAGCGCTGCGTCGCAGGTTCGCGTCGTCGAAGTTCACGAGGCGATTCGCCGTGTTCCGGGTCTCGCGCGCCTTGCGCAGCTCCTCCCAGGATGCCTGCGCCTGCGTCGCGCCCATGGCGCCGAGCATCTCCCCGATGGCTTCGCCGTCGCGGATGAGCACCTTGTGCTGTCCGCGGATCTCACGGCTCTTCGTGCTGATTCCGATGCGGCCGGCCGCGCCGACGAGTGCCATCGCCGCTTCGTTCGTCGGACAGACGATCTCGAGGCTCGCAGAGCGTCCGGGGGGCGTGACCGAGCCTCGAGCGAGGAAAGCGCCTCGCCAGATCGCCGCGAGCTCGCCGGGGGCGCCCGTCGTCAAGCGGTTCGGCAGGCCACGGATCGGTCGACGCCGCTGATCGAGCAGCCCGAGCTGACGAGCGAGAGTCTCACCGTCGAGCACGCGCACGACGAACTGCGGGGCCCCCGGCCTTGTGCTGGCCGCCGGCATCTGCTTCGCCTCGGAGCGCACACCGTAGATCTCGGCGAGGTCTTTGCGCACGCGCTGCACGATGGCGGGCGTGTGCAGGTCTGCCTCGAGGGCGATGCGCCCCGAGATCGTGTGCAGGCCCCCGGCCAGCCTCAGCACCGTCGCGAGTTCGGCGATCCGCTCGCCCGTTTGCTGGGCGGCCACGCGAACGAGCTCGTTCTTGACGTCGGGGGTTGAAGGCACTCGAATTTCCTCTCGATGAAGAGCTAGAAAGAATATACTTGCGGATCGCGGCGCGTGGGCCGCAGATGCTATTCGCGGCCGAGGTCGCGGTGACGAAGGCTCACACTCACGCCCGGAAGCGCGGCGAGCCGGTCAGCGAGCTCGCGAGCCATCGCTACCGAACGATGCTTGCCGCCAGTGCAGCCTACTGCAAGTGAGACGTGTCGTTTGTTCTCACGCTGATAGCCGGCGAGCACCGGGCCGAGCGCGGAGACGTAGTGCTCGAGGAATTCGGTTGCGCCCTCGCGGCTGAGCACGTACTCCTTGACCTCGGCGTCGACACCCGTGAGGGCGCGCAGCTCTGTCTCCCAGAACGGGTTCGGGAGGAAACGCATATCGACCATCAGGTCGACGTCGGTGGGCGTGCCGTACTTGAAGCCGAAGCTCTGCACCGACAGCTGGAGCCCGGGAGTGTCGTCGTCGGAGAAGAGTTCGCGGGTCGCGGTCGAAAGCTCGTGCACGTTGTAGCGGGAGGTGTCGATGACGACGTCGCTCGAGGCGCGCAGCTCCTGCAGCCGCTCGCGCTCGAGCCGGATGCCGTCGAGGAGGCTGCCCTCGGCCTGCAACGGGTGCGGGCGGCGGACGGCTTCGTAGCGCCGCACGAGAATATCGTCGGTCGCGTCGAGGAACACGACGCGAACCGTGGCGTTGCCACGCAGATCGGTGACGGTCTGCTGCACGTCTTGGAAGAGGTCGCGCCCGCGCACGTCGACTACCGCGACGATACGCGGCAGCGCCCCGCCCGAGCGATCCGCCATGTCGGCGAGGGTCTTGAGCATCGGCAACGGCAGGTTGTCGACGACGTACCAACCGAGGTCTTCGAGGGCGTTCGCGACAGTGCTGCGGCCTGCCCCGGACATCCCGGTGACGATCAGGATCTCCTGCGTGGGTGCCTGCTCGCTCACCGTTCGATCCCTCCGTGCTCGTTCTGACCTGGGCTGACCTCTAGCTTAGCCGCTGCCGGGCCGGCGGTCTCGGCAGTCTCCGGAGCCTCGTCGCCCCGGTGCAGAAACGAGTGGATCTGCGCCGCAAGCTGCGAACCGACGCCGGGTGCGCTCCCGATCTCTTCCGTACTGGCCGCACGCAACCGCGCGACGGAACCGAAGTGCTTGAGCAGCGCCTGCACTCGCTTCGGGCCGAGGCCGGGCACTTCGGAGAGTTGGCTCGCGATCGCGGTACTGCGTCGCTGGCGCTGGAAGGTGATCGCGAACCGGTGCGCTTCGTCACGGGCGCGCTGCACCAGGAACAGCGCTTCGCTCGTGCGCGGCAGGATCACGGGGAACGGATCTTCGGGCAGCCACAGCTCCTCGAGCCGCTTCGCGACGCCGATCAATGAGATGTCGTCGATGCCGGCCTCGTTGAGCGCTCGGTGCGCTGCGGCGACCTGAGGCGCGCCGCCGTCGACGATAAGCAGCTGCGGGCGATCCCGGTAGCGGCCTGCCGGCATCTCTCCCGCAGCCTCAGCGGCATTCAGCTGCGCCGCCCGCCGTGAAACGACCTGATGGATCGAGTCGGTGTCATCGGTGGTGTGCTCGATGCGGTACTTGCGGTAGGCGCCCTTGGCGGGGAGGCCGTCCTCGAAGACCACGAGCGAAGCGACGACGCCAGTGCCGTGCAGATGCGAAACGTCTATGCACTCGATCCGCAGCGGTGCCTCGGGCATGTCGAGTGCGCGCTGCAGCTCCGCGAGCGCGTCTGTGCGTGCAGTGATGTCGGCGGAGCGTTTGAGCTTGTGCCTCAGCAGATTCTCGCCCGCGTTCAGCACTGCCCGGTCCATGAGCTGCGCCTTGTCACCGCGTTCAGGCACCTGCACCCGTACTCTCCCCCGACGCGGCCGCCGTGCCCGCAGCGCCGACTCCAGTGCCTCTGCGCCATCGGGAAGGAGCGGCACGAGGATCTGCGGGGGCGGCTCGCGGTCGCCCTCGTAGGCCGACTGGATCACCTGCTCGAGCAGGGTTCCGGACGAATCGTCGAGCTCCACATCCACGATCCAGCTCCGCTCTCCGCGGATACGGCCACCGCGGATGATGAACTGATGGGCCGCGGCGGAGAGCTCGTCGGCTCGAAACCCGAACACGTCGGCGTCGACGTCGTGGCCGAGTGCGACGGCGTTGCGCTCGAGCACGTGCTCGACTGCGGCCGCCTGATCCCGGAGACGCGCGGCATCCTCGTACCGCTGCTCGGCCGCCGCATCGCGCATGGCGCGCTGCAGGGCGCGCAGATGCGAATCGTCGCCGCCCCCGAGGAATGCGACGAGCTCGTGTACGCGCTCGCGATGCGCCTCGACAGTGATGAGGCCGGAGCACGGTCCGTGGCATCTGCCGATCTGGCCGGCGAGACACGGCTTGCCCGACTGCATCGCTCGGCGGTAGTCGGCGTCGTTGCAAGTACGGATGGGGAACGCCCGCTGCAGCAGACCGGTGGTCTCGCGCAGCGCCCACACTTTCGGGTAAGGGCCGAAGTAGCGGGCGCCGCGGATCTTCTCGTTGCGGGTGATCAGCAGCCTGGGCGCCTCGTCGCGAAGCGTGACGGCCAAGTACGGATAGGTCTTGTCATCTTTGAACTGGACGTTGAACGGCGGCTTGAACTCGGTGATCCACGTGTGTTCGAGCACGAGCGATTCGGTGTCGGTCGCGACGACAGTCCAGTCGAGACGCGCGGCGAGGGCCAGCATGCGCCGTGTGCGAGGCTGTATCGAATGCAGCGGTTGGAAATAGTTCGCGAGGCGGGCTCGCAAGTTCTTCGCCTTGCCGATGTAGAGTACGCGACCGTGCCGGTCGCTGAAGCGGTAGACGCCGGGGCTCGTCGGGATCTCGCCCTGTGCGGGCCGGAACGTCGCGCGACTGTCGGTTTGCTCGGCCACCGCTACGCCGTCACCACGACCTTCTCACCCCGTGAGCGGGTGCCGCGCCCAGTCGCACGCTTCTTCTCGGCGGCGGGCAGCTGCGCGCCGCGCCCATCGAGGACTTCCGCGAGGAACTGGCCGGTGTGGCTCGCCGAGAGCTTTGCGACCTGCTCGGGTGTGCCAGTGGCCAGCACGGTGCCGCCACCGGATCCCCCCTCGGGGCCCAGGTCGATCACCCAGTCCGCGCTGCGGATCACGTCGAGATTGTGCTCGATGGTGATCACGGTATTTCCCTTGTCGACCAGCCCGTTCAGCACGAGCAGCAGTTTGCGCACGTCTTCGAAGTGCAGGCCGGTGGTCGGCTCGTCGAGCACGTAGATGCTGCGGCCGTTGGAACGCTTCTGCAGCTCGGTGGCGAGCTTCACGCGCTGCGCCTCGCCGCCGGACAGCGTGGTGGCGGCCTGTCCCAGCCGCACGTACCCGAGACCGACGTCTACGAGCGTCTTCAGGTAGCGGTGGATGCTGGAGATCGGCTCGAAGAACTCCGCGGCCTCGGCGATCGGCATCTCGAGCACCTCGCTGATGTTCTTGCCCTTGTAGCGCACCTGCAGCGTCTCTCGGTTGTATCTCTTGCCCCCGCACACTTCGCAGGCCACGTACACATCGGGAAGGAAGTTCATCTCGATCTTGAGCGTTCCGTCGCCGGCGCAGGCCTCGCAGCGGCCGCCCTTGACGTTGAAGCTGAAGCGGCCGGCGAGGTAGCCGCGGGTCTTCGCCTCAGGGGTGTCGGCGAACAGGTTCCTGATCTTGTCGAAGACGCCGGTATAGGTCGCCGGATTGGAGCGCGGGGTGCGCCCGATCGGCGCCTGGTCGACGTGCACGACCTTGTCGAGATGCTCGAGTCCGGTCACCCGGGTGTGCTTACCCGGTACCATGCGGGCGCCGTTCAGCTGGTTGGCGAGCACGCGATAGAGGATGTCGTTGACGAGGGTCGACTTGCCGGAGCCGCTCACCCCGGTGACCGCGGTCATGACGCCGAGCGGAAACGCGACGTCGACTCCCTTGAGATTGTTCGAACGGGCTCCGACGACCCTGAGCTCCCGGCCCTTCTCGGGCTTGCGTCGGCGCTTCGGGGTGTCTATAGCGCGCCGCCCTGCGAGGTAGTCTGCGGTGATCGACCGGTCGTTCGCGATGAGCGACGCGTAATCGCCGGAGTGCACGACCGTGCCGCCCTCGACTCCGGCGCCGGGCCCGATGTCGACGATCCAGTCTGCTGCCTCGATGGTCTCCTCGTCGTGCTCCACGACGATCAGGGTGTTGCCGAGGTCGCGAAGCTTGACCAGCGTCTCGATGAGCCGTCGGTTGTCGCGCTGGTGCAGGCCGATACTGGGCTCGTCGAGTACGTACAGCACGCCCGTGAGACCGGAGCCGATCTGGGTCGCCAGACGGATGCGCTGCGCCTCGCCGCCCGAGAGAGTGCCGGAGGCGCGGGCGAGCGTGAGATAGCCGAGACCGACCTCGATGAGAAAATCGAAGCGCAGGCGGATCTCGCGCAGCACCTGGGCGGCGATCTTGGCCTCGCGCTCGCTGAGCACGACCTCGTGGAAGAAGCTGCGTGCGTCGGTCAGGCTGAACTCGCCGACGCTGGCGATCGATTCTCCATTCACCGTGACGGCGAGCACCTCTGGCTTGAGCCGCTGTCCGTTGCAAGCGTGGCAGGGCACCTCTCGGAGGAACTCCGACCAGCGCTCCCGCCGGCTGTCGCTGTCGGCCTCCGCATACTGCCGTTCGATGAACGGGATGACCCCCTCGAAGCCGGAGGTGTACTTCACCTCGCGCCCGAAGCGGTTCTTCCAGCGCACGTTCACCTTGAAGTCGTTGCCGTAGAGCACGG
>JBEBWI010000015.1:0-31531 GCA_040392345.1 Leucobacter soli | reverse complement strand
CATTGAGGGTGCTGAATCCGAGTCGAATTGTGGTCGTGGGCGGGCCAAACGCGGTGAACGAGAGCGTGAAGGTTCAGTTGCAGCAGCTCACTCGTTCCAAGTCTGTCTCAAGTGTGGATCGGTTGTGGGATCAGACGTTATATGGGACTGCCGCGAACGTTGTGAAGTCGCAGTTCGCTACGGCGGAGACCGTCTATGTCGCTTCGGCGCATAATTTTCCGGATGCTCTCGCTGCCGGTCCGGTTGCGGCTCGCGAGGGTGCGCCCCTCTTGCTGGTCTGGCAGGATCAACTCCCGGCTGAGACGGCGGACGCATTGAGGGTGCTGAATCCGAGTCGAATTGTGGTCGTGGGCGGGCCAAACGCGGTCAGTGAGGATGTGCTCGCTTCGTTGCAGAGTTATGTTCGTTAGGGACGTCTTCGTAAGAACGCTCAGCATCATCCAACGCATTGCTGGGTACTCTAGATGAGTGTTGAGTGGAAGCGAAGCTGGCAAGGAAGACGTACTGCCGTCGTTGCGTGTTCAGACCGTTGTCTACAACAACGAACTGGTTGCACTGGAGCGTTCCTTTGCCTCGGTGATCGGGGCTATATCGAAATGTCGTGACAGGATAGGCCGATGGACCGTTTCGTACGGTGACTCAGGCCCAGCGAAGCTGCTAGATGAGGGATGGGTCGCGAAATTCGAGGCATTGGCAGCGGGCGCCGGGGGCAACTTCGAGTATGAGTACTTCGATGAGAACCTGGGGCATGGCGGTGGACACAACAGGCTGCACGCAGGAAGCACAGAGGACCTACTTCTGATCCTCAACCCTGATGGTGTTGTTGCGTCCGACACATTGGTGCGCCTGCTCGAGGCAATGGATGACCGTACGGGAGTGATCGATGCGCGGCAACTGCCGTTTGAGCATCCGAAAGATTATGACGCGTCGACAGGTATTGCAGTATGGTCGTCACTTGCTTGCGCATTGACAACATCAAAGGTGTTCCGCGAAGTAGGCGGTCTCGATCACGACACCTTCTTTATGTACTGTGACGATGTTGACTATTCCTGGCGCGTCCGACTAGCAGGATACGAGGCCAGGTATTGCCCTCAAGCTCGGATGTTTCACGACAAGCGGATGGATGCGAGCGGGATGCTGCAGGCATCGGACGCTGAGCACTTCTATTCCGCAGAAGCTGCGCTCTTGCTCGCCTACAAATATTCCCGTGATGACATAGTTGCGGAAGTCCGAGTGCGGCTAATGCGCGAGCATGACAATCCTTTCGCTTCTCAGGCAGTTGCCTCATTTGATAAGAAGGTGGCAGAGGGTCATCTCCCAAATCGGCTCGACGCTGCAAATGAGATTGCGCAGTTCACCGGAAGGACATACGGTGCTCACCGCTTCTGAACATCTAGATAGCTCGAGCGTTCAACGTTGGGTTCAGGAACGACTCTCGCGAACCGGTCTCAACGCTGAGCTGCGTGACGCCCTCGAAAACTTGGCTCAAGCGCTAAACGAGGAACCTGCAAGGGAGTACCCCTGTTTCTTGTCAGTTGTGCTACGGACGCAAGGCCGTCGTCAAGAACAACTGCAGGACGCTCTTCTGTGTTTGAGCGCACAGACGGATCAAGACTTTGAAGTCTTGCTTGTTGCACATGACGTATCTGATAGCGATCTGCAAGATCTTCAGAGTGCGGTCGGAAATTTCCCCAAGTACTTCTCCGGGAAAGTAAGAGTGCTTTCTGTCACAGGTGGAGGTCGCTCTGCGCCGCTCGTCCGTGCGATTGCCGAAGCTCAAGGTGAGTACCTGGCCTTTTACGACGATGATGATTTGCTGACTGCCGATTGGGTCGAGGCATTTAGGCGTGGCGCTGAACTAGCTCCTGGGCAGGTCATTCGGGCCAATGCAGCAGTCCAGGAGAATAGCGTTGAGGACTGGGCAAACGGTGCGAAGGGGCAGCGTGCAATTGGCGCTGCAAGCGCACCTTATCCTGAGCGGTTCAGCATATTGGCCCATCTCGAACGCAGTTATACGCCGTTCATGACATTGGCTTTTCCGGTCACCTTCTTTCGACAGTGGGGTGAGGAGATCGATGAAGAGCTTCCGGTTTGTGAGGACTGGGATCTCCTAATGCGTGCCGCAACGCTGGTCGGGATTACAGAAATACCTGAATTAACTGCGATCTATCGGCGTTGGAACGACTCTGAGAATAGTTACAACGCGCATGATGAAATGGTGTGGGAGAAGGCAAAGACGCGGCTGCTTGAGAAGCTGGACGCCGCTCCAGTGCTTCTGCCCTCTAACACGTCGACTGTGACAGCGCACTTCATCCAGTCCGAATTTCAAGAGAGAATTGAGCGTTTGGAAGCTGAGCGCGACGCACTTCTCGGGAGCACGAGCTGGCGTGTGTCCGCACCGCTGAGGGCAATTACGAGGCGATTGAGAGCACCGAGACAATGAAGCCTGAACAGGTCCAGACGGTATCGGTTCTCCTTGTGAATTACAGGGGTGCCGACGACACGATCGAGGCGATCCGCCACCTGGGCGAACTCGATTGGCCCGCCGAGAAGCTCGAGATCGTCGTCGTCGAGAACGCATCGGGTGACGACAGCGCGGCGAGAATTCGCGAAGCCGCCCCGCACGTCACGCTCGTCGAGTCGAAGAAGAACCTGGGCTTCGCCGGCGGCTGCAACCTCGGCGTAAAGAAGAGCAAGGGTGAGATCGTCGCCTTCCTCAACAACGACGCGCGACCCGACCGCGGCTGGGCGCGTGAGGCGGCACGCCGCTTCGAGGAGAGCCCGCAGGTCGGGGCCGTCGCGAGCCGCGTGCTCGACTGGGACGGCAACAACGTCGACTTCATCGGTTCCGGGCTCACCTGGTTCGGCATGGGCTACAAGCCGCACGCGGGCCTGCCGATTCCCGACAAGCCCGACCTGCCGCACGATGTGCTCTTCGGCACCGGCTCGGCGATGTTCGTGCGTCGCAGCGTCTACGAAGAGCTGGGCGGGTTCGATGAGCGCTACTTCATGTTCTTCGAAGACGTGGATCTGGGCTGGCGGCTCAACCTCAAGGGCTATCGTTGCGTCTACGAGCCCGCCTCTCTCGCCTTCCACAAGCACCACGCCAGCATGGACAAGCTGGGCGCCTACAAAGAGACCTACCTCATCGAGCGGAACGCGCTCTACACCCTGTACAAGAACCTCGGTGGCGACGCCATCGACCAGACGCTCGCCGCGACGCTGCTGCTGGCCGTGCGCCGCGGGGTCGCACGCGCCGGACTGGACTCGACCTCCTACGACATCCGAAAGGCTTCGGCAGACAACGAACTGACCGAGGCGATCTCGAAAGACACCATCGCGACGATGTACGCGATCGACCAGTTCACTCAGGAACTGCCGTCGCTCGTGAAATCGCGCGCCGAAATCCAAGCATCGCGGGTGAAGCCTGAGCACGCGATCCACAAGCTCTTTCTCGACACCAACGCGCCGTCATTTAGGGGTAAGGAGTTTGAGCGAGGGTATCGACACATCACCGAAGCGTTCGACGTGCTCGGCGAGCCGCAGGCCACCCGCGTGCTCATCGTCACCGGCGACCCCATCGGGGTGAAGATGGCGGGCCCCGCGATACGCGCGTGGCACATGGCCGAGGCGCTCGCGCCTGGCAACGATGTTCGTCTCGTGAGTCTTGAAGGCCACGAGGACCTCGCCGCGGATTTCACGCTCGATACGGTCAGGCCCGGCGACAACAAGAGCATGGCGCGCCACGAGGAGTGGGCCGATGTCATCATCTTCCAGGGCCTCGCCATGGCGTTGTTCCCCGCGATCAGGAAAACCCAGAAAGTGCTGGTCGTCGATGTCTACGACCCGATGCACCTCGAGCAGCTCGAGCAGGGGCGCCCGCAGGGCAGGGAAGCCTGGACGCGCGCCACTGCCGACGCCACGACCGTGTTGAACGAGCAACTCGCGCGAGGCGACTACTTCCTATGCGCATCGGAACGCCAACGGCACTTCTACCTCGGGCAGCTCGCCGCGCTCGGCCGCATCAACCCCGCCAACTACGCTGACGACCCAGACCTCACCGGGCTGATCAGCGTCGTGCCGTTCGGGCTCGAGCACGAGCCGCCGGTGCACGAGAAGCCGGTGCTGAAGGGCGTGCACCCCGGTATCGGAATCGAAGACAAGCTCCTGCTGTGGAGCGGGGGGCTCTACAACTGGTTCGACCCGCTCACGCTCATCCGCGCAGTCGCCCGGGTCGCGCAGACGCACCCCGAGGTGAAGCTCTACTTCCTCGGCACCAAGCATCCGCACCCTGGCGTGCCCGAGATGAAGATCGTGAGCGACTCCCGCGCGCTCGCCGCAGAGCTCGGGGTCGCGGAGACGAACGTCTTCTTCAACAGCTCGTGGGTCGAGTACAAGGACCGAGGCAACTACCTGGCGGAGGCCGACCTCGGGGTGAGCACGCATCATTCCCACATCGAAACGACCTTCAGCTTCCGCACCCGGATTCTCGACTACCTGTGGGCGTCACTCCCCATGGTCGTGACCGAAGGCGACCATTTCGCCGAACTCGTCGAAGAGCGCGGCCTCGGGCGCGCCGTTCCCGCCGGTGACGTCGACGCACTCGCCGCGGCACTGGAAGATCTGCTCTTCACCGAAGGCGCACTCGAGCAGGCGAAGCAGCACATCTCCGAGGTTCGGCCCGGATACGAGTGGGGTGCAGTGTTCGCACCGCTCGTCGAGTTCGTCTCGGAGGCGCACTACGCAGCCGACCGTGTCGAGCGAGGAGAGGTGCGTCGCGAGGTCGGTGCCGCTCGGCCCACCAAACGCCGGAAGGCTGCCGGTCAGAACGGCTTCGTCGAAGACGTGCGCCGCGCGAGCCTGCTGCTCGTGCGTCAGGGCCCGGGAGCCGTGGTGCGGAAGGTCAAGCAGCGGCTGGGGCGGTAGCCGGGCGCCGAGCGGAGCCGATCTCGTCGGAGCCGAACGGGCCGGAATCGGCCCGCATCGATTGCAGCGATGCCACGGCGAGTAGCGCCATGAAACCGGCGAATGCCGCTGTGCCGATGAAGAACACCGTGAACGGCGAGGGCCCCGCCGCCCACCACCAGTCGGCGGCGCCGTCGAGGTTGTAGGAGCCCGTGGTGACGTAGCGCTTCAGATTCACGAAGAGCGAGATCGCCTGGCTTGCGGCCAACCCTCCTGCGATGATCCACACCTGAAGCGCAGACAGGGAGAGGCCGGGATATCCGTACCCGTCGCGCGCTGCGCTCGGGGCGAGCGCAGCGGCGATGAACATCGTGACGAGCGCCATGATGTATCGGGGCTGAACCTCGCTGCCGACGAGCACCCCGGACTGCACGAGGATGTAGGTCGGCACGACCAGGTTCGCCGCAGCGATACCCGTGAGAGCCACGGCCCGGCGCCAGTCGAACGTGCGGAACGCTGCGAAGAGCACGCCCGCGGTCAGCACGATACCGATGCCCGGAACGATTGCGGGAAGCCCCGTATCGAGCCAGCCGAGACCCCACCCCTCGCCGAAGACTCCGGCCCACAGTTTCGGCAGCGAGACGAGATTGAGCGCGGCGAGAGCGATCTTCGAGGTGGGATTCTCCTCGGTCTCTCGGCCCATCTCGCCGTCCATGGCCAATCCGACCTGGCCGGCCCCGAGAAACGCCGAGGCGGCGGCCACGATGAGCGCAGCCGGAAGGATCGCGTTGAGCCAGAATCGTCGTTCGGCTCTGAACGCAAGCGCCATGGCAGCGAGCATCGCAACGATCACGAATGCCGACGCATCTCCGCGGGAGCCGAACGCGAGAAACGCCGACACTGCACTGATCGCACCGAGCGCCGCCTGGCGCCACCCGCTGGTCGCGAAGTACCCCAGCATCGCGGGCAGGGCCAGCCCGCCTGAGATGAGCGCCCAGCTCGTCGGGTTCGTCGAAGCGATGAAGAACAGGCCCACCGGAACGAAGGTGAGCGACACGCTCGCCGCGAGCGAGAACCGGAAGCGCGATGGAACCAGGAACCAGGTGAGTACCGCGAGCGCGGAGAACAGCGCCGAGTTCGCGAGACGCACGAGTATGGTCGACACCGCGATGTTGTCGTTCGTGAGCAGCGACGTAGCGAAGTAGAAACCAGAGGGGTACTGGTTGCCGGTGTTCACGCGGTTGGTCTCGACCAGGGTGAAGCCCTCGTCGAGGTATTCCTCTCCCTGGCACACGGGCGTGACCTCGGACTGCATCGCGTAACAGACGCCGGTGATGACCTTGTCGGGAACCTGCCGCCGGTTCTCCTCCGACCCGAGCCCGCAGAGCCCCTCGCGTTCCCCCTGGCCGCACCAGATGCTCGCGAGGTGGAAGTCGTCATCTGGTGAGGAGCCCACCGGAGAGGAGAGCGACCAGGCACCGAGGGTGAGGAAGAGCAGAAGCCCGGCCGCGATGGCGATCAGTATCGGCTTTGCTTTGCTCATTCGGAGGGGTTCCCTTCAGAAACGCGATCGTCGTTCGCGGCCGGCACGGCCCGCACCACGAGTCCTGCCACGATGACGGCGAGCGAGCCGCCGCCGCCGCCTACGGCGAAACCGATGAGCGCGCCCCACATGCCGAGCGCCGGCGCCGCGGCAACCATCGTGACCGTGCCGAGAACGAACGAGACCAACCAGATCATAGCGAAGATGCGCTGCTTGCCCGAGGCGACCAGGTAGGCCGAGGGGGCGCAGGTGGCCGAAATCAGGAACACGATCGATAGAAGCGCCTGCATGGCCCCTGTGCCTCCCGCGTACAGGTCGCCGTAGAGCAGGGAGAGGATGAATTCCGCCAGCAGGATCAGTGCACCGAAGACGACGGCGAAGAGCGCGGTCGTCGCCAGCAGAAGCTTGCGGTGCGAGGCGCGCATGGCGATCGGGTCGTCGCCGAGCCGGGCGAAGTGCGGGATCAGCACTTGGTTGACGGCCTGCGAGACCATGCTCGCGGGAGTCGCGAGCGACAGTGCGGCAGCGAACAGTCCCGCCTGCGCCGGGGTATCGTACGCGCGCACGAAGATCATGGTCGCGGGGAGCAGTCCGCCGGTAGCGAGGGCGCCGATTGTGGCGTCGCGGACGAACCGCAAGGTCGTGGCACGCTCGATCGCGCTGGACTCGGCGCCCTTCGTGCGCGGGCGGGAAACGCACGCGAACACGGCATAGCCGAGCGCGAGGGGGAGCAGGAGCGCCCAGTGCGCTCCGCCGAGCAGCACCAGGATGAGCGCTGTGATGGCGATGAGCGAGGAGACCAGATCCGCGATCGTCGCGTGAAGAATTCGGTCCTCGCCCATCATCGCACCGCGCGTGTACACGTATGCGTTGTACGCCCACACCAGTACGGCGCAACCGATCGCGGCGAAGACGTCTCCCGAGATCCACAGGGCCACGGGGATCGCCGTGAGGGCGAGCAGCGTTGAAGACCACCAGAACCAGCGATTCAGTACGCGAACCGACGGCCCGGCCATGCCCGGCACCGGCAGGTAGCGGGAGGCCGCCACTCCGAGCCCCGCGGGGAGCACGAGCGAGAAGTACACGGCGACCGAGAGCAGTGCGCTGGTGTCGCCGAGCGCCTCCGGCCCCGCGAGTCTGCCGATCGCCAAGGTGTACGCGAAGCGGGCGAGTCCCTGTACCGCCATTCCGAGGGTGGAGACGACGGTGCGCGAGAGCACGCCGCCGGACGCGGCCTTCGGCTGCGAATCGGCGCGATCCACTGCGTCTTCGGCATGTTCCGTGGTCATCTTCGACCCGGCTCTCGCCGCTGCACGAGCGAATCGAACAGCGCACGGTAGCGCTCGTACGCGACCGAGGGGTGGTAGCGCGCCTCGGCGCGCGCCCGCGCGAGACGACTGAGTTCGCTGCGCTCCGTATCCGTGAGCGAGGCGAAGGAGCGCAGAGCCTGCGCGAGGGATTCGGCGTCGTCTGGCCGGGCCAGGAACCGCCGGTCGTCGGCGAACTCGGCGCAGCTGCCGAGATCGGTCGTGATCACCGGGATGCCGAGACCCGCCGCCTCTGCGCCCACGATGGGGAAGGCTTCGCCGTAGATGCTCGAGATCACCAGAGCGGCCGATTGCGCCAGCGCGCTCTCCGGATGGTCCGTTGGGCCCGCGAGGTGGATCCGCCCCTCCGCTAGCAGCTCGGCCGCTCCGGCGGAATCGATCGCCGCCTGCATCGCCGGGTCCCCCGGTACGACGTTCGGGCCGTGCGCCACGAGTCGCCACTCGGGAAACTCGGGAGCGATCGAGGCGAACGCTCCGAAGAGCCTGTGGTGACCTTTCACCGGGTGATTCCGCGCGAGTGAGAGCAGTACGCGCGATGCAGGGTCGAACGCAGCCGAATCCGGCACCGCCGCACCGTTCGGTATCGCCGGCACGACGTTCTTCATTCGCAGTTGCCTTATGAACCGCGCCATCTGCTCGCTTCCACTCGCAGGGATCACCGCATCGAACCGGAACGACAGAGTCCCGACCGCCCGCGCGATGACGCGGGTGAGCGGGTGATCCTCCGGCCCGAGCGCCTGCGTGTGCACCGTGGTGGTCCTCGGGACGCGCGTGCGTGCGAGCGCCGTGACGAGATCGGCGTGGAAGAGGTGCGAGGAGACCACTTCCGGCGCGAAGCGACGAATCTCTCTCTCGAGCGCCCGCACCATTCCGAAGATGTTGCGCGAGGTCGGCGGGAACCCGAGGTAGGTCACCTCGTCGAACGCCTGCTCGAGCTGTGCGCTCAACGAGCCGGGCTGCATGAGTACCGCGAGGGCGATCGTGTCCTCTGCGCGAGCCGCGTTCGCGAGCGAGACCAGGAATCGTTCGGCGCCGCCGATCTCCGCGTCGGTGCTCACCACGAGAATGCGCATGGCCCTCCTCAGCGCTCCGCGGGTCGGGCGCGATCCTCGGTATCGTATCGCGGCAAGCCCGGCCCTGCGCTGGGGAGATGCGACGCATCTCGCCGATTGGGATAGTGTGGCCGCATGACTGACAGCTCATCAGCCACGTGCGTAGTGCCCGGTCTGGTGAGTGTGGTGATTCCGATCGGCGGCGTGGATCGGTGGCTCGACATCGCGGTCGAGTCGGCGCTCGCCCAGTCGGATGTTGCTCTCGAAGTGGTGGCCGTGTTCAACAACGGCGCCGAAGTGCCGGAGAACTGGGGCCCGCTTGCAGACCCGCGGGTGCGTGTGATCTTCGATCCGGCTCCGCTCGGGCCGGGTGGTGCCGGTCAGGCGGGCGTCGACGCCGCGCGCGGCGAGTTCCTGGCCTGTCTCGATGCCGATGACCGCATGCGCCCCGGGCGCCTGCGACGACAGCTCGAAACGCTCTCCGCCGATCCCGAAGTCGTGCTGGTGAGCTCCCGAGTCGACTGGATCGACGATGAAGGCAAGGTGACCGGCAGATTCGATCTGCCGAGCGGCCCTGACATCCGTGCCGAGCTCATCAAATTGAACGTCGCGCCGCACTCCGCTTGGTTGGCGAGAATGGATGCCGTGCGAGCGGTCGGCGGTTACGACCTCGGCATGAATCAGATGGAGGACTACGATCTGCTGTTGCGGCTCGGTGTCGCAGGTCCCATCGCGGTGCTGCCCGAGGCGCTCACGGAGTACCGTTTGCACCCTGAGCAACTGAGCCGTGCGGTGCGGCCGAACGGGCACTATGTGCGCAAGATAGCGGATCGCCGGCGTGCACTCGGCGACGCAATCGGAGTTTCACGGGGCCGGGTCGCGCTTGCGCGGGCCTGGTGGGAGATGCAGCAGTGGATCATGTACATCGGCCGCAAGGTGCGCGGATGAAGTTCGCCTTCATCGTGAACAACTACCCGCCTCGGGTCGGCGGTGTCGAGATGCACGTTGCGAGCCTGGCGCGGCATCTGACGGACGCGGGCCACAGCGTGATCGTCTATACGCTGCATGAAACGCAGGGTCGCTCGGTGGAGGGCGGGGTGACCGTCGTGCGGCTGCCCGAATACTTACGCGTTCAGGGCATCCTCGGGTTTCCGGCGCTGGGAACCGCGCGACGGGTGGCGCGCGCCCTGCGCGCGGAAGCGGTCGATGTGGTGTCGGTGCACACCCGGTTCTTCCCGATGAGCTGGGTCGGGCTACGGGCAGGAAGACGCGCCGGTGTTCCGGTCGTGCACACCGAGCACGGGAGCGGCTACGTCGTCTCCGATTCCGCGCTGGTGCGCTTGGCGAGCCGAATGGTGGATCACACCGTCGGTCGCGCTGTGCTGCGTGGTGCGGACACGGTGCTCGGGGTCTCGGAGAACGTCGTCTCGTTCGTCGCGCGACTGTCGGGTCGGCGAGCCCGGGTCTTCTACAACGCGATCGAGGGTTCCGATTCCGAAACTCAGGTGACGCAGCGCCCGGAGCACCTGGTGTTCGTCGGCCGCATGGTGCCGGGCAAAGGGTGGGACGTGTTCGTCGATTGCGTCGCCCGGCTCCGAGCAGACGGCCTGCAGATCACCGCAGAGATGCTCGGCGACGGGCCGGATATGAGCGCGCTTCGCGCGCATATCGAAGCGCTCGGACTCGCCGACGCGATCGCCGTGCGCGGTCGGGTCGACAGCCAGGCGGTCAGGGAGTCATTGCGCGGGGCAACGCTCGTCAACCCGACGACCCTGGCCGAGGGATTCCAGACCACGTTGCTCGAAGCGCTCGCGGAGCAGGGGCGAGTGGTGACCTACCCCGTGCCCGGGGCGCAGGCGCTCGCCGCAGAGGGGCGCTCGGTGACGATCACGGCAGACCGTACGGAGAGCGCGCTGCTCGACGCTCTGCGGGCCGTGCTCTCGGGCTCCGCTTCGAGTGACGAATCCGATGCCATGGATGCGCCGCTCGACTCCTGGACCTGGGCCACGAGAAGCCGTGAGTATGTCGAGATCTGCGAGCGCAGCATCGGTTCAACTCGCGCCAAGTAGAATCGGGGGCAGTCCCGCCACCCGAGCAAGAGAGCACGATGACCGCACACAACGCCGACACCTGGCTCGTCGTACCGCTCTTCAACGAGGCAACGGTCGTGCGCGAAGTCGTTCGTTCTGCCCGCGAGAAGTTTCCCAATATCGTCTGCGTCGACGATGGCAGCAAGGACGACTCGGTGGAAGAGGCACTCGCCGGCGGTGCGGTCGTGGTCAAGCATCCCATCAATCTCGGCCAGGGGGCGGCGCTGCAGACCGGTCTCGATTTCGCATTCGGCCAGACCGGCGCCGAGTACTTCGTCACCTTCGACTCCGACGGCCAGCATCGTACGGAGGATGCCGAGCGCATGGTCGAGCGCTTGCGCGCCGAGCCGCTCGACATCGTCGTCGGCTCTCGATTCCTCGACGACCGCACGAACGCGAGTGCCTTGAAGAAGTTCGTGCTGCGTCTCGCCGTGCTCTTCGAGCGCATCACGACCGGCGTCAAACTCACCGACGCGCACAACGGTTTGCGGGCGTTGAACCGCACAGCGGTTCGCGAGATACGCATCACGCAGAATCGGATGGCGCACGCGAGTGAGATCGTCGGGCTCATCGGCAAGAAGAAGCTCCGATACGCGGAGGAAGCGGTGCAGATCATCTACACCGACTATTCGCGGAGCAAGGGGCAATCGCTCTGGAACTCTGTGAATATCCTCAGCGAACTCCTCATCAAGTAGCCCGGAGCAGGAAACATGGATCAGATCATCATCAAGGTCGCTCTCGTTCTCGTCTTCCTCGTCTTCGGGGCCATTCTGCTGCGCCCGAGCGCGTCGGCGCGCAACCAGGCGATGCGAACGCTCGGTCTCCTCGTGTTTCTCGCCGCAGCGATCTTCGCGGTGGTGTTTCCCGGCATCGTCAACCAGCTCGCAGTGATGGTCGGTGTCGGTCGTGGTGCCGACCTCGTGCTCTACGCCTTCATCGTCGTGTTCATCGGGCAGGCGCTCTCGACCGCTCGGAAGCGCCGGGTGCACGACACCCAGATCACCGAACTCGCGCGAAAGATGGCGCTCTCCGACCCGCAGTATCCGGAGCGCCAGACGCCATGAACGACGAGCGACGTGTGTCAGTCGCACTCGCGACGCACAACGGGTCCCAGTTCATAACCGAGCAGATCGAGTCGATACTCGGGCAGACCAGCCCGGTCGACCAGATCGTGCTGAGCGATGACGCCTCGAGCGACGACACCGTCGAGATCGTCGAGCGCGCGGTCGCACGGCACCGCGACACGACCGGGGCCACTCCCGAACTCGTCGTGCTTCGAAACGATCCCCCGCTGCGGGTGACGCAGAACTTCGCGCAGGCACTCGCGTACTGCACCGGTGATCTGATCGCCCTCTGCGATCAAGACGACGTCTGGCACCCCACCCGAATCGAGAGGCTGTCGTCGAGGTTCGACGACCCGGCGGTGCTCCTGGTCTTCAGCGATGCCCGCCAGGTAGATGAATCGGGCGCATTCCTCGGCCACAACCTGTTCGAGGCGCTCGGGATGAGCCGCAGCGAGCGCGGGTTGGTGGAGCAGGGGCAGGTCTTCCGCCAGTTCATGCGCCGCAACCTCGCCACCGGTGCGACCGTGATGCTGCGCAAGAGTCTCGCCGAGGTCGCCGCACCCTTCCCCGACTCCTGGCTGCACGACGAGTGGCTCGCGATCGTCGCGGCGGCGTACGACGGCGTGCGGATCCACGATGAAGCGCTCACCGACTATCGGCAGCACAGCGGGAATCAAGTCGGGATGAGCAAGGTGAACGCCCGCCGCAAGTTCCGAATGTTCGCCGAGCCTCGCACGGAGCGCAACCGTCGACTGTACCTCCGGGCGAAGGCACTCGTGCCCCGCATGGACGCGCTCGAGAATGTGCCGCCCGCATATCGGCAGATGGCGCACGAGAAGTCCGAGTTCGAGTCCGCTCGACAGCAGTATCCCGAGGCACGACTGCTCAGAGTGGTGCCGGTGCTCCGTCAACTGCGGAAGGGCCGCTACGGCGTGTACGGCACGGGGATGAAAGACGCGGTGCGCAATCTGCTGCAACCGGTGTGACCGGACTCGCAGGGAGTCGCCCGAGAGGTTCGCCTAGACTCGAACGGTGACATTCACCGAGGTCTCGCAAACTGCCGCGCCCCAGAAGAAGCCGTTGTTCAAGCGGGTGTGGTTCTGGGTCGTCACCGTTCTCCTACTCGCGCTCATCGGGTGCGCCGTCTGGGTTGCGCTGCTCGTGCCGAGCGCGTTGCAGGCGAAGGACGCGCTGCAAGCCGCGGTTCCTCTGGCCGGCCAGGCGAAAGACGAGATACTCTCGGGCGACTCTGAAGCCGCGACTCAGACGGTCGCCGAGCTCATCGATGTGACTTCCGAGGCGCAGGAGGCGACCGATACGAAGCTGTGGCGGTCGCTGGAATGGATGCCGGTCGTGGGGGAGAACCTGCGCGGCGTGCGCATCGCATCGGCCGCGGTGCAGACGCTCGCGATCGAGGTGCTCGAGCCCGCGACCGCGCTCAACCTCGATCTGCTGAAGCCCAAGGACGGCGCGATGGATGTCGCGGCCATTCAGGCGCTCGTGCCGATGATCGACACGGCGAGCCGGGCGACCACCTCGATTGCAGCTGAGCTCGGAGAACTCGACACCGGCGTGCTGATCGGCCCGGTGAAGGATGGCGTCGAGAAGCTCGACGACGCCATCACTCAGCTCGATTCCATGGTCGGCCCCGCGAAGACCGTGCTGCAGATTCTCCCCGCGGCGCTCGGCGCCGACGGTCAGCGCAACTACCTGCTGATCTTCCAGAACAACGCCGAGATCCGCACCACTGGCGGCAACCCGGCCGCAATCGCTCTGATCACTGCCGACAACGGCCGCATCGACATCGCGCAGCAGGCGTCGAGCTCTGATTTCAACAACAACCGTGATACCCCGATCATCCCGCTCAACCCCGAGACCCAGGCACTCTACGGCGATCGGGTGGGCAACTGGATGCAAGACATCACCTTCACCCCAGATTTCTCCGAGTCGACCGAGCTCATGCGGGCCTTCTGGGCCGAATCCTTCGGCACTCCGATCGACGCGGTCGTCTCTTTCGACCCGGTGGCGCTGAGCTATCTGCTCGAAGCGACCGGTCCGATCACACTGGAGACCGGAGACGTGCTGACCGCAGACAACGCGGTGCAGCTCTTCCTCAACGAGGTGTACTTCCGATACCCGAAGAACACTGACCAGGATCTGTTCTTCGCATCGGCGACGCAGTCCATCTTCTCCGCGATCACCAGTGGATCGGCGGATACCAAAGCGTTGGTCACGGCGCTGAGCCGAGCGGTCGACGAGGGGCGTCTGCTGTTCTCCTCGAATGACGCCGAGCAGATGGAACTCATCGGTTCGAGCCCGATCGCCGGCCCTCTGCCCGTCGACAACAGCGACGCGACCGTGCTCGGGGTGTTCTTCAACGACCTCACCGTCGGCAAGATGGACTACTACCTGCACGCGAGCGTGGACGCGGAGTCGACGCAGTGCCAGGTGGGTTCTCCCGCGACCTTCACCGCCACGACGCACATGAAGAACGTGGTGAACGCGGAACTGCGAGACTCATTGCCGATGTACATCAAGGCGAACGCATACGGCTTCCACGGAGCGATCCACACCGATGTCATGGTGTACGGGCCGGTGGGCACGCGCGTGAGCTCGGTCGAGATCGACGGCGAGGTCGTCGGCATCGGGGACCGATGGGACGGCGAGTACCGCGAGATGACGCACAACGGGAGGCCGGTGCTGCAGGTGCCGATCCTGCTCCGCATGGAGACCGAGGCCGATATCACGGTGACCTTCGAGGCCGCGGAGGATCAGCCTGCGTCATCGTTCGGGCCGTTCCAGACGCGGGTCACCCCGACCGTGCACGAGACTCCGGTGACGGTGAGCACCCCGGGCTGCCAGTGATCCACCGTTGAGGCCGCGAAGAGCGCGGCCTGCAGCCCCCGGATAGCATGGACGCATGCGTGTCTTGTTGACCGGCGGCGCCGGGTACATCGGTAGCCACACCGCTCTCGTGCTGCTCGAGGCGGGGCACGATGTGGTCGTGCTCGACGACCTCTCGAACAGCAGCCGCGAATCTCTGCGCCGCGTCGAAGGACTCACCGGGAGAACCGCCCGGTTCGTGCGCGCCGATCTCACCGATGCCGCAGCCACCCGCGCCGGGCTCGCCGGTATCGACTTCGACGCCGTGATCCACTTCGCGGGGCTCAAAGCCGTCGGCGAATCTGTGGAGCAACCCACCCGCTACTACCGCACCAACATCGATTCGACCCTCGTGCTGCTCGACCTCATGCGCGAGCGTGACGTCGACCGGCTCGTGTTCAGCTCCTCTGCAACCGTCTACGGCGACCCGCAGACCCCGCTCATCGCAGAATCCCACCCGGTCGGCGTCGGGCTCACCAACCCTTACGGCTGGTCGAAGGCGATGAACGAGCAGATCATCCGCGACGCCGCTGCGGCCCGGCCCGCGCTCGCCGCCGTGAACCTGCGCTACTTCAACCCCGTCGGGGCACACCCCTCAGGCCGCATCGGCGAAGACCCCAGCGGCATCCCCAACAACCTCATGCCATACGTCGCGCAGGTCGCCGTCGGCCGCCGCGAGCAGCTCTCCGTCTACGGCGACGACTACCCGACGCACGACGGCACCGGGGTGCGCGACTACATTCACGTGATGGACCTGGCCGAAGGGCACGTCGCCGCACTCACCCGCGCCGAACCGGGTGTGCAGCACTACAACCTCGGCTCGGGTGTCGGCACCAGCGTGCTCGAGGCCGTGCGCGCGTTCGAGGCCGCCTCGGGGCGCCCCGTGCCCTACCGGGTGCAGCCCCGCCGTGCCGGCGACCTCGCGACCGTCGTCGCCGACCCGGCGCTCGCGCTCGAGAAGCTCGGCTGGCGCACGCGCCGCAGCTTCGAAGAGGCGTGCCGCGACGCGTGGGCCTGGCAGTCGGCGAACCCCGGCGGCTTCACGACTGCGTAGACCTCAGCGGAACCAGCCGCATGACCGGTGACGCGACCGTGCGATCACTCAGTGCGCTGCGTGATCCACCCGCCTTTCGTGCACCGGCTCGTTCAGCGCGAGCAGCACGGCGAAACCGGCCCACAGGGTCACGATGCCCATCGCCGTGTCCTTGCCGTTCCAGATCGACGACTGCCACATCGCGAACCATTCCGAACCGATCACGATGAAGCCGAGGAACCAGATCGCGAAGCCCAGCGCATACGCGCCGAACCCCCACGCGCGGGCCTTGCTGAACCTCTCGAAATCGGCGTTTCGGCGCAGGAAGAGCTCCACGCCGCCGATCAGCGCGAGCGCGGCGAACGCACCTTCCGCGACGATGATGCCGATGTACGCGATCATGTGCACCACAGGGCTGTCGATCGCCCGCCACATCAGGGCATTGCCTTCGAACGTGGTGTCCATCGACAGCACATGCACGACGAACTGGTAGTTGGAGTCGTAATCCATGAGGTTGCCCAGGAAGACGAAGAGGCCGTAGAGGCCGGCCAGGAGGAGTGTGAACGCCTGAAGCAGGCGAAGCGGATGTTTCATCGTGACGCGCCTTTCCGTGTGAACACCAGATCAAGATGTGGATCAGGGGCCGAAGCGAACGAGATCGCCTGCACGAACTCCCACCCGGCAGCCGCCTGTTCGCGAATCACCTCTTGGTAATCGCGACTGGGCGTAGCGCCTTCCCGCCTGCGTGCGAATGGAATGCTGACGAATGTGTACTCGGGCATCGTTGCCTCCGTGGGCGCTTCGTGGATCCACTGTTGGTCCGAGACCGGAATCGTCGCGTCGGTGGCGAAGCCGTGGGCGCGGCGCAGCCTCTGCGGTCATTCTATGCCGCGGGGGAGACGGCAGGGCCAGAACGGTATCAGATCGTGAGCTGACGGAGGCCGCCCGCCGTGCTCGACGTCAGCGGGGCAGCTGCAGCCGGCCCGCGACCTGCCAGACCGCGGTCGTGAGCTCCGGGCAGCCCTGCGCGATCTCGCGCAGCAGTTCGAACTCCACCCGGTCGGCCGCCGCCCGGTGCTCGGGCGCGTCCTCTGCGGTGCCGCGCCCCGCGAGACGCGCGAGCGCGAACTCCGCCAATTGCCCGCGCTCTTCGAGCATCTCGTTCTCGATCTCCCGCACCACGAACTCGTCGACGCTCGGGATATCGATCAGGGTCGTCAGGGGATCCTCGCCCAGCCGCCCTTCGCGCTCCAGAATCGCGTCGCGCTCGATGCGCGCGAACGTACGCAGCTGTTCGAGCTGCTCGGTCGTCAGTTGCACGGTCACTCGGCTACCGTATCTCGCACGATGGGCACGCGGCGCCACGGGATCTTCTTGTGCTCCGAATCCTGCGACGGCAGCTCGAAGTCGTAGCGCGACTTCACCGCGAAGATCACGAGCAGCAGCCACCCGCTCTCGATCAGCAGTCGGCTCTCCGTGATCGACTGCACGAGCAGCGCCACCATGATGAGCCACGGCCACAGCGCGCTCGTCGCATACGGCAGCGCGGGCCCCGGCCCTCGCCGGGGCTGATCCACTGCTCTGAACCACACCCGCAGCAGCGTGAGCACCACCAGCGGGGCGAACAGCAGCAGGCCCACGAGACCCAGCTGCAGCCACACGTCGAGCCACGCGTTGTGCGCGCTCGCGACCGGAATGCCGGCCTTCGTGTCGAGCCCGTCGAACGGCGCGACCCAGGTCGGCCAGTAGCTGACCCACCCCCAGCCGAACCAGAAGTGCTGCTCGACGAGCTCCCACACTTTCGCCCAGGTATCCGCCCGGCCGGTAAGGTCGCTGCTCTTGCCCAGCAGGCCGAACACCCAGTCGCGCCCGAACGCGGCCAGCGCCACCGCGGCGACCGCAACGCCCGCACCGGTCAGATACAGCGGTCGGCGACCCTCGGGGCCCAGCCGGCGCGCCCAGATCGCGAAGCCCAGCGCCACGACCACGGCGGCGAGCGCCACCCACACCGTCGCGCTGCGCGTGAGCAGCAGCGTGGCGAACGCGACGACCACCCAGCACCACCCGAATGCCGGCCGCACGAGCCCCGCACGCAGCTGAATCGCGAACACGACGAGCCCGAGCAGCGCCGCGAAGCCGAGCAGCACCGAGTTCGCCACGATGCCCTGGATGGGCCCGCCGGCGAACAACAGGTCGCGGCTCCAGTAGAGAATGTTGAGCGGCTCGCCCTCGGGCTGCTCGACCCACCACGACAGCAGCGGCTCGCGCACGAAGACCGCCACCCACAGCTCGAACGCGAGGGAAAGCCCGAGCACGTAGCGCAGCGCCGTCGACAGGGTGCGCAGCAACTCGTGCCAGCTCAGCACGAACGCGAGCACCACTGCCACCACCGTCGTGACGAGTTGCGCGATCACACCGAGCAGGCTCTCGAAACGGTACGCCGACCACAGGATCGACAGCGTCGCGAGCGTCAGAAACCAGTAGAGCGGCGCGGGCAGCCGGTACCAGCGGAAACGAGCCGGGCGCAGCCGCACGAACACGACGATGCTCACCGCGAACAGCACCCCGCACAGCGCGAAAAACACGGGCAGGCCCACGAGATATCGCACCCCGTTGCTGCCCAGGGTGAAGACGAAGACCACGATCGCAAATGCGCTGATGCCCAGTCGGGTCCTGCTGTCGGCCATAGTGGGTATGGTAGTTCATGGCGGCGCGGCACCCGATTCGCCGGTGGATCGCGGGCCACCCGGCAACGCAGCGCCCGCGGCCTGTCGCCGCAGCTCGAGGGCACACCGCTCGCGGGCGTACCTTCGGGCACACCGACCAGACAGACTTTCCATGCTGATCCTCATCGAGAACACCCCCCGCGCCTACGCGTGGGGCTCGAGCGACGCCCTGCCGGAGCTGATGGGAGTGCCCAGTACGGGGGAGCCGCAGGCCGAGCTGTGGCTCGGAGCGCACCCGGGCGCGCCCGCCAAGGTGAAACGCAGCGGCAGTGCGGTACGCACATTGATCGACCTGATCGAGACCGACCCCGACCGATACGGCGTGGGTGGCGGGCAACTGCCGTTCCTGCTGAAGGTGCTCGCCATCGGCGCCCCGCTCTCGTTGCAGGTGCACCCCGATCGGGCCCAGGCCGAGGCCGGCTTCGCTGACGAGGAGCAGCGCGGGGTGCCGCGCGACGCCCCGCACCGCAACTACGGCGACCCGAACCACAAGCCCGAGCTGCTCGTCGCGCTCAGCGAAGTGTCGGCGCTCAGCGGCTTCCGCGATCTGCAAGACGCCCGGGAAGAGCTGCGCGCGCTCGCCGCCGCCGCTCCCGAGGAGGCCGGGCGTGAGGCGCTCGCCGTGGCGGCGGCGCTCTGCACCGGCAGCCCGGAATCGGCGCGCAGCGCGTTTCTCGCCTGGGCGCTGGGGGGCGGGCACGAGCCCGTCGCCGCGGTGCATGCGCTGGCGGCCGCAGTTGCGGATGAAACCGGCCGCACGGCCGGCCTGGGCGGCAGCCCGGAGGGTGAGCCGCAGGTGCCCGGCTGCGATCCGCACCGCGTAGAGGCACTGCGCGGGCTCACCGCCGCCTACCCCGGGGATCCGGGCGTGCTCGTCTCGGTGCTGCTGCATCTCGTGCGGTTGCAGCCCGGTGAGGCGATCTATCTGGGCGCTCGGCAATTGCATGCCTACCTCGGCGGGCTCGCCGTAGAGGTGATGGCGGCCTCCGACAACGTGCTGCGCGCCGGGCTCACCGCGAAGCACGTCGACGTGGCCGAACTGCTGCGCATCACCGACCCGCGCGAACTCGACAGCCCGCGCATCGCGCATCGCCCGCTTGCTCGCGGCCTGGTCGTCTGGCAGCCCGACGTGCCCGACTTCAAGCTGCTGCGCGCACGGTTGCGCGAACCCGGTGAGCTCGAGGGCGGGAGCGGGGAGATCGTGTTCGGCGGGGGTGGCGGTGGCGGCGGCGACGAACGCGCTGAATCGGTGCGCATCTCCGCCGACTACCCGCTTGTGCTCGTGGTGACGGAGGGGCGGGTGCGCGTCGAGCGCCCCGAGGCCGAGTTCGACGAGGTCGCAACCGTGCGGCGCGGCCAATCGCTGTACATCTCCGCGGGTGACGAGGTGCTGCTGAGCGGCACCGGCGAGGCGTTTCTCGCGACCGTCGGCGACACCTGGCAGTAGCCCGGGCTGCACTCGAGAACAACCGAGGGCGTGTCGCAAAGCCTCAAGCGGTACTTGAGGCTTTATGATTCCCGGCTTGACTTGAACGAATCACACCGGTGTAATTGTCTGTGACTGACCCACCGGGGCAGCTTGAGATTGAGGGGAGAACACGTATGACGCAGCATCCTCTGAACTCGCAGGTTCCCGGTAACTGGTTCGTCGATCCCGTTTTCCTCGGCGTGCCCGGAATCCGCCGCGCCGAAGAAGACGAACAGCTCGCCTGGCAGACCGACGCGCTCTGCGCGCAGACCGACCCCGAGGCCTTCTTCCCCGAGAAGGGCGGTAGCACCCGAGAGGCGAAGCGCATATGCGAAGGCTGCGAGGTTCGCAGCCAATGCCTCGACTACGCGCTCGCCAACGACGAGCGCTTCGGCATTTGGGGCGGTCTTTCCGAGCGCGAACGCCGCAAGCTGCGCCGCGACGCGGTTTGAGCTGACTCTTCACAGATTCCTGAATATTCCTGCGAAGCTGTGAGCCTCGCATCGCGCGGCATTTCTTACCCGACATCTCGCCCGTCGCACCTAGGCTGAGTGCGATATGCGCACCACAGTGACCGCCATCCTCGTCGCCCGCAACGGGGGCGAATGGCTAGACCAGACCATCGCGGGGCTGCACGCCCAGACGCGCAGGCCCGACCGGGTCATCGCGGTCGTGTGCGGCGGGGGCGAGCGTGTCGCGACGCAGCTGGCGCAGGCGGGCATCGAGCGGATCGTCACCGCCACCGGGCACCTGCCGTTCGGCGATGCGGTGCGCCGGGGCATCGCCGCGATCCCCGTGGGGCCCGAGGGGAACGCCGACGGTGCAGTCGCATACGGCGAACGGAGCGACACCGGCACCATCGGGGCGGACTGGCTGTGGCTGCTCAGCGAGGATTCGGCGCCCGAGCCGCGCGCGCTCGAACTGATTCTCGCGACGGTGCAGCGAGCGCCCTCGGTCGCGGTCGCCGGGCCGAAGCTCGTCAACTGGGATGCGCCCGAGCGCATCATCGAACTCGGACAGAGCCTGACCCATCGCGGCGACCGCTGGCTCCTGCGCCGCCAGGAGCTCGATCAGCAGCAGTACGACCACCTGCAAGACGTGTTGGGCGTGGGCCCGGTCGGCATGCTGGTGCGCGCCGACGTGTGGGGGCAGCTGAACGGCTTCGACCCGGCGCTGCCCGTCTACGACGACGGCCTCGACTTCAGCGTGCGCGCCCGACTCGCGGGGTACCGTGTGGTCGTCGCACCGGCGTCGCGAGTGCGATTCGCGCAGCTCGGCGTCGCCGGCCCCCGGGTCGACCGCTCGCGCCGCGTCATGCGTCAGACGCACCGGCAGGGCCGCGTCTCGCATCTGCACCGGCGCATCGCCTACGCACCCGCGTTCGTCGCCTTCTTCATGTGGCTCGGGCTGCCGCTCGTGGCAGTCGCCCGCGTGCTCTGGGCGCTCATACGTGAGCAGCCGGGGCAGATGCTCGGCGAGTTCGCGTCGGCTCTGCGCGTCTTCTTCCGCCCCGGGGCGATCGTCGCCTCGAGACGGCGGATCAAGGCCAACCAGTCCGCGGGCTGGGCAGCGGTCAGACCGTTGCGCGTCGACCCGAAATCGGTGCGCACGGCGCGCATGATCGATCGTGAGGCCATCCTCGCCGCGCAGGGCAGGCAAGCACGCGAGCTGCACTTCATCTCGACGGGCGGGCTGGCTGTGCTCGGCACCGCGGTCGTCATCTCGCTCGCGCTGTGCTGGTGGGCGCTCACGAAAACGAGCCTCTGGGGCGGTGGGCTCGCGCCGCTCAGCCCCATCGGCGAGCTCTGGCAGAACACCCGCACCATCGGCGGGGTTCCAGCCGACCCCTTCGCGTGGGTGCTCGCGGTGCTCGGCAGCCTCACCTTCTGGAATCCGTCTCACGCGATCGTGCTCTTCACCGTCGCTGCGATTCCGCTCGCCGCCCTCGGCGGGTGGATCTGGGGGGCTCAGCTCACCGAGTCGCCCTCGGGCCGTGCGCTCGTCGGCCTCGGTTGGGCGATCAGCCCCGTGCTGCTCGGCTCGCTCGACGAGGGGCGATTCCCGACTCTGGTGCTCGCCGTCGTTCTGCCGTGGCTGCTGCTCGCGGCCACCCGCTGCCGTGAGTCGTGGAGCTGGTCGGGCGTCGCCTCGCTGCTCGCCGCCGTGGCGCTCGCCTGCGCACCGGTGCTCATCCCCGCGGCGATCGTGCTGCTCGCGGTCGGCCTCTTCAGCTCGCTGCGCGGCATTGCGCGCGTGCTCTCGATCGCCATCGCGCCGCTCGTGCTCTTCGCCCCCAAACTCTTCGCGACCTTCGGCGACGACCCGTTGAACCTGCTGCTCGACCCGGGCATCACCCCTTCGTTCACCCCGGCGAGCCCGTGGCACCTGGTGCTCGGCTTCCCGGAGTTCGGGCTCGAGGGCTGGGACGGCATCTTCGACGCGATCGGCTTGGGCGGCCCGCCGGCGACCCTGATGCTCGGCGTGCTCTTCCTGCCGATCGTGCTGCTCGCCGCACTCGGACTGCTCGCAGGCAAGGTGCATGTCACCGTGCTGCACGCGGTGCTCGGCGGTCTCGGCCTGCTCACCGCACTCGGCGCGTCGAAGCTGCAGCTGCTGAGCGACGGCGCCGCACCCGTCGCGCTCTGGACCGGTTCGGGCCTCGCCCTCTACTGGATCGCCGTGCTCGGCCTCGCCGGCGTCGGCGCTGCAGTGCTGCGCCGGGCCGCTGCACCCATCGTCTCGATCGGCCTCGTGCTCGCCCTCGTCGCGGTCGGGCCGCTCGCCTTCAACCTCGTCACCGGCCAGAGCGGGTTCCAGTCGGGCGAGAAGCAGATGCCCGCCATCGTGCAGGCCGCGGGCGCCGTCGACCCCGCCCAGCGCACCCTCGTGCTCACCGCCATCGACGCGTACTCGGTGCGCGCCGAGCTGGTCACCGGCACGGGCGTGCGCCTCGACCAGATTCGCACCGCCGACCGTGTGTCGCTCGCCACCGAAGAGGACGAGTGGATCGCCGCGCTCGTCGGCGCCCTCGCCAGCACCGGCAATGACGATGCTCTGCAGGCGCAGCTCACCGGGCACGGTGTCGGGTTCGTGCTGCTGAGCCCCGGCGGCGACGGCTATGAGCGCGCGCAGATTCAGGCCGCGCTCGACCAGAGCACCGTGCTCTCGAGCGCCGGTCAGACCGATCACGGCCTGCTGTGGCGTGCCCAGGCCGTCACGAGCGATGCCGTCGAGGCTCTGCAGGCCGACACGGGCACTTGGCTCGACGGCACGAACCTGAGCGGCCGGCTCGTGTGGTGGGTGCAGCTCGTCGTATTGCTCGGCATGCTGCTGCTCGCGCTGCCGACCGGAGAGGTATCTGAACGGCCCGAGCGTCGGCGCAAACCGGGAAAGGCGACGGCTGCGGCGGGACTGCCCTCACCCGTTGCGGCGGCGGCGAGCCCGGCGCCGGCGCAGCCGGCGGATCCACCCGCGAATGCGATGCCTGAACCGGCAGCAACGTCTGAACCGGCAGCAACGCCTGAGCCGAGCGCCGCGCCCGAACCCGGCACGACCGCTGAACCCGGCCCGAGTGCCGAAGGAGGCGAACGATGAAGGAGAAGACCGGCAACGTGATGCGCGGCGGTGTGCGCGCCACCACCGGCATCCTCATCATCGGGGTCGCGGCGACCGCCGTCGTGCTGCTCGGCAACGCCCCGCTGCCCGGTATCGAGCGCCAGCCCGTCTCCGTCACCGCCGACACCCTGCAGGGCGCCGCCCGCAACCTCGTCTGCGCCGGCTCCTTCGCTGTGCTCGGCGCAGACCCCACGCGCCCGAGTGTCGCGCTGCCCACCGGCGATGTCGCGATCACCATGGCAGGCGCCCTCGAATCGCAGTCCGAGCTCGTGCGCGCCGAACCCGGTGGCACCGCGCCGCAGGTGCTCGGAGTGCCGGCCGGCGAGACGTTCGGCGCCGTGCAGACGCAGGAGGTCTTCACCGATACGCTGCGCGGTCGCACCGCCAGCACCTGCCTCGAAGCCTCGAACGAGCAGTGGCTCGTCGGCGGCTCGACCACGCTCGGCACCACCGCCACGGTGAGTCTCGGCAACCCCTCTGCGGTGCCGGCGACCGTGCAGCTCACCGTCTATGACGAGAACGGCCAGGTCGATTCGGCCCAGACCAGCGGTGTGCTCGTGCCGGCAGGCAGTGAACGCGTCGTGTCGCTGAACGGCTACGCGCCCGGTCGCGAGCAGCTCGCCGTGCGGGTTGTCAGCACCGGGGCCGCGGTCACGGCGTCGCTCGGCGTCGCGCAGGTCGCCGACCTCACTCCCTTCGCCGTCGACACCGTGACGCGACAGCTCAGCCCTTCCCGCACCCTCACCGTGCCGGGCGTGGCCAATGCCAGCGATCACCAGCACGGCCCCGGCGACGCGGGTGAACTCGACCCGTACTCGGTGCTCGTGCGCGTGCTCGCCCCCGGCGGCGAGAGCGGCACCGCCACCGTGCGCGCCGTCATGCCCGACGGCACGAGCGAGCAGCTCGGCACGATCGAGTACTCGGGCCGCGCCGTCGCCGAGTTTCCCGTCGCCCACTGGCCCGAGGAGGCGGAGGCGGCCATCATCGATGCCGCCGATCCCATCGTCGGCGCCGTGATGGGCTCGGTCGACACCGGCGTCGAGCACGACTACGCCTGGTTCGTGCCCGCCTCGCCGCTGACCGGGAACACCGATATCGCGGTGGCCGTGGCGGGCGGCGGCGAACTGGTGCTCGTGAACCCGGGCGACGTCGACGCCGAGGTGCGGGTCTCAGACGATGGGGGCGTCGGGGGTGCGAAGCGGATCACCGTGCCCGCCGGCGGCGCCGTCACTGCGAGCGCGTCGGGCGCGGCCGTGCTGAACAGCACCGAGCCGATCGTCGCCGGTGTGCGCATTCTGCGCGGCGGCGACATCGCCGGGTACCCGCTTTCCGAGCTCAACGAGCGCGCCGGCAGCCTGACGGTATTCACTCGGTAAACGGGGCACGCTCGGTCAACCGGGCTTGCCAGAATTCACCAGGTCGCCGTCGCAGCCGGCCGAGTCGCTTCAGCGAGCCGGGTCGTGTCTGAGCAGCTCCCACCCGTCGGGCGGCGTGAGCGATGCGCGGTGCCGCCCGCACAGGTCGAGCGCGGGCGGCGTGCGCTCGGGGCTCAGCGGCCCTACCGCCATCACCCGGTCCCCGTAGTCGGCGGTCAGCGTCGCAACCGCCGACTCGCTGCAGCTCACCCGCGCGCAGAGCCGTGCCGCCGGGGGTGCGGTGCCGTCGGGGGATGAGGGGCCGGACGTCGCCGGCGATCCGCCATCGGTGCGCGAATCTGCCGGGTCGATTGCGTCGGCTTCGAGCCAGCTGTGCGGGTCATCGGCGGTCACCCCTTCAGCGTAGACTGGCCACATGTTTGGGCGGTCGAAGCGACACGGTGAGCCGAAGGGCGCGGGCGGCGACGCAGGTGCGGCGACCGGTGCGTCCGGCGGCCCCGCTGCCGGTACCGGCAGTCGCAACCGCTTCGACGCGACCCTGGGCTCGCGCATGCCGGCGAAGCGCCATGCGCGGCGGCCGATGCGCTCTTCGCTCACCGGCCCGCAGCTGCCCGATCCGGACGGCCGGGTCGCGCGCTTCGAACTCGACGCGCGCGGCGCACTGCACCTGCTGCAGCACCACTTCGCCGACGAGCTGCGCGGCGTGCACATCGGCTTCGCGACGGCGCCGACCGGCCGCGGCGAGAGCGAGCAGCCCATGTATTACACGATCGACCGGCGAGCGCGCACCATCGTGCTCTTCCGCATGCCGATCCAACGGGCACGCGGGTTGCACGTCGACGACGAGGAGCACCGGCGGCTCTTCGTCGAGCACTGCGTGCACCGCGCCGTGTGCGAATACCTGGGCCGCAGCCCGTGGGACGTGCTGCCGGGTCGCTTCGACCACTTCTAGGTTGGCATGCTCCGCCCGCTTCCAGGTTGGCGTGCCGGACCCTCTCGAGGCGGCGCAATCTGCGGTGAATGTTTGCTTCGTGCCGCAAATTGCGCCACCTCGAGACGGGGACTGGACCTGTCGGGGGGACTGGACCTGCCGGGGGACTGGATCTGCCGGGGGAACTGAGATCGCCCCCCTGCGGGCGAGACGCGCTCTAGGCGTGCTGCAGCTTCTTGACCCCGTCGAACAGGGGGCGGAACAGGAAGCCGGCGATGAGCGCGCCCACGATCGGGAAGACGAGGAACGCCCACAGCTGCACCAGCGCTTCGGTGCCGCCGAACAGCGCGCTCGCGATCGAACGGGCGGGGTTCACCGACGTGTTCGAGACCGGAATCGAGATCAGGTGGATCAGCGTGAGCGTCAGCCCGATCGCGAGCGGGGCGAACCCTGCCGCGGCGCGGCCCGACGTCGTGCCGATGATCACGAAGAGGAACACGGCGGTGAGCACGATCTCGGTGAGCCCGACCGACAGCAGGTTGTACCCGCCCGGCGAAGCCTCCCCGAAGCCGTTCGCGCCGAGTGTGCCGCTGTACCCGCCCGGTTGGCCGTTCGCCACCGTGAAGATCAGCGCCGCGGCGACTGCGCCGCCCACGATCTGCGCGACGATGTAGCCCGCGACGTCGCGCCACGAGAACCGGCCCGCGGCCGCGAGCCCCACCGTGACCGCCGGATTGAAGTGCCCGCCCGACACCGGGCCGAAAGCGTACGCCCCGACTACGACAGTGAGGCCGAACGCGAGGGCGACGCCGAGAAAGCCGACGTTGACCGGGTTGCCCGGTTCTCCCGGGAATGCTGCTGCGAAGACGGCAGTGCCGACACCGCCGAGCACGAGCACGAACGTACCGACTGCTTCGGCCGCGAGACGCGCGCCGGTAGTGGGCACTTGCTGAGTTTCAGACATGTTGTTCCTCACTGTCGGGCAGACCCGCGCCATCGCGGTCTGCTTCGATTCACAGAATAGGGATGGGTAAGCGATAGCGACGCACCCCACGCAGGAACGGCCCGATAAAGCTGAAGTCGAGCTGGAGAACGGCGATCCGCACTGGAGAAACAGACATAATGGGAGCATGAGCGCACGGATTCTGGTGGTCGACGATGACAGGGCCCTCTCCGAGATGCTGGGGATGGTGCTTCAGAGCGAAGGATTTCTGACCGAGCACGCCGCCGACGGCGGTGAAGCGGTCGAGATGTTTCACGCGGTGCGCCCCGATCTGGTGCTGCTCGACCTGATGCTGCCCGGCATCGACGGCATCGAGGTGTGCGCTCGAATTCGCACCGAGTCCGGCGTGCCGATCATCATGCTCACCGCCCGCAGCGACACGACAGACGTGGTGCGGGGGCTCGAAGCCGGCGCCGATGACTACGTCGTGAAGCCCTTCAACCCGGTCGAGTTGATCGCCCGTATTCGCGCCCGACTGCGGGAACCGCAGCAAGAAGTCGGCGAGACGCTGCGCATCGGCGATCTCGAGATCGACGTCTCGGCCCACGAGGTGCGGCGCGGTGGCGCGCCGATCTCGCTCACGCCGCTCGAATTCGACCTGCTCGTGATTCTCGCCCGCAAACCGCAGCAGGTGTTCACCCGCGAGGTGCTGCTCGAAAAGGTGTGGGGCTACCAGTACAAGGCCGACACCCGGCTGGTGAATGTGCACGTGCAGCGACTGCGCGCCAAGATCGAGCGCGACCCCGACCATCCGACCATAGTGACCACCGTGCGCGGCGTGGGCTACCGCGCCGGCGGCACCAGTGACTAGGCGATGACCGGCGGGGGCAGGCGCTCGGAGCTCGGGCTGCGGTTGCGCCGCCTCTATCTGAAGTGGCTGCGCATCACCGAGCCAGTGCTCGGGCCGCTGCGCCGTCGGTGGCGCAGGTCTCTCAAACTGCGCACCATGACGGTCACCGGCGCGATCACCGGCGTGATGATCCTGATCTCGGGCACCTTCATCCTGACGAGCATCGGCGAAGACCTGTACAGCTCGCGGCGCGATCAGCTGCTGCAGGACTCTGCGCGGGCCACCCTCGCCGCGCAGCGTCTCGTCGACGCGTCGGACGCGAGCGACCGCGGTGCGCTGTCGGCGCTCGTCACCGCGGTGCGACGCACCGTGCAGGACACGTCATCGAGCCAGCTCATCTACGTGCGCCGGCAGCCCGGGCAGGAGGTCTCGCCGCAGGCGCCCGCCGACTTCTACACGTCGACGCAGGTCGTGGACGCGGTCAGCCCCGAGCTGCTCGAATCGTTGATCGTCGGCAAGTCCCCGCAGTACTGGCAAGCCGTGTCGCTCGGCGAGGGGGCCGGTTACGGCGAGGAACCCGGCATCATCGTCGCGTCGAGCCTCACCTTTCCGGCAGGCGCCGGTACGTACGACCTGTTCATCGGGTACAGTCTCGCCGAGACCGAGCAGACCCTCGGCTTCATCACGCGCACTCTCGCCCTCACCGCCCTCATCCTCATGCTGCTCATCGGCGCGCTCGTCTGGAGCATCTCGCGCATCGTGTTCCGGCCGATCCGCGCCGCCGCCGACACGAGCCGGCGACTCGCCGAGGGCGAGCGCGACGCACGCATGCCCCTGCAGAACGACGAGCACTTCGACACGCTCTCCGAGAATTTCAACGACATGGCCGACACCCTGCAGGCGCGCATCGACGAACTCGACCAGCTCTCGGAGATGCAGCAGCGCTTCGTCTCCGACGTGTCGCACGAATTGCGCACCCCGCTCACCACGATCCGCCTCGCCTCGGAGGTGCTGAAGGGCACTGCCGACACCGCGACCCCGGCGCAGAGCCGCGCCATCGAGGTGCTCGGCACACAGGTCGACCGCTTCGAATCGCTGCTCGCAGACCTGCTCGAGATCTCGCGCTACGATGCCGGGCGCATCTTGCTCGAGACCGAACCCACCAACCTCGTCGCGCTCACCGAAGACGTCGTGCAGGGGCTGCAACCGCTCTCGCCCAGTCTCATCGAGGTTCGGCCGCTCGGGGGGTACAGCGCCGTCGACGTCGACCCGCGCCGTATTCGCCGCATCGTCTCGAATCTTGTGGGCAACGCCATCGAGCACGGTGAGGGGCGGCCCATCATCGTCACCATCGACTCGAACTCCTCGGCCATCGCCATCGGTGTGCGCGACTGGGGCGTGGGCATGAGCGCCGAATCGGTCGAGCGCGTCTTCGACCGATTCTGGCGCGCCGACCCCTCGCGCAAGCGCACCCTCGGCGGCACCGGCCTCGGTCTCGCCATCGCTCGTGAAGACGCCGCCGTGCACGGCGGGCTGCTCGAAGCCTGGTCGCGTCTGGGCCAGGGTTCGAATTTCAGACTCACCCTGCCGCGCGGCGAAGACATCGCCGCGTTCATGTCGCCCGTGCCGCTCGTGCCCGACGACATCACCGACGACGGGGACCCGCAAGCGACCGGGGGATGGCTGCGCCGCCCCTGGCGCAACGCCATGAGGAGGATGAGATAGTGCGGCGCCCGGCGATCCACTCTGTGAAACCGCGGCGCGCGCTCGCCGCGGTGCTGCTGGTGTGCCTGGGGCTCACCGCCTGTCAGGCCGTGCCGAGCTCGGGGCCCGTGCGCGAGGGGCTCGCCGACCTCAGCCAGGCCGATCAGCCGTGGCAGTTCAACCCCGGCGGGCCCGTGGCTGGCGCGAGCCAGGAGGACATTGTGCGCGGTTTCGTGCTGGCCGCCTCGTCGAGCGCCGACGACTACGCGATCGCGCGGGAGTTTCTCGCGCCATCGTATGCCGACCAGTGGGATCCATCGCTCGGCGTGCTCGTCGACGAGGGCACTCAGCAGTATCAGGCCATCAGTGATGTCGTCGGCGTGCTCTCGCTGCAGGCCATCGCCACCGTCGCCGAGAACGGGGTGCTGCGGCCGGTGGGGCCCGGGGCCGCCACCGAGGTGCGCTTCGAGCTCGAGCAGGTCGGCGGCCAGTGGCGCATCGTCTCCGCGCCGGCCGGCATCATTCTCGATAAGAGCACCTTCGCCGCGATCTGGACCCCGCTGCAGATCTATTTCCTGAGCTCCGACAACCGGCTCGTGCCAGACACGCGCTGGTTCCTGAACCGTCGCGCGACGATCAGCACGCAGCTCGTCGGCGAACTGCTCGACGGGCCTTCCGAAGACATGGGCGAGGTGCTGCACAGCGCGTTCCCTGCGGGCACGGTGCTCGCATCGGGATCGGTGCCCGTGGTCGACGGAACCGCGCGCATCGACCTCTCCGTCGAACTCTTCGACGCCGAGGAATCGACGCTGGAACTGGTGAAGCGCCAACTCGGCGCCAGCCTGCAGTCGGTGCCCGACGTCGCCCGCTTCGAGATACTCGTCAACGGCTCCCGCATCGAGGAGGGGCCGGTGATCGCCGCGGAGGGCACCTCGCCGAGCGCCGAGAACCAGTACGTCGCGGTGCTGCGCGACGGGGTGTTCGGCGCGGTCGGGTCGCCGCAGATCTCACCGCTGCCCGAGATCGGTGAGCGCATCGCCGTGTTGAGCCCCACCGCAGTCACCCTCGCCCCGAACAGGCAGAGCGCCGCGGTGCTGCACGACGGCATCGTCACCTGGGTCTCGCCGACCGACCAGGTCGACATCGATGTGAGGCCGGGGCTGCTGCAGCCTGGGCTCGACCGGTTCGGCAACATCTGGACCTACTCCACCTCCGCACCCGGCGAGATCCTCGTCACCCTGCCCGGTCAGCGGGTCACCCGGCTCGCGATGCCGTGGCTCGGCGGGCGAGAACCGAAGGCTGTGCGTATATCTCAGGGCGGCAGCCGTATCGCCGTGCTCGTCTCCGACAGCGAGAACGCTGAGCAGAGCAAGGTGTTCACCGCCGGAGTGGTGCGCGACAGCGCCGGGGTTCCTCTCGCGCTCACGGATAGCGCCACCGTCGAGCTGTGGACCTCGGGCACACCGGTCGATCTGGACTGGATCGACGAGCAGCGCTACGTCGTGGTGAGCCGCGTGGGCAACTCGGGCAAGATCACCCAGGGGGTGCTCGGGCAGTTCTCCATCGACTCCGGGGCGGTGCCCGGCGCCGCAGCGGTGAGCGGCGGGGGAGCGCGATCGCTGCTGCGAGTGCTGAACGAGGACGGGCGCCTCTATCAGCCGCAGGGCAGCAGCGGGTGGCAGATGCAGCAGGACGAGGTGCGACTCGTCGCGAAGATCGGCTAGCGTCGCCCTTCTGCTGGTTGGTTTGGCGGCTTGTTGGCTGTTGGCTGTTGGCTGTTGGCTGTTGGCTGTTGGTGGCTTGGTGGCTTGGTTGCTGGTTGCTGGTTGCACTGGCTGACTGGCGTCCTGGTGGCGGGTCGGCTGGCGTGCTGGTGGCGGGTCGGCTGGCGTGCTGGTGGCTGGCTTCCTCGCTTCTCGTCCGCTCCTCCTTCCCCCAAAACTCGTCCGCTCCTCCTTCCCCCAGAACTCGTCCGCTCCTCCTTCCCCAAAAGAGGAAACTTGCCTTCGAGTAGGAGTTT
>JBEBWI010000014.1:0-33948 GCA_040392345.1 Leucobacter soli | reverse complement strand
CTGTGAGCGGCACCGTGGAAGCTGCAACAACGCGATGCGTTCTTACAGATTCCACGCCTCCTTCGGGAGCTTCCGCACCCGGGCCCGACGGCGCGGCCGTTCCGGAATCATGGAGCGCATCTCCTCGAGCCGGCCGAAGCACAGCAGCCGGTCCTCGGGTTCGAGCACGACATGCTTGCGGGGGTTCGGAATCACCTGCACGCCGCGGTGCAGCGTGAGCACGGTGATGTCGCGATCCCACAGCCCGAGCTCGCCCAGCGGTTTGCCCACGTGCTCGGCGCCGGCGTGCATGACCAGCTCGGCGACGCCGTAACCGGTCGAGACGCTGAGTCGCTCGCGCACGTCGATCTCGGGAAACGAGACCTGCCGCGCGATGTGATCGATGATGGCGCCGGCGACGTCGAGCCCGGTCGCGCTCTCGATGCCCTGCAACCCCGGCGACGAGTTGACCTCCATCACGAGCGGCCCCTCGTCGCCCTCGAGCATGTCCACACCGGCGACGCGCAGCCCCATGATCTGGGCGGCGCGCACTGCCGTCTGCTCGTACTCGGAATCGAGCTGCACGGCTTCGACGCTACCGCCTCGGTGCACGTTCGAACGGAACTCGTCTCCGCTCGCGCTCCTCCGCATCGCCGCGACGACGCGATCTCCCACCACGAGCGCACGGATGTCGCGCCCACGACTCTCCGACACGAAGCGCTGGATGAGCACGTTCTGCCGAGTCGAATGCAGGGTCTCGATGATGGCCTCGGCGACCTTCACCTGCGGCGCGAGGATCACACCGATGCCCTGGGTGCCCTCGAGCAGCTTGATCACGACGGGGGCGCCGCCGACGCTCTCGATCGCCGGGCGCACATCGGCACGGTTGCGCACGAACGCCGTCGCCGGCATGCCGATGTTGTGGCGCGAGAGGATCTGGGTGGCGCGCAGCTTGTCGCGCGCGTTCGAGATGCCGTTCGCGGTGTTCGGCGTATAGACATCCATCTGCTCGAACTGGCGCACGACGGCGGTGCCGAAGTAGGTGATCGAGTTGCCGATGCGCGGCAAGATCGCGTCGTAGTCGCTCAGCTGCTTGCCCCGATAGCGCAGGTCGGGCTCTTCGCCCGCGAGGTCGATGGCGAAGCGCAGGGTGTTGAGCACGCGTGCGCGGTGACCCCGGTCCAGGGCAGCCGCCAGCAGGCGCTGCGTCGAATATGCCTGTGGCGCGCGGGAGAGAATCGCGAGTTTCACCGAAATTACCTGCCAAGATAGTCGCGTGGTCGAACCTCACTATTCAAGCACTCTCACGGGGTGGCGTGAATGGGTGAGTCTGCCCGATATCGGCGTGTCGCATATAAAGGCGAAAATCGACACCGGAGCGCAGACCTCCGCCCTGCACGCCGCCGACGTCGAAGAGTTCACCCGCGACGGCGACGACTGGGTGCGTTTCACTGTGCACCCCTGGCAGCACAACGACGACGACGAGCTGCGGGTCGAGCTGCCCGTGCACGATCGGCGCATGGTGCGCAGCTCTTCGGGCCACTCGCAGGACCGGCTGGTGGTGCTCATGGATGTGGTGCTGCTCGGTCGGCGCATCGCCGCGGAGTTCACGCTGACCAGCCGTCACGAGATGGTGTTTCGCATGCTCGTCGGTCGCGAAGCGCTGCAGCAGGGCTTCACAGTGGATCCTGCCGCCTCGTACCTCGGCGGCAAGCCCGATCGTGCCGTACGCCGCCGCAATCGCGCGTAGCAGCCCCGAGCGGCCCTAAATACCCGGCAACCCGGATCCGCCGCCTCGACTCGCTTCGAGCAGTCTCCTCGTGTACGGGTCACGGGGTCGGTCGAGCACTTGAGCGGCGTCGCCGCGCTCTACGATCTGGCCCTCGTTCATCACCACGATGCGATCGCTCAGCCGAGCGATCACCGCGAGGTCGTGGCTGATGAACAGCATCGTCTGGCCGTGGTCGTCTCGTAATCGTTCGAGCAGGGCCAGAATCTGCGCCTGCACCGAAACGTCGAGCGCCGAAACGGGCTCGTCGCAGATGAGGAGTTCGGGGCTGCTTGCCAGAGCACGCGCGATCGCCACCCGTTGACGTTGGCCGCCCGACAACGCGGCGGGACGACGGCTCAGCAGCCCGAGGGGAAGGCCTACGAGTGCGACCAGCGACTCGGGTGTGTGGCCGCTCCCGCGGGCGCCTCGGATCGCCTCCGCGAGCGTCTTGCGCACCGTCAGCGCGGGGTTGAGCGTACCCGCCGGGTCTTGGAAGACCACCTGCACTCGCCCCTGCGGTTCCGCCCGTGAGCCGACACGGTCGGAACCCGAGAATCGCATCGTCCCAGACCCGGGCCGATCGAGACCCGCGATGCAGCGTGCGAGCGTCGTCTTGCCAGAACCGGATTGCCCGACGAGCCCGAGAATCTCGCCTCGGCGCACCTCGAGACTGACCCCGTGCAGCACTTCCCGGCCGCCTCTGTCGATGCGCAGCTCCTCGACTTGCAGCACTGGCTCGACGCTGTCGGCTTCGGGAGCGGGCAGGCGACTGCTGCGGCCTGACGGAACCGCGGCGAGCAGCGCCTGCGTGTAGGGATGCGATGGCGAGTGCAGCACGGTGTTCGCCCTGCCGCTCTCGACCACCTCGCCCTCTTGCATGACCGCGATGCGGTCGGCGTGCCCGGCGACGACCTCGAGGTCGTGGCTGATGAGCAGGACCGACATCTCGCGAGAGCGCTTCAGGCGGTCCAGAAGTCTCAGTATCTCGATCTGCGTCAGTGAGTCCAGCGCTGTGGTGGGTTCGTCCGCGATGAGCACGTCAGGATCCGCCGCGAGTGCCAGCACGAGCGCGATGCGTTGCCGCATGCCGCCCGAGAGCTCATGCGGGTACTGTTTCAAAACCCTCGGTTCGAGTCCGACCTCGGCGAGACGCTGCTCGAGCAGCGCACCGGTCACTCGATGACCGGCCGTGCGCAGCGCCTCGCGCACCTGAGAGGCGACCCGGTGCACGGGGCTCAAGCTCGTGAACGGATCCTGCAGCAGCAGCGTGATCGTTCTCCCGCGAATCTCGCGCCAGGCGGCAGAGGTCTGCTGCCCGTGAGCGGTCAAGTCGTACGTGCGCCCGCCGACATGCAACTCGCCCGTACCGCTGAGGCCTTCGGGCAGCAGTCCGACGAGGGAACGTGCGGTGAGAGACTTGCCCGAACCCGACTCCCCGACTATCGCCGTCGTAGTCCCGCGCTCCAGCGAGAGGTCGACACCCCGCACGAGTGGGCCGGCCGACCCGCGCACTTCGATGCCCACGGCCCGGAGGGCGAAGCTCGGCTCGGGGGCCACCGCCTCCGATTCCCCGTCAGGCAACACTGGGGCCTCCTCCTGCGCGTTCGGAAAGGCGGTCGCCCACCAGGTTCACCGCGCACGCCACGAGGACGATCAGCAGCGCCGGCGTGATCATGGCCGCGGGATTCGCCCCGATCACCGCCTGTGCATCGGTGAGCTGACGCCCCCAATCGGCGGTGCCGTCTGGTACCCCGAGTCCCAGAAACGAGAGAGAGGAGAGCGACACGATGGCGAAGGCGATGTTGATGAGGAAGTTCGCGAGCACGAGCGGCATGATGTTGGGCAGCACGTGCACGGCGAGCACCCGCATCGAGCCCGCACCACCCATGCGCGCTGCTTCGATGTATGGGCGATGCTTCTGCTCGAGCACCGCCGACCTGGCGATGCGGAAATCGGTCGGGCTGAACAGCACCAACAGCAGCAGCACGGTCATCCAGTACCCCGACCCGAGGATGCCTGCGACCACGATACCGACGAGCACGACGGGAAGCGCGAGCAGCAGATCCGCGATCCGCGATCCGAGAAAATCGAGCACCCCGCCGAAGTAGCCTGCGATGCCTCCGAGCACCACACCGAACACTGCCGCGCCGAGCGCGATCACCACCGGGCCCACGACCGCGGAGAAGGTGCCGGCCACCGAGAGCGCGAACACATCGCGACCGAGCTGGTCGGTGCCCAAGAGGTGCCCGGGGGTGCCGACCGGCCTCAATGAATTCAGGATGTCGGGCTTCGTCGCGTCGGGGAAGAGCAGAGTGCCGAAGATCGCCGCGAACGCGGTGACCACGAGCACCGTGACCGAGGCGACGATCACGGGCGAGAACCCGCCGCGTCGCCGCATCGGCGCGAAGCGCGCGGGTGGGCTGATCCGTATCGCGCTCATGCCTCTGCTCCTCGGCGACGAACACGGGGATCGAGCAGCACGTAGAGCAGATCGACGGCGATCGATACCACGACGATCACCGCTGCGATCAGCAGGGTCGATGCCTGTACCGTCGGGAGATCCTTGTAGATCACTGCGTCGTAGAGCAGTCTTCCAATACCCGGCAAGGCGAACACCGTCTCGACGAGGATCGTGCCCGCGACGAGGAAGGTCACGACGAGGCCGCCGCTCGTCACGATCGGAATCGCGGCGTTGCGCAGCGCCAGCCGATTGATCTGAGACTCGGTGAAACCGCGTGCCCTGGCCGAGGTCACGTAGTCCTTCGCCAGTTCGCGGATCATCACCGTACGCGTGATCTTCGTGAGCATCGCGCCCAGCCCGATGGCGAGTGCGACGGCGGGGAGGAACAGGTGCCAGAGCGTATCGAGCCCGCCGGTGCCGTAGCCGTAGAGCGGGAACCAGCGCAACCCGGAGACGAAGAAGAACATGAGGAGGAATGCGACAACGAACGAAGGCGCCGAGATGCCGAGCACCGAAATGCCGCTCGCGAGCTGATCCCGCCACGAGCCGGAAGAGGTCGCCGCGACGACGCCGAGCGGTATCGACACGAGGAGGGCCAGCACGAAGGCGACAGCGACGAGGGTGAGTGTCACGGTCGAGCGCTCGGCCACGATCGTGGCGACGGGGGCCTGCTGCCGGAATGAGGTACCCCAGTTGCCGGCGAGCACATTGCCGAGCCATGCGAAGTACTGCTGCACCGGCGGCTCGTCGAGGCGATACCGTTCGGTGATCGCCGCGATCGCGGCCTCGGAGCGATTCTGCGGACCGAGCAGATTCGTCACCAGATCGCCCGGGCTGAGATGCACGAGGGAGAACACCAGGATCGAGATGGCCAACAGCAGGAACAGGCCACCGAGTACTCGGAGTGAGATCGTGCCCAGCAGCCGCACGGCCCAGAGGGCGGTGCGGCTGCTGGGCACTGCGTCGGTCACTCGTGCAGTTTAGCGGGCGTCAAGCCGCCGGCTTGAGCTGCAGGGGCCAGGCACTCGTGAACATCGAGAACGATGTCACGCCGTCGAGCACGACGCTGCCGTCGGTCGCGAACGCCCGCTGACCCCACCACAGCGGCGAGTAGACGTTCGCGGCGGCCTGCAGGCTGCTCGCCTCGAGCAACCCGTCGATCTGGCTCTCGAGCGAGTCCGCCTCGCGAGCCGAGGTCAGTGCGGCATCGACTTCGGAGCTTTCGAAGCTGGCCAGGTTATCCGGGCCGAGGAACCAGTTGATCATTTCAGCGGGGTCGGCAGTGGTCGGTGTGTAGTGCATGAACCCGATCCCGTGCTCACGGTCGCCCATCGTCGAGAACCAGTCGGGGGTGGTCACCGATCGGGTCTCGAGGGTGACACCGATCTCGGCCAGGTTCTGCTTCAGCAGCTCGGCCGAGAGCTGCAGCTCGGGGTAGGCATCGGGATACACGAGTTCCGCGGTGAACCCCTGGGGCACGCTCGACTTCGCGAGCGCTGCGGCCGCAGCGTCGAGGTCGAACCCGTACTGCTGAGCCGCTGCGAGCTTCTCTCGCGCTTCCTCGGGCGAGTAGAGGGCAGCGAGCTGCGGGGGGCTCAGAAGAGAGGTCGCGACCTCCGCATTCCCGCCGAGCACCTGGTCGACCACGGCCTGCCGGTCGAACGAATGGGCCACTGCGTTGCGCACGTTCTGGTCGTCGAACGGGGCGACCGCGGTGTCGAAGGTGAGGCCGATGTACGAGCGATCCTCGATCGTGGTCACATCGATCGACTCGTTCGTCTGCCACTCGCTGATCTGCTGCACCGGCACCGAGAGCGAGAGGTTGACGTCGCCGCCCTCGAGCGCGAGCAGTCGCGTATTCGCGTCGGGGATGACGTCGAACGAGAGCGTTTCGTAGGAGCCGGCGTCACCGTCCCAGTACTCGGAGAGTTCGAGGGTGATGTTCGAGTCAGGCGAGAAGCCGGTGATCTGGTATGGGCCGGTGCCGATGGGCAATGCCGCAGCGGTTCCGAGAGCATCGCCCGCGCTCTCCCAGTAGCTCGCGGGGAACACGAAGAGACCCGCCGACGAGCTCGGCCCGTAGATGAAGCTCGCGTCGGGGCTGAGCAGCGTGATGGTGATCTCCCAGTCGCCGGTCTGCGTGACGGTGTCGACATTGCCCCAGGTGATGATCGAAGGCGAGATCTCAGGGTCGCGCGCCGCTTCGATACTGGCAACGATGTCATCGATCGTCACCGCGCTGCCGTCTTGGAAGAGTGCACCGTCATCGATCGTGAACACGTAGGTGAGCGGGTCGGTCTGCTCCCAAGCGGTCGCGAGTGCACCGGTGACCTCGCCCGAGGGATCCACCGACACGAGTCCCTCAGCGGTCGCCGCTGCAATCCAGTAGTTGGGAACGCCCGCTTCGATACCCGGGTACAGGTTCGTGATGGAATCACCGAGAGCCAGCGAAAGCGTGCCGACGCCACCACCCGCGTCCGAACCCGTCGTCGGGGCGGCGCAGCCGCTGAGCAGCAGACCTGCCGAGGCCAGGATGGCGGCCCCGACCCCAATACGCTTCTTCGTGGTGATCACAGTCATCGCCCTCCATTGATGTGCCCGGCGCACCCGCGTGCGCGCACAGATGTGCTCGCCAGACTATTGCTTCCGGAGAGGCGGTGCCGCACTCGGATACGGATTGATGTCGCAGTGTTACCTGCGAAGATGGACCGACAGCAGCGCCCGCCGAACACGAGAGCGAATCCCACCATGGTCGAAGTGCAGCAGACACGCATCTACACGGGCGGATCTCTGTTCCGCTCGGGGCTCGGCAGCGTCACCGGGTGGGGCGTGCGGACCATCGGCGACCGCATCGATGCGGTTCTGCCCGACAGAGTGCTTCGCGCGGAGGCAGACTCGACGACAGAAGTGGTCGACCTCGATGGTCGCTTCGTCTCCCCCGGATTCATCGATGCCCACTTCCACCCGACCGTGGGCGGCGTCGAGGCAGGACTGTGCGATCTCTCTGAGGCCGGATCGGCTGAGGAGTGCCTGCGCATCATCGCCGATTACGCTGCAGCCCACCCCGATCTCCCGTGGATCGTCGGCGGCGGCTGGTCGATGGACTTCTTCGCCGGCGGCAACCCTCGTCGAGAGCAGTTGGACGCGGTGACGGGCGGGCGCCCGGCGACCCTCGCCAATCGCGATCACCACGGCCACTGGGTGAACTCCGAAGCTCTACGGCTCGCGGGCGTCACCGCCGGCACCGCCGACCCCGAGGGTGGACGAATCGAGCGAGACCCCGATGGCTCCCCCAGCGGTTCGCTGCACGAGTCCGCCGGCGAACTCGTGAACCGGCTGCGCCCCGTCCCCACCGAGAACGAATTGGTGGAGGGCCTGCTTCGCGGTCAACAGCTCGCGTTCTCCCTGGGAGTCACCGGCTGGCAGGATGCGATCGTGGGCGCGAGCTCGGTCGGCCCCGACAACCTCGACGCCTATCTGACCGCCGCGCGCGACGGTCGGCTCAGAGCGCGGATCGGCATGGCGCTGTGGTGGGACCGCGATCGCGGACTCGAGCAGATCGACGATCTGATCGCGCGCCGCACCCGTGTACGGGAGGCGGCGCCCTGGCTGCGTGCGAGCACGGTCAAGGTGATGGTGGACGGCGTCGCGGAGAACTTCACCGCAGCGGTGAGTTCGCCGTACCTCGATGCGCACGGGCATGCCACGGGCAACTGCGGTCACTCGTTCATCGATCCATCCCAGCTGCGCGAGGCGGTACAGCGTCTCGACGCCGCCGGGTTCCAGGCTCACTTCCATGCGCTGGGCGATCGCGCCGTGACCGAGGCCTTGGATGCCGTCGAGCACGCGTACAAGACCAACGGCCCCCTCGACAACCGGCATCACCTGGCGCATCTGCAGATGATCCGCATCTCCGACGTGCCCCGGTTCGCCCGCCTGCGCGCCGCGGCCAATCTGCAGGCGCTCTGGGCGCAGGCGGAACCGCAGATGATCGAACTCACGATCCCGTTCCTCGACGAGTCATTGCGCGACCGGCAGTACCCGTTCGCCGATCTGCTGCGCGGCGGCGCGGTGCTGGCCGCCGGCAGCGATTGGCCCGTTTCGAGCGCCAACCCGCTCGACGCGATGCAGGTCGCGGTCACCCGACGCTACACCCAGGGCGACGGCCCCGCGCTGCTCGCCGAGCAGTCGATTCCGCTCGAGCGCATCTGGACGGCCTACACCTCGGGTTCCTCCTGGGTGACGCATCGAGAGCACGAGTCCGGCGCGCTCGATCCCGGCAAGCTCGCGGATCTCGCCATCCTCGACCGCGACCCGTTCGCCGGCGCACCGGACGCGATCCACACGGCGCGAGTGACCGAGACCGTGGTCGGCGGCACAACCGTATACGAGGGAGCATGACCCGCATGTCCGACATCACCCCGTACGTGCCGCACCCGGGTGCAGTCACGGTGTTCTCAGCCGAATGGTGCGGGCATTGCACACAGCTGAAGACCATGCTCGCCCACGAAGGCATCCCCTATCGCGAGATCATGATCGAAGAGGATGCCATTGCCGAGCAGATCGCCAATGAGGCGAACGGCGGCTCCTGGTTGATTCCGACCGTGGTCTTCTCTGACGGATCCGTCCGGGTGCACCCCGGGCTGAACGGCACACGGGAACGGCTCGGCGAACTCGGCGAGCTCTGATCCTCGTTCGACCGCCACCTACCCGTTCTTGCGGTTGAGCCGTTCCGGCGCGCCGCCGAAGCCGTTCAGACGCGGCTGCAGGTCGCGCTCATTCGAGAACCAGCGGCGCAGCCCGTCGCGATCCTCCACCCCGACCTTCGAATAGACGTGGCCGAGGTGCGTCTCGACCGTGCGCACGGAAAGATGCAGGCGGTCGGCGATGAACCTCGCGGAATAGCCGAGCGAGGCGAACAGCGCGATCTCCCGCTCACGTGCGGAAAGGCCGCCGATCGCTGGAAGCGGCAGCCACAGACCCAGTTCCGCGAGCAGCCGCACCTCCGGCTCCTCCACATCGGTCGCCCCACCGCCCGCGACGATCTTCTCGATGTGCGCGAGAATCACCTCGCCGATGGGCTGGTCGATCCGTTCGCACAGCTCCTGCGCCCGGGCGAGCACCGAGCGCGCGGCGAGCCGCGATTCGATCGCGACGTTGTGCAGCGCCTCGAGTTCGACGAGCGCCATGCCCTCCGCACGCGCCCATTCGGCCACCCGCATCGCCTCCGTCAAGGGGTCGCCGATACCGAGCCACTGCTGCGTGCGCAGCAGAAGCCGCTTGCGGAAACCGGTCACCGCCTGGGAGACGCCGCGCTGTTCGCGCAGCGCACGTCGATACGCACGGGTGGCCGCGTCGGACTCGCCGAGCGCGGCGAGCGCGAGCGCGTGGACGGCGTGCAGGAGCGGTGCGACCCCGTACGAGTCATAGTGCCGCAACTGCTCGAGAATACGTTCGGCCTGCTCGGCGGCGTCCCTCCATCGCCCCTCCTGAATGGCGAAGAGCGCCTCGCCGGTCTCGAGCAGGCCCGAGAGGTAGGCGAAGGTGTGAACGTCGGCGTTCGCGGTCTCCTCCACCTCATCGAGGGTCTGCCGCCCGGCCTCGTTGCTGCCGCTCGCCCAGAAGCCGAAGAACCAGCAGAACCCCTGCAGATCGATGGTCTCGACCGACGCCTTGTTGCCGAGCATCGAGAGCTGCCTGGCGTTCTCAGCCGTCTGAATCGCTTCGTCGAGCCGGCCCTGCTGCTGCAGGATGAGGGATGAGATCGCTCGTGCGGGTGCTCGCACCCACTCGACCGTGAGGTCTTGCGAGGAACCGGTTCCGAGTTCGAGATCATCGGCGGCGCGCAACCGCCCATCGAAGGAGAGCAGCAGATACCTGGCGGTTTTCACCATTTCGCGCGCCACATGCTCGGAGAGGTAGATGCTGAGCTCGAGTTCGGTGAGCATCTCGAGCACCGCATCTATCTCCGCGCCCAGACGGAAGAGATGTTCGATCTGCAACAGGCGCAGCCTGGTGTGCAGCGGAGCCGGAAGCGCGCCGCACCGCTCCGGCGAGAGGAGGATCTCGTCGATCGCCTCGAACGCCTGCTCGAGCGCATCGACGTCTCCGAGCAGTCTCGCGAATCCCACGGCGCGCAGCGCCGCAACCGCGGCCTCGACCGGTTCCGCGCCGAGGGAGAGCTCGAGAGCGATTCGCAGCATCAAACGCGGATCGGCGCCATCACGCAAGAAGGCGAACGCTTGAGAAAGCCATGCCCGGGGGAAGCTCTTACCGCTCTCGAGCCCGAACACGACGAGTCGCATCAGTTGTTGGGGGGTGTCCAATTGTGTGGCCTCGAGCCGATCCGCGTCGAGCGCATCGAAGAGTTCCGCGCAGATCTCGGCGCGCCTGGCAGAGCTGATGTGCTCACGCACCGCGGCTGCGAGAATCGGGTGCGCGGCTTCGAGCGCGATATCGCCGTTCGGATGGCGTCTCGAGACGATGAGGCCTCTCTCGAGCAGGGAGTTCGTAGCGACCGGGTCGAGCAGTTTCAGCAGCGGCGTCTCGATCATCGGCTCGGCCTGCGCGATCATCTCGAGCGTGCTGCGCTCGCGTTCATTGCACGTCTCCGCCACGAAGTGCGCGAATTCCTCGGGTGCGTCGTCGAGTCCGGGCGGTACCCAGGCCATGCCCCGGCTGCGCCGCACCAATCCGCGCCGCTCGCAGGCGAGCGCCAGGACACTGAGCGCATAGCTGTTACCACCGGTCGCAGTGTGCCAGCGTCTGAGCGTCTCCGGAGCGATGCGAGTGACCCCGAGTATGCCCGAGACGTAGATGTCGGATTCCTCGAGGCTGAGCGCTCCGACACTCACGCGCCGCACGCGCGGGTCACGACTCATCCGCTCGGCAGCGCCTGTGAGCCGTTGCGCCGTCGCGATGACGCGCACCTTGCGGGACCGCACCAGCTGCTCGAGCAAGAACGCTGCGAGAGGATGGTAATCGTGCACCGCAGGCGCCACGATCACGGGCTCCGCGCCTTCGGCGTTGTCGAGGATCGCGCGCAGCAGCCGCTTCGCGAGCACGGCGGGCTCCTGAATGCGATGCTCCTTCGCACCGTCGACCGCCTCGTTCTCGAGAATTTCTGGGAAATAGATGCCGAACACCGCGGCGAACCCGCTCGCGGGGTTCGGCGGCGGAGCCATGACGGTCACGTGCAGGCCGCCGTTCGAACGCACCTCCAGCTCATAGGCGGCAGCCTCCGCCAACCGGGATTTCCCCGTACCGGATTCCCCGATCAGCAGTGCAGACGCCCCCGGCATCCCGACCGCGTCGACAACCTGTCGGAGTCGCCCGGGAATGATCGTCGTGTCGAAGGCCACCGACACAGCCGTGATCGGCTCGTCGCCCGGAAGTTGATCCCCGGCTATTTCAGGGTCGCTCGTCTTCATGTGGCCGTCCCGTAGTCAGAAGGATCTGGCGCGCTCCTCGCGCCACTGTGTCCCCCCGGCACGGAGCTCATCGATTCAGTACCGTTCAGGCTGCGCGACACGACTGAGAATGTCAAGAGCAGGGTCGAGTCGGTTACCAAAACGATGCACAGTCTCCGACTCGCGCACCAGGGGTCACAGTCCGGCAAAATTCCGCCAATCGGAAGCGCTTCAGGGTTATCCTCAGAGTATGAAGAACCCCAAGTACCAAGAGCCTGCTCACGAGCGCGACGGCGGCGGCATCCGTATGGAGATCATCCCGGGTACCGATGAGGCTGTCGCGGTCGACGCGCTCGTCGACGACTTCCTGCATGGCAAGACGGGGAACGCGCTGAAAGATCTGCACGAGCCCGCTTCCGAGTAGGCCTTCCCACCCCACTCGACCGCTAAGACCGAGAGTTCGCTCGACGGGCCTCCACGAGCGGTCGCTAGCGCTTCGGCACCACTCCAGAACCGGTGTCAGCACCACCCGCGATATCAGCAGATCCCTCGACTCTGCAATAGCGGTCGAGGTACTGCATTACGGAGTCCAGCACGGATTCGCGCAAGCGGTCACTGGAAGCTCCTACGAAAGTGGCGTACTGCAGAAGCGGCCCAACGGCGAGCGCCAGCACATCAGTGACCTGCACTTCCTCCTCGAGCCGATACTCGGGTTCCACGAGACGGCGCACGCTCTCGACGCGCTCGACGTTGATCTCTCGGAGCCTCGCCTTCACCTCCGGGAGGTCCGCTACGCTCTGCGCAGCCATGTACACGGCGCGGTAGTGCGGGTCGAGGAGGGTTCGCCACTGGATCTCGAGGCTGTCACGCAGCCGATCGCGCACGTTGCCTCCAGCCTTGACGAAGTGCGGCATCCGGAAGTCCTCGAGCAGGGCGACCACCAGGTTCTCACGTGTCGGCCAGTGCCGGTAGACGGTCGCGCGAGAGACATCCGAGCGACGCGCGATGTTCTGATGCGTCAGACCGATGAGCCCTTCGGTCGCCAGTATTCCCGCCGTGGCATCGAGCATGCTGCGGCGCGAACGCTGCGCCCGCGGATCGATATCCTCTTCGATTCCCATCACCCGCCTATCCTGCCACGCGTTCTCGGCACGGCGGCGCCGGCCCGCAGCCGGCGCTGTCTGTTTCCCAGTGTTACCGAACTCGCACATCTCGAATTGCAACTTATGCCTCGAGTAAGGTTTCATTATCTCTGAGACAATATGTAGCAGAAGTTGCCACGTGATCCACGCCTGCGATCCGCATCGCGTGATCCACACGTCGCAACTCACACCGAAGGGAACGCGATGCGCATCGCAGTGCTCGGAGCGACCGGGGCAACCGGGCGAGAGATCGTTCGGCAGGCACTCTTCCAAGGCCACGAGGTGACCGCCCTCGTGCGCCGACCCGAGGCGCTCGACATCGCTCACGCCGCGCTCAGCGTCATCGTCGGCGACGCGACGGACGATCAGGTCATCGCGCATCTCGTTCCGGGCCACGATGCGATCATCGCGAGCCTCGGTAGACCCGAGTCGGGGCACAGCAAGGCTGAGATCGACGACACCGTCGAGGTCGATGTGTGCTTCGAATCGACCAGACTTCTCTACAAGCACCTGCCGCAGCACGGTATTCGCCGCTTGGTACTGATGAGCACCCATGGTTCGGGCACGAGCAACGACGGCTCCCCTTACGTCGCGCAGCTGCGCGACTGGGTGGGCAAGCGGGTAAAGGACAAGGACGACATGGAGGCCTTCGTCGACGCCAACCGCAACTCGCCGATCGACTTCACAGTGATTCGCAATCCGCTCATCTACTCGGGCCAGGGAGGCCGCCCCTTCGGAGTGTTCGAACAGGTCGAGTTCGACGATACCTCGAGGATTCCCGTCTCCGATCTTGCACGCTTCGCGATCGCCGAAGCGGTCGATGGCATTTTCCTGAACAAGTTCGTGTCGATCTCCGAACCGCTCACCGGGCCTTCTGCCGCGAAGTGGCATCTCGCGCGCTAGTCGCGCAGCCGGAACGACGAGAACGCCGAGACCAGAGCCAGGAGAGTCTGCAATGCGCACTCGAATCAAGTCCGCTCCGACACCGAGCGGCGAAGACGAGCGGCGACTCCGCGAGCTCGCGGATCGCGCGGCGATTCGCCGCACTCTGCGCCGCTACGCCCAGGGCGTCGACCAGCGCCAGTGGGATCTCTACCGCTCGGCGTTCGCCCCGGGCGCCGCCGTCGCGATTCCCGGGTGGATCGCGACGCCCGTCACCGCCGAGCACTTCATCGAGCTGCTGAGCGGCGAATTCGACGAGATCCGCTTCTCCGGCCAGCACCACCTCGCGAACACCTTGGTCGAGTTCGGCTCGACGAACGCCCGGGATGAGGCGCCCGACACCGCACGCTCTGTCACCGAGTTCCTCGCGGTGAATACTGAGCGCGTAAGCGATCAGGCGACTGCGCACCGGGTGCGCACCCAGTACTCGGGGGGCCTGCAGGTCGATGATCTGGTGCGCCACGGTGACGCGTGGCTGATCCGTCATCGCGTGCTCGTGCGGAAGAACGACGAGCAGCACATCGATGTACGCACGCCCGAGCAGATCGCGCTCATCGCGGGCGCCGCCCGGAACCCGGCGAGCGCCGGCCTGTAACCCGACCGAGGAAAGCCGAGGAATCGAGACCCCATGACCTTCACACTCGCCGAGCTCGCCGATCGAGCCGAGATCGAGGATGCCCTGCACGCATACGCCCAAGCCCAGGATCAGGAGGCGTGGCACCTGTTCGAGCGCGTGTTCTCGGACGACGCGGTGATCGAGCTGCTGGGGCTCCCGATTCCCCCGCTCGGTGCAACGGAGATGCGCGGGTTCCTGCAGGAGTTCAATCGCACGCGGGTGTCGGGACAGCACCTCATCACGAACACGCTCATCGAGATCGACGGTGACCGGGCGCGAAGCGTCTCCGAGGTGTTCCACCTCACACTGCAGACGACCGAGCGGGCCGGTGTGCTGAAGCGTTCCCGCGGCGGCTCGCTCTATGCCGACGAGTGGGCGCGCACGGAGGCGGGCTGGCGCATCACCCGTCGGGTCGTCACGCAGAAGCATCTCGACGAAGCCGAGGTGGAGTACCCGACGGCACTGCTCACGACGATCACAGCGGGCGCGTGCATCGACTGGTTCACCGTCGATCTGCATCAAGTGGATCTGAGTGCAGGCTCCCAGCAGGAAGGAGCCGGAGCATGAGTCGGGTACTGATCATCGGCGTCACGGGCACCGTCGGTGCTGCGGTGCACGAGGTACTCGCCGAAGCCGGCCACGATCTGGTCACCGCCGATTTCAATGCGGCGCCGGGCGTCGCCGACCACCGCATCGACATCACCGATCCCGCTTCGGTCGCTGCCGTCCTCGCGGCCGCGGGTGAGATCGACGCCGTAGCGGTCACCGTCGGCGAGCTCGCGCTCGCGCCGCTGCCGCAGCTCGAGCTCGGCGCGATCAGCACGTCGATCGCGGGCAAGCTCACCTCGCAGATCGACGTGGCACTGCAGTCGCTCGCGACGCTTCGGCGAGGCGGCTCGATCACGCTGGTCTCGGGCATCATGTCGCGCATCCCGTGGCGAGGCGGCATCTCGGCCGCGGTGGTCAACGGCGGCCTCGACGCCTTCGTCGTCGCGATGGCGGCGGAGCTCGACCTGGATCGCCGCATCAACTCCGTGAGTCCGAGCATCCTGCAGGAGTCGATCGAAAAGCTCGGCGGCCCGAACCCGCTCCCCGGACACGTGCCGATCCCCGCGCGCCTCGTCGCCGAGAACTACCTGCGCTCGATCTCGGGCATCGAGACCGGCAAGACCTTCACCGTTGGCTATTAGCCGAACCGAACCCATCGGCGATCCGCCACTGATCCAGAGGAACACCATGAAGATCAACAGACCACTCACCGCAGCGGGCGGCGCCGCAACCCTTGCGGCCGCTCTTCTTCTGACCGCCTGCGCGGCGGGCAGCGGGTCGACCGCGACCACCGCGGGCGACCCCGTCGATGGCGGCAGCATCACCTGGGCGATCGCCGCCGAGCCGTCGTGCTTCGCCCCCGCGTTCCACCAGCTGCTCTCCGACCGCGCGGTGATTCGCAACTACGTCGACTCGCTCGTCTACCAGGAGGAAGACGGCAGCTTCACCCCGTGGCTCGCCGACTCGTGGGAGATCTCTGAGGACGGCACCACCTACGTCTTCGAGATCGCCGAAGGCGTGACCTTCACCGATGGCGAGCCACTCACCGCGGAGGCGGTCAAGGTGAACCTCGACTACACACGAGACGCCTCGCACGGCTCCACCTACGCCGGCCTACTGGGCTCGGTGAGCGAGATCGTCGCCGACGACCACACCCTCACCGTGCAGCTCTCGGCACCCGATTCGTCGCTGCTCGATTCGCTCTCGAGCGTCGCGCTCGGCATCGTCTCCCCCGCCGGGGTCGAGCTCGGCGACGAGCTGTGCTCGATCGACTCGGGCCTCGCCGGCACCGGCGCGTTCGTGCTCGGCGACTACACCCGCGGAGACCAGCTCACGCTCACCCGCAACGACGACTACGTCTCGGCTCCGGCGAGCCTCGACCACGGAGGCGCGGCCTACCTCGAGCAGGTCACCTACAAGTTCATTCCCGAGGATTCGGTGCGCATCGGCGCCCTGAAGGCGGGTCAGGTCGATGCGATCTCGGGCATCCCGGCGCTCGAGGTGGCGAACATCGAGTCGGATTCGTCGCTGCAGTACCTCAACGGGCCGCGCACCTCGATGCCGTTCGGCTTCACCATCAACGCCGACGCCGCGAACGCCCCCTGGGACGACGTTGCGCTGCGCCAGGCCTTCCGCGACAGCTTCGACGTGGACGCGATCGTCGATTCGGTCTACCGCGGCGAGGTGGATCGCGCCTACAGCTACGTGGGCGGCGACAGCCCCGAGTTCGACGAGTCGCTCGTCGGCGCGTGGGGCAACGACCCCGAGGCGGCGAACGCACTGCTCGACGCGGCTGGCTGGGAAGAGCGCGACGGCGAGGGCTACCGCATCAAGGACGGCGAGCGGCTGACCCTCGACGTGACCTACGATTCCGATTCGATCCGCGACTCCCGCGACAAGGTCATCGAGGCCGTGCAGGATCAGGCGGCGAAGAACGTCGGCATCGATGTGAACTTCACGACGCCCACCTGGGCGGAAGTCTCGGCGCAGATCGCCGACGGCACCTGGTCCGTCTACCCGGGTTCGTTCGGCAAGGTCGACTATGCCAACAACGTGATCGGCGTCTGGGGCGGCTTCTTCTTCGCCGCGACCGAGTACCAGCCGACGGGTGCGATCGAGGCGGCCACGCAGGCGGCAACCGCGCTCTCTCCGGAAGACCGCATCGCGGCGCTCAACACCGTGCAGCAGGAACTCGTGCTCAACGAGACGGTCTTCGTCCCGGTCGCCGAGTCGACGTTCCAGATTGCCGCGCGCAACGCGGTCGGCGGGCTCGGCTTCGACTTCTCGAGCGCCAACCCCGACGGCAACTACGGAGTGTGGGTGGCCGCAGCCGAATGACTCGGAACTCTCAGGGCATCGTGCTCCTGCGGGGCGTCATCAGACGCCTCGCAGGAGCCGTTGTCGTGCTCTGGGCGGCCGTCACCGTCACGTTCATCGGCATTCGAGCGATGCCGGGATCCGTCGAAGACGTTGTGCTCGGCATCCACGCGAACGAGCCGGGTCTGCGCGAGCAGGTGCGCTCGAGCCTCGGCCTCGATCAGCCCGTGCTCGTGCAGTACTTCCAATACCTCGGCCAGATCATGACTGGCGACTTCGGACGATCGTTCGTGCTGCGGGCCGACGTCTCGGACGTGGTCTTCTCGCAACTCGGCCCCACCCTGCAACTCGCCGGCGCGGCACTCCTCTCGGCGCTCCTCGCGGTGTGGATCATCGCGGTCACCACCTCGGGCGGCTCGCCGCGCACGGAGCGCGTCATCGGCGTCGCCGAGCTGCTCGCGATCTGCCTGCCGACCTTCTGGGTCGGTTCGCTCCTCATCATCTGGTTCTCATTCGGCCTCAAATGGTTCCCCGCCTCGGGCGCCGATGGCCCCGCCGCACTCGTGCTACCCACCATCACGCTGCTCCTCCCCCTCGCCGGAGTGCTCTCGCAGTTCATGCGCGAGGAGATCGGCCGCCAGCTGCGACTCCCCTACATCGTGAGTGCGCGCAGCCGCGGCATCAGCGAGTTCAGACTCAGGAATGTGCACCTGGTGCCGCACGCCGCCGTCGCGACGCTCACGGTCGCGGGCACGCTCTTCGGCTCGCTCATCGGCGGCGCCGTCATCGTCGAGACCGTGTTCGGTCGCCCGGGCATCGGGCGCGTCGCGCTGAGTGCGGTCGAGTCGCAGGACACCCCGGTCATCATCGCGGTGGTCGTGCTGATCACCACCGCCTACGTCGTGATCTCGACCGTGGTGGATCTCATCGCGCTCTGGATCGACCCGCGCCTCAGAGAGGAGACTGTGTGACTGCCCAGCCCAGCCTCATTCCCGGCGGCGAGCGCGCACCGAAGGGCCCCGTGTTCCGCCCCGAACGACCCGGCCTCGGCGGCCTGCCCGCCTCCGTCTGGGCGTCGCTCGCGGTTGCCGTCGTGCTGGTGCTCGCCATCACACTGCCCGGGGCACTCGGCGCCGGAAACCCGAACGCCACCGATCCGCTGCTCTCGCTGATGCCGCCGAGCGCGCAGCACTGGTTCGGCACTGACGAGCTCGGCCGGGACCTCTACTCCCGCGTCGTCTACGGCGCCCGCTACTCGGTCGTGATCGGTGTGCTCGCAGTGCTCTTCGCCGTGGTCGTGGGCGGCATTCTGGGGCTGCTCGCTGCCCTCGGCGGCCGCGTGCTCGACGAGGTGCTCAGCCGCCTCTTCGACCTGCTCTCGGCGTTCCCCTCCATCCTCATGGCGCTGCTCTTCGCCACCTTCTTCGGGCGGGGCACCATCAACCTCGCGCTCGCGGTCGGCATCGCGATCATCCCCGCGTTCGGCAGGATCATCAGACGGCAGGCCCTCGCGATCCGAGATTCGGATTTCGTCACCGCCGCCGTCACCTTCGGAGAGACGCGCTTCCGCATCGTGCTGCGGCACGTGATGCCGAACGTGCTCACCTCGGTGCTCTTGCTCGCGGCGATCGAAGTGGGCGCGGCGATCCTCACCGTGTCGGGCATCTCATTCGTGGGCCTCGGGCCCGAGCGACCGGCGCCCGAGTGGGGTTCGCTGCTCGCCGAGGGGCGTACCGTCGCCTCCTACGGATGGTGGCCGACCGTGTTTCCGGGCCTCGCGATCGTCGCCACGATTCTCGCCTGCACCACCCTGGGTCGCTACCTGCAGCGCCGTTTGGAACGGAGGCTCACCGCATGACCGTCGTCGATCATTCCTCCCCGCTGCTTCGCGTGCGCGGGCTGAGTGTAGATTACGCGTCGAGCGCCGGGCCGGTACGCGCGGTCTCGGGCGTCTCGTTCGACCTGTACCCCGGCGAATGCGTGGCACTCGTCGGCGAATCCGGCTCGGGCAAGACAACGGTCGGCCGCGCGCTGCTCGGTCTGCTCGGCTCCACCGCCACGGTGCGGGCGGATCACCTGGAGATCGCGGGAGGCGACGCCCTGGGTTTCGACGAGCGCGCGTGGCGCAGCGTGCGCGGCGGCACGATGGGGCTCGTGCTGCAGGACGCGCTCGTCTCGCTCGATCCGCTGCGCAGCATCGGTCAGGAAGTGGCCGAGGCGATGCGAGCAAGCGGGAAGAAGCTGAGCCGCGCGGAGCGGAAGACGGCGGTCGTGCGCAGGCTCGAAGCGGTGGGGTTGCCCGACGCGGCGACGCATGCGCGACAGCACGCGCACCAGCTCTCCGGCGGCCAGCGCCAGCGCGCGCTCATCGCCACCGCGGTCGCGGGCGACCCGCGCATCCTCATCGCCGACGAGCCCACCACCGCGCTCGATGTCACCGTGCAGCGGCAGGTGATCGAACTGCTGCGCGAGGAACGCGCACAGGGGCTCGGGCTCGTGCTCATCAGCCACGACCTCGCCGTCGTCGCCGAGATCGCCGACAAGGTGCTCGTCATGCGCGGCGGCGAGGTGCTCGAACAGGGCAGCCCCGCCGAGGTGCTCGCACGCCCGCGCCACGAATACACGCGCGCCCTCATCAGCGCCGTGCCGGGAGAAGACGCCGGCGCTGGGCGGGCCACCGAGACCTCGTCCATCGCGACGAGCGAGGCACCTTCTGCCGCACTCGCCGCAGACGCCGCGCTCGCAGTCGACGTGGGTACCGACGCCACCACCGGCCCCACGCTCACCGCGCGCGGCCTGAGCGTCGCCTACCGCGTGCCGGGGGCGTCCGAGCCGAAGATCGGCCTCGACGACGTGTCGCTCACGGTGCACCGCGGGCGAGCCCTCGGTATCGTCGGCGAATCCGGATCCGGGAAGAGCACCCTGCTGCGCGTGCTGCTTGCGCTGCAGCAGCCGACCGAGGGCACCGTGCACCTCGACGGCGAGCCCTGGTCGGGCATCGCCGAGGCGAAGCGACGCGAGCGACGGCCTCGGTTGCAGCTGGTCGCCCAAGACCCGCTCAGCGCGTTCAACCCTCGCTTCGACGTGCGGCAGGTGCTCGGCGAGGCGCTGCGGCGTATGCCCTCCGCCGACCGCGAGCGGCGCACGGCAGAGGTGCTAGACGCCGTCTCTCTCCCCGCATCGGTACTCGGACGGCATCCGTTGCAGCTCTCGGGCGGGCAACGGCAGCGGATCGCGATCGCTCGCGCGCTCGCTGCCGAACCCGAGATCCTCTTCTGCGACGAGGCGGTATCGGCGCTGGACGTGATCGTACAAGCGCAGATCCTCGAGCTGCTCGCGCGCCTGAAGCGCGAGCGCGACCTCGGCATCGTGTTCGTGTCGCACGACCTCGGCGTGATCGCAGAGGTGTGCGACGACGTGATCGTGCTCAAGGGCGGTTCGGTCGTGGAATCGGGGCCGATCGACGCCGTCTACGGTGCGCCGCAGCATCCTTACACGCAGGCGCTGCTCGCCGCACGCCCGGTGCTGGGTGCCGCGTGAGCGGGACCGAGCACCGGGCTGCCGGAGCCGGATCGGCACCGGCCCGGCTCGGCACCGCTGCCGCACGCATCGTCGCTGACGGCCTGCCCGATGAGATCGACGAGTGGGCGCGCTGGGCGCTGCTCGACACCGTCGCGGTGATTGTCGGAGGCGGTGGCACCCGCGTCGCCCGTGCCGCGACCGCCGCCGCGGCACGGCACCCCGGCGCTTCGCCGCTGCTGGTGTCGCGCAGCTCCGCTTCCCCCGAGTGGGCGGCGCTCGTGCTCGCCACCGCGGGCAACGCGCTCGACTATGACGACGGGCACGTGCGCGGCGGCGGGATCCACGCGGGGTCGACGGTGCTCGCGGCGCTCCTGGCCGCGGCACCCGGCGACCTCCCGCTCGACCGGCTGACCGCGGCACTCGTCGTGGGTTACGAGGTCGCGATTCGCGCCGGGCATCTCGCCTCCCCCGAGGTGTCGGGCAACGACTACCGTACGAGCGGCTACGCGGCGGCGATCGGCGCAGCCGCAGCGCTTGCCGCGGTCGCCGCGGCATCAGATGCGCCTCACCTCGATGCCGTCGGCCCGCTCGAACCGGGCCTCGACGCACCGACCGGCCCCGGCGATCGAGCGGGGCTCATCGCCGCGGCGATCCGCCTTGCGACCGCCCACGCCCCGGTGGCCTCCTTCGTTTCCGGTGGCGCACGCGAGTCGACCGGCTGGGCTGCGTTGACCGCGGTGAGCGCGGTCGAACTCGCCCAATCGGGCCTGGCGCCGACGGGCGAGGAGTCCCGCGTCATCGTTCCCGCCGGCCCCACCATCTTCGACACTCCGAAGGCTCGCACCTGGGGCGGACTCGGCGAGCAGTACCTCGCCCTCGGCTGCTACGTGAAGCCCTATCCCTGCTGCCGCGCAGCCCACGCGGCGATCGATGGCGTGCTCGAGTTGATGCGCAGCGGTGCCCTCGACCCGGGCGACGATTCTCCGATCGTCGTAGGCCTGACCTCGGGAGCGGCGGCGCTCGCGGAGAGGCGGCCGATCGACCTCGGCGAGGCGCAGTTCGCAGTGCCGTTCCTCGTGGGAATCACGGTGTCCCGGGGCGCCGCGGGGCTGCGCCGACTCGGGCGGGTGCCGCTCGAAGAGTTCGTGAACGACCCCGAGGTCATGCGAGCGATCAACAGGGTGCGGCTCGAGGTCGACCCCGAACTCGACGCGCACCCGGGGCACGGCTATCCGGCGCGGGTGAGGCTCGCCCCCGCCCCGCGCGCGAGCGGAACTCGCGGCGCCGAGGCGCACTCGGTCACCGTGCGCGATGCGCTGGGGTCTCCCGAGCGCCCCCTCGAGCGAACGGCCAGGATCGGCAAAGCGCGTGATCTGCTCGAATCCGCCCTCGGCGTCGACGGCGCGTCGGCGATCATCGCGGCGATCACGCGACCGCGATCCACCATCTCGCTCGCGCGGCTGCGACAACTGCTCACGGCCGATTCGCCTGTGTGACGGAGGAACTGACTAGGCGGCGCGGACTTCGCCCGCGTCGAGGTTAGGCTGCTCGCAACGGCGTGATCCTCGGCGCGGCAGCCGACACGAGCTTCAGCGCAGTCGGCAGAATGCCAGGCGTCGGGTCGCCGGCATTGCGGATCGCCTGCACGGCGGCAGTCGCACTACGGAAGGGGCGGGATGAGCACGTGGTGGCCGTATGCGCGGCTGGCGGCTGCGGCCCTCGGGCTGGCGGCGCTCGCGCGACAGCTGCAGCTGGTGCTGCACAACGCCCTGGCAGCCGACACCCCGTGGGGTGCGCACCTGCCCACAGTCGTGACGAACTTCTTCAGCTACTTCACCATCCTCTCGAACGTGCTCGCAGCGGCAACGCTCCTCATCGGGGCGATCTGGATGCTGAGCCGACGACGCACCGCGACGGTCGAACCGGCATGGCTCTCGCTGCTGTTCACCTGCGCGACGAGCTACATCGTCGTCACCGGCATCGTCTACAACCTGCTGCTACGCGGCATTCCGCTCACCGGCGTCTCCGACGTCTGGACCAACGAGACCCTGCACGTCGTGATTCCCCTCGTGCTGCTCGCCGACGCGCTCTTCGCACCGGGCCACCGGCCGCTGCCGTGGCGCGCGATACCGATAGTGCTCGTCTTCCCGCTCGCGTGGGCCGTCTACACGATGGCACGAGCGAATCTCATCACCGGCCCGAGAACGGGAAATCCCTGGTGGTACCCGTATCCGTTCCTCGACCCGCACCTCGTGCCGGGCGGCTACCTCGGCGTCACCGGGTACATCATCGGCATCGCGGCGGCGATCATCGGGGTGGCGGCAGGCGTGGTGTGGATCGGGCGCGTCCGCGGTCGCGCCCCGGCGACGCCGAGTTCTCCCGAGACTCCCGGCGCCGCATCTCGTGAATCATGCAGCGCCACCGAAATGCGCGGTACCCCTCTCGCCGCCACCAACGCCGATGTCGACCCGGCCGAGGCGCACCCGCCTAGCCTCTGAGGATCCCGCTCCCTCGCGCGGCGACGAGAGCGGCCTCTCCCAGCACCGCACGTGCGGCACGGTCATGTGTTCTGAAGGGCAGCGAGTCGATGCCCGGCCGGGTGAATGCCCCGGCACCGGGCGCTGAGGTGAACGGGCCGACTGCGAACTGCGACACCGCGTCGGGGAGCGCGCCGCCCTCGGCTACGAGGACCTGCCCGGTGCTGCCCGAGAACCGGGCATCGGCAACGCACAGTTCCGTCGCCTGCCCCGTGGCGACGAGATGCCGCAGCAACGGGTTGTCGCTGCGGCCCGCCTGCGCCTCGGGCAACCAGGCATCGATCAGCGTGTCGGCCGTGACCGTCGCACGCACCCGACCGTTCGGCGTCGTCGCCGAACCCGATGCGACGAAACGACCCAGGTGATCGTCTGCCGTGATCTCGATATCCCCTCCGAGAAAACGTACGCTTCCCGATTCGGCGAGCGCGAGCAGCTCCTCGAGCCGGTGCCCGGGCGGCCCGCTTGCGAGATAGCTGAAGAAGCTGTGCCAGCGCCTCGGCAGGGCATGCACCCGGCTCACCGCGTTCCACCGCTCGACGGGGATCTCGGCGACCGACATGTAGGAGAAGAGCGCGGTCATGAAAAGAGCCTGCGAGGCGCTGTGCTCTTGGCTCGTGCGCTGCTTCAGGTCGCTCTCGATGTGTTCGATCACCGATCGCTGCAGCACGTGCGCCCCGTCACCGACCGTCTCCGGCGACGCCTGTTCCGACGGGAAATCGAGCGGGCGGTCGAAGGCGGCGAGCCGGAACCGGTCGTCAGCGCGCGGCACGCTTGAGCGGATGAGTTCGTCGAGTTCTCCCGATTCGAACCCCCCGGGCTTTGCGAGCGCCGTGCGCAGCCTCTCCGAGAATGCCGCCCAGTCTTCGCCGACGCGGTGGGGGTGGGCGGTGAACAGCTCCCGGTAGTAGCCGGTGATCAGCTCGGCGCAGATGAGCGGCCAGACGTCGCGTTCGAAGTCCAATGGCTCGACGCGGTCAGCGAGACCCTGATGGAAGGCCGCGCCCAGGTACTCGAGCTCGACCGGGTCGCCGACGATCGTGCTGGTCGTCTTCGACCGGTAGGGCACTCCTCGCCGCGACCCGAGGTGGATCACGGGCTCGTCTCCGCTCGGCAGATAGCGCAGTCGGTTGTCGCCGTCGCGTTCGAAGCGGCCACCGCGCCCTTCTGTGAGGAGCACGACGAGATCTACGGCGGCCAGGCCCATGCCGCGCACGATCACGTGCTCCCCCGCGGGAACATCGCTCAGATCGAGCTCGGCGGTGAACGAGGGAGCCAGGTAGCGAAGACTGTGCCGGTCGGCGAACGCGTCGAATCGCACAGACGCCTCCGATGCGGCCGACCCGTTGTGACCCAGAGTGTGCACGACCAGGTCTGCCAGTAGTTCCTCCCCCGTCTCGAGACGCACCCGCTGCTGCGCCGTCGCCTCGCCGTCTGCGCTCGCGACGGGATCCACTGCGACCGCGAGGCCCCGCTGCCAGCTCACCGCGACGGTGGGCGCGGCGCGGCGCAGCACCTCTCGATAGGCCCAGCCGAGGTAGGCGTTGTTCAGGCGTCGTGTCGGGAAGTCGCGATCACCGATCTCGGCGATCTCGGCTTCGAGTACGGGGTCGCTCCAATCGGGAAGCGGAACCAGGCCGCCCCGCACCATGCGCACCCACTCGGCGAGCGAGGGGCCGGGTTCGATCGGCCCCTCGACGGAGCAGGAGGAGTCGGTGAAGACCGCCACGTCTTCGAGCATGGAGTTGAGCTTGAGCAGGCTCGACTGCTGCCGCCGCCAGATGCGGCCGCCGCCCGGCTCGTGCGGATCCACGAGTCGTATGTCGAGACGCAGCTGGGGATGCTCCCTGCGGTGGGACGCGAGCAGGCGCTCGAGCAGCATGGTCGCGGCCGGGCCCCCGCCGATGAACACCAGCCGCACCGCGGGTCCGCCCGCCGGTGCATCGACGACCGTCGCGTCGGCGGGTGCGGACCCGTCCGCTCCGGCACCGGCTGAGACGTTCTGGGGTGCGATGGCGACGGCTTCTGACTCAGCTCTTGCTGCTGCTGTCGCAGTGGCGGTCGGTGCCATGCGTTCATCTCCTGTCGAATCGTGCGGTGCCGCCGACGGGGCGCCCCATCGTCGGCACCCACCCCTGCAGCCATGCGACCCGGCCCTACGGGCGGGGCAGCCCCGGCGGGTTGACGAGCGACTCTGTCACGGCCTCGTCCTCGAGCGCCCAGCGCTCGAGCACCTCGTCGTACTGGCCGTTCTCGATGATGTAGTTGAGCACGATCGAGACGGCCTCGATGAACCCGTTGCCCTTGGCGGTGGCGACGCCGATCTGGGCGTTCTCGGGGAACCCGCCGTTCAGCGTGCCCACGACCTTGCTCTGGCCGTCGACCGCGGCGGCGTAGGCGTTCGTGGAGTTCGGCTGGAAGATCGCGTCGACGCGTCCCGAGGCGAGCGCCAGAGAGGCCGCGGCGGTGTCCTCGTAGTAGACGGGCTCGCCGGGCTCGAGGCCGTTCTTCTCGTTCTCCTCGAACCAGCCGAGCAGGATCTTCTCCTGGTTGGTGCCGCTGCCGACGACGACCTTGAGGCCTGAGACGTCCTTCGCCTCGGTGATCGAATCGATCTCGCTGTCTGCCTTCACCGCGAAGGAGAGCACGTCGTCGCGGTAGGTGGCGAAGTCGAAGAGATCCTTGCGCTCCTCGGTGACGGTGACGTTCGAGATGACGACGTCGTACTTGCCCGACTCGATTCCGAGCGGCCAGTCGGCCCACGCCACGTTCTGGGCGTTGTATTCCAGGCCCAGGCCGTCGGCCACGAGCTGCGCGATATCGGGGTCGCCGCCCAGGAACGTTCGGTTGTCGTCCTCGGCCAGGAAGCTGATCGGGGGCACGAACGCACCGTTGGCGACGGTGAGCTTGCCCGCCTCGATGGGCTCGAAGCCGCTCGCCTCGAGCGCTGCGACCGCTTCGGGCACCGCATCGATGCGCGGACGGCTGTCGGCGTTGGCCGAGGTCAGGTCGAACGGCGACTCGATGGTCGGGGTATCGACGCTGTTCGCCGCATCGTCTGCGGTCGAGGCCGAGCTGCACGCCACGAGGCCGCTGATGGCGAGGGCCGAGAGCGCGGCGAGCGCGATCTTGCCGGTGCGGCGCACCGTCGTGGTGCGGGTGAAAGTGGGCGGAGTTTCCATTGTGTTGATTTCTTCCTGTTGTGTTGTGTTGGGGGTGGATCGTGGTGGTCGGGTCAGATGACCCAGTCGAGGAATTCTTGGGTACGCGCCTGCTCCGGCGACCGCAGCACTTGGGCGGGTGGGCCCTGCTCGACGATGCGGCCGCCGTCGATGAAGATGACGTGGTCGGCGACTTCGGCGGCGAAGCCGATCTCGTGCGTGACGATGATGAGCGTGGTGCCGCCGTGCGCCAGGTCGCGGATCACGCTGAGCACCTCGCCGACGAGTTCGGGGTCGAGCGCGCTCGTCGGCTCGTCGAAGAGCAGCACATCGGGGTCGAGCGCCAGCGCGCGAGCGATCGCGACGCGCTGCTGCTGCCCGCCCGAGAGCTGCCGGGGGTAGTGCTCGGCGTGGTCGGCCAGCCCGACCCGTTCCAGCAGTTCTCGGGCGCGGGCGATGGCTTCGGTCCGGGCGGAGCGCTTCAGCGCGATCGGCGCCTCGATGATGTTCTCAAGAGCGGTGAGGTGCGGAAACAGGTTGAAGTTCTGAAACACCATGCCCACGCGCGTTCGCCGCTGCAGCACGCGCTTCTCCGGCAACTCGTAGAGCAGATCGCCGCGCTGCTCGTAGCCGATGAATTCGCCGTCGATGGTGATTTCGCCCTGATCCACCGTCTCGAGATGATTGATCGCCCGCAACAGGGTCGACTTGCCCGAGCCCGATGGGCCGAGTAGCGCGACGACCTGCCCCGGTTCGATGGTCAGCGTGATGCCGTGAAGCACCTCGCGCTCGCCGTAGGACTTGTGCACGTCGAAGATCTCGACGAGTCCCGTCGGTGCCCCAGTGGATCGCGGTGCTCCGCTTTCGGTGGTCGTGTCGTGCACGAGCGTGGTCATGTCGAGCTCCTAACGGGATGTCGAGGTGATCGCGGCGATCGAGGAATCAGGGAGCGGCCGTCCGCCGCCCCCGGAGCGCAGGATCAGGGTGTTCCGGAGGCTGCGCACCGTGCGCCGTGCCCGCTGGAACGGCGTCGGGGGCAGCTCACGGGCGGATCCGCGGGCGAAGTGCCGCTCGATGTAGTACTGGGCGACGCTGAGCACCGAGGTGAAGATCGTGTACCAGATGGTCGCCACGAGCAACAGCGGCACCACCTGCTGGTTGCGGTTGTAGATGACCTGCACCGTGTAGAACAGCTCGGGCAGCGCCACGATGAATACCACCGAGGTGCCCTTGAGCAGACCGATGATCTCGTTGAACGCGTTGGGCAGGATCGCGCGGGCGGCCTGCGGCAGTGTGATGCGGAAGAAACGGCGGCCGCGCGGGATGCCGAGCGCCTTCGCGGCCTCGAGCTGCCCCTGGTCGACGGAGAGCAGGCCGCCCCGGATGATCTCCGCGGAGTACGCCGCCTGATGCAGCGACAGACCGAGAATGGCGGCTGCGGAAGCCGAGATCAGCTGAACCGTATTGAACTCGACGATCCAGAAGTCGTAGCTGAATGGCCAGCCCAGCCCGAGCGTCGGGAAGAGGTAGCCGATGTTGTACCAGAGCACCAACTGCACGATGAGCGGCACGGATCGGAAGAACCAGATGAACGCCCAGGCGAACGAGTTCAGCAATGGCGAACCTGAGAGCCGAGCGATCGCGAGCAGCCCGCCGAGCGCGAAACCGATGACCGCCGACACCGCGGTGAGCCACAGCGTGAGCCAGATACCGCGCAGCACCGCCTCGTTGAAGAAGTACTCGGCGAACACCGGCCAGCGCCACTGAGGGTTGGTGAAGAAGGTCCACACGAGTTGCGCGAGCACGAACACCGCGAGTGCGCTGAAGATCCACCGCACCCAATGTTTGAGCGGTACGACCCTACGGGAAGCCCGAGCGAGCGAGCCTGCGGGGGCCTGGGCGAGCGCCTCCTCCGTTTCCGGCAGCGTCGAGGCGCCGGCGGGGGCTCCGCCGAGCGCATCGGCATCGGACCCATCGGGGTGCTCGACGCTCGTGCGGTGATCATCGCGTTCGGTGCGATCCACGCCCTCTTGGCGACCACCGTGATCCACGCCCTCGTTCGTCGTGGCCGGCTGCACCGCAGCTCGGGCTTCGGGCGCGGTGCTCTGTTGCAGCACGTCGATCTCCACTCGGCGCGGCTGCACCTCATGCTCGACGAGCGACTTCTCGAAGGCATGCGCTCCGATCTCGACGGCGGGCAGGGCGACATCGTAGAGCGGCGTGTATCCATGCCCCCGATAGAGCGCCACGGCTTCCGGCTGTCGCGGTCCGGTGGTGAGGTAGACGCGTTCGTACCCGAGACGCTTCGCCTCGAGCTCCAGTTCGCTCAGCACGATTCTTGCGAGCCCGCGGCCTCGCCGGTCCACCCGCGTCCAGACCCGCTTGAACTCGGCGGTGCGGTCGTCGTAGCGGAAGAACGCACCACCTGAGATCGGCTCGCCGTCCTCGAGCAGCAGCAGGAACGCCCCGTCCGGTTCCGCGAATGCGGATTCCGGGTAGCGATTGATCTCGACCGATGCCGGCTCGCCGAACACCTCGGCGCCGTATCTGGTGTCGTACTCCCGTTCAAGGTCGCGCAGGAGGGGCCCCGCCAGCTCATCGGACGAGCGAACGTAGGCGAAAGTGTAGGTCGAGCCCGTCGACTGCGCGGCCGGAGCCTGTGCGATCGTGGTTCGTGCAAGCGTGGTCATGCGGGGACCTCCGTGTCGAGACGGGCGTCTGCCCGACGGTGTCCACCGGGCAGACCGAGCGTGGAGCGCAGCGTCGTCGTGCCGGTGGCCGGGTCGATCGGGTACTCCGTGCGGAACACCCCTCGCTCCTGCAGAATCGGAACGACCCGATCGACGAACTCGTCGAGCCCGCCGGGGGTGAGATGCGGCACCAGCACGAAGCCGTCGGACGCGCGACCCTGCACGTAGCGGTCGATCTCATCCGCCACCGACACCGGGGTGCCGACGAAGGTGTGCTCGGCGGTCTCTGCGACGACGAGCTCCCGAAGCGTGAGTCCTTCCTGCTCCGCTCTGGCGCGCAGTTCCCGTGCTCTCGCAATGCGATCCGGCACCTGAGTGCTGACCTGGCCCTGCCGCTGCTCGCCGTCAACGGGATCCTGCGTCGGCAACGGCCCATCGGGATCGAGGCCAGGCAGCGCTTGGCCCCAGATCGCTTCGACCCAGGCGATCGCGGTGGGGGCGCTGATCTGAGCGAAGGCGACCTCGCGCGAGCGCTCCAGAGCCTCGGCCTCGGTGTCTCCGAGCACGAAGGTGGCGCCCGGCAGAATCAGGAGGGATTCCTCGTCGCGCCCCGCGGCCTCGAGTCGACCTTTCACGTCGCGGTAGAAGCGCCGGCCGTCTTCGAATCCGGTGTGTCGCGAGAAGATGACCTCGGCGTTCTTCGCCGCGAAGTCGCGCCCCGCGGGCGAATCGCCGGCCTGCACGATGACCGGATATCCCTGCGGGCTGCGCGGTACGGTGCTGGTCGCCGCGATATCGAACTGCGCACTGCGGTGGATCACGCTTCGGATCAGATCAGGATCGAGGAATCTTCCGCTCCGCTGATCGGCGATGACGGCGCCCGGCTCCCACGAGTTCCAGAGCTGCTTGGCGAGACTCACGAACTCCTCGGCCCGGGCGTAACGATCTTCATAGGGCAGATACCCGCCTCGACGGAAGTTCGCACCGTGGAACGCGTCCGGTGAGGTGACGACGTTCCAACCGACGCGTCCCCCCGAGAGGTGATCGATGGTCGCCAACTGCCGAGAGAGTTCGTACGGTTCGTTGAAGGTGGCCGAGAGCGTGCCGACGACCCCGATGCCGCGGGTGACCGACGCGATCGCGGTGATCACCGAGAGCGTGGCCGGCCGGCCGGCGACGTCGAGGTCGTGGAACTGCCCGCCGTGCTCGCGCACGCGCAGACCCTCCGCCAGGAAGACGTAGTCGAAGAGCCCCCGCTCCGCAGACTGGGCGAAGCGCCGGAACGATTCGAAGTCGATCTGACTCCCCGATTCCGGGTGGCTCCACACCGTGGTGCTGTTCACTCCGGGAAAATGCGCCACCAGGTGAATGTGTCGCTTCGGTGCGGTCTCGGTGCTCATGCGGCATGCTCCTCTCGTGCTGCGGCATATCGGTTGATCGCGGCGGGCAGTGCGAAGCGCTCGCGAAGTGTGGCTGCCTCTTCAACGGGGCGAACCGGGATCCGCTCGCTCAGCAACGGAAGCAACCGCTCGGAGAGCGCCCGGAGATCGGCGGGGATCGTGAGCGGGCGCAGCCGCACGCCGTCGACCCCCTGCTCTCGCCATTCCGAGACGAGTTCCGCGACTTCATCGGCTCCACCCGCGGCGACCCGGGTATCGCTCGCGAACGGCGTGCCGGCGAGTTCGTCGAGACGTCGTAGCCGGTCCGTCGCGAGTTCTGCGTCGGAATCGAGGGCGACGGTCAGATCGGCGACGATGCGCAGTGGGGCGAGACCCCGCTCGCCCCGAGCTTCGATGCGTTCCGCCTCACGCACCTCGGAGACGAGCTGGGCAACGCTCTTGCCTCGAGAGGCGCCGGCGCCGGCGGTCTCGTTGTCGGGCGTGATGAAGACCACGTCAGCGGCACGGGCCGCGAGGGCGAAAATGCGCGGCGAATGGGCGAGTACCGTGACCGGAAGCTGACCCTGGGGGCTCGCCGGCACGATCGAGGGGCCGACGACCGAGAAGCGCTCACTCTCGAAATCGATGTGGTGAAGCCTGTCCCGGTCGAGGAATCTTCCGCTTCCGACATCTCGGATGATCGCGTCGGGCTCCCAGCTGTCCCACAGTCGCCGAGCGACTTCGGCGACGTCGGCGGCATCGGCGAGCAAGTCGTCGAGCCCGGGATCCGGGTGGCCCGCGAGCACCGCGTCGAGATCGACTCGGGGCGCGGGCCTGCGCCCGAAGGACGCGGCCTCCGCGGCGCTCGCCGAGATGCGCAACTGCCATCCCGCACGACCTCCGCTGATGTGATCGAGCGTCTGCAGAGCGGTCGCGACATGGAAAGGTTCCGTGTGCGTCGTCGTCACGGTCGGTATGAGCCCGACGCGGCTGGTGTGCGGGGCGACCCAGCTCGCGATGAGCAGTGCGTCGAGCTGCGCCCCGACGACGCCGGGGTCCGGGCGAGGCGGAATCTCGCCGCCGAAGGAGCTGCGGGATCGCAACTGCAAGGCGTCATCGATCGTGACGTAGTCGGCACCCGCGTCTTCTATTTCGGCGATCACCGACTGCCAGTAGGAGGCGGTGAAGAGCTCCGTGGGATTGGCTCCCGGCTCGCGCCAGGCTGCGGGATGCCAGCCGGTAGCGCTGAGGGCGATACCGATGCTGAACGGAATATCATCCAAATTAGTTATGCGAGACATGCGCACAGCTTATGCAAATCGACACGGTCCCGCGCAAGACCGTGACGAAGAATTACGCTGCCGTAAGGCCGCGTAATCTCCGCAGCGCAGCGCGGATCACCCGCCTAGCATGGGGGCATCGCGGCGATCCGAATGGTTCGGTGTCGGCTCATAACCGGAAGCAGCGGGTTCGAATCCCGTCGTCGCGTCGAATGGCGGCGAGCCGGAGAATCCCTATCCGGCCTGTTCCCGACCACCACGATCCACCGCGGCGATCACCGTGGCGAGCTCATCGCGGAGCGCGATCAGACGCTCGACAGGCAGGCCGAGCCGCTCGACCACCGCGGGCGGCACCGAAAGCGCCCGCTCCCGAAGCGCAGCCCCGGCCTCGGTCGGGACAATGGCGAAAGTGCGCTCGTCGCCCGCCACCGGAACCCGCTCGATCAACCCCGACTGCTCGAGACGCTTGATGATGGGCGACAGCGTTGCAGGGTCAAGTCGCAGCATCTCGGCGACCTCGCCGAAACGCAGCGGGGCGTCGCCCCAGAGTGCGAGCATGACCAGATACTGCGGGTGAGTGAGACCGAGCGGTTCGAGGATCGGGCGGTAGATGCCGATCACACTCCTGCTGGCGACGGCAAGCGCGAAGCACACCTGACGATCAAGCTCGAGGGCGTCATCGGGAAGCTGCTCCATGCAATGATCCTACCTCGTTAGCGCACAAACAAACGTGTTATCATTTCGTTTGTGCGCGAACGAAAACGACGACTCTGGCATCCGACCCCGTGGGACGGGCAGCCCGGCTTCTGGGCCGCGTGGCGCCGCCTCTTCTACCAGTTCGAGGGCACCGCGCAGCTCGGCGACCCGAACGAACCCGCGTACGTGCCGCCGGCCAACCCGAAGTGCCCGATCTGCGGCGCGCCGATGCGCGAGCACCGGATCAATCGAGGCGGGCCGGGCAAACCGACCCACCTCACCTGCCCTCCCCCGGCGCCCCAGAATGCCTAGACGCCCGGACACCCGGGACGGCAGCCTCGCCGACTCGGCGAAGCCGCCGTCCCGGGCGCTTAGTTGAGAGCAGTTATGAAGGCGCCCACGAACACCAGGGCGAAGATGAACAGTGCGAGCGCCCCGAGCGAAGTGATGGCGCCGACGATCAGACCGGTGATGGCGAGACCACGCGGCTGCTTCTTCACCAGCGCGATAATGCCGAATACAATACCGGCGACACCGAGGAGCGCCCCGAAGATCAGGAACGAAGAGCCGACCTCGGTCGCGAAGAACACGATCGTCAGGAGCAGGCCCAGCAGTCCGGTGACGAACGCCGCGATGGCGGCCCATTTGGATGCGGCGACGGGTGCGCCTGGCGAGTATTCGGTCATTATTCCCCCTTGAGTTCCGGTCGTCGCAGCCGCGTTGATATCGGCGTACCGACGCCGATGGCGGGTCTTCGGACTCTCTCGACGACTCGACACCAAACTAGCCCGGCGGGCGATTTGCCAGTGATGACTCGCCGTGGGGCGGCGTTCTCTATGTCTGGTCGTTCTCAGCTCACCGAGACGCTGCCGATGCGAGCTGCTTGAGGGCGGAACCAGAACACGAAGAGCAGGGCGATGAACAGATAGGCGACGAGCGCCCCGATCCACGGATTGATCGGGCTCAGCAGCCCGCTGATCACGGCATCGTTGAAGCCGTGCAGTGCGGCCGCGCCGAGGTACGCGAGAAGTCCGATCAGGAAGGCCGTTCCGCGCGTGCGGGTGTGCGCGGCGAACCAGATGATTCCCGCGGCCCCCGCGGTCAGTACCGGATGCATGAGTTCGACCATGCCACGGTCGAGCATGGCGATCGCGACGAGTGCTCCGTGCTCAGCGGCGCCTGTCGCAGCACCGGACTGGATAGTGGCCATGATCGCCTGCGAGATGTAACCGACGCCCTCGAGTACACCGAAGACCGACGCGGCAACCAGCGCCATCCAGAAGCCCCGACGCGGGTCGCGCATCCTCGCGCTGAAGATGAGCAGCAGTACAGGCAGCAGCAGTTTCGCGCCCTCTTCGATGGGGCCCGCGAGGAGATTATTGACAAAGCTACCGTCGAGTTGCTTCGGCAGGTGCGTGTCGAGGGTCTCGAGCAAGCCGGCGATCACGACGGCGAGCGCACCCCAGACCGCCCCGATGGTCGAGGTGACCCAGAGCGGCCG
>JBEBWI010000013.1:0-36043 GCA_040392345.1 Leucobacter soli | reverse complement strand
CCGCTCCCGTGGTCGAGGCCGATCAGCTGGGAGAAGTCACGCCGTCGCCGAGCCGCGCGAGCAGGAAGGAACTGCGGCAGGACACCCGATTGATGAACCTGCTGCGGGCCGGGATCAACGCGGGCGCGGACGACGACGGCTGGGCGGGTCTCGGAGGCGTCGGCTCGACCGTGCAGAACCAGTCGCCGGACTTCGACTCGCGCAACTGGGGATACGCCAAGCTCAGCGACCTGATCGAGGCGGTCGGGTTGTTCGAGGTCGATCGATTCGTCGAGGCGAGCGGGCACACGAACCTGCGGGTGAGGATCCCGCAGAAGAAGTAGCTTCACCTCCGGGGTGTGCTCGGCGGCTCCAGGGTTTTCGCGAAGCGGTGCATCGCCGCGGTGATGCGCTCTCTGTCGCCGCCGCTGATCGCGTCGATGAGGAGCCCGCTCTGCATCGCGAGCAGCTGCGTCGCAAGATCGACCGATGCCTCATGGGAATGCCCGTCGCAGCTGAGCCAGTCGGCGAAATAGCCCACCCAGTACGCGAGCAGACTCTTGCGCGTGGCCCCGGTCAGGTCTTCAGCGCCCAGCATCGCCTCGATGCTCAGGCGGGAATACGCCAGATGCTTCGGGTCTGCCATCCACCACTCCCACATCGCCACGAACCCCTCCGCGGTCGTCGCATCATGACGCTCGCCGCGCAGGCGCTCGTACACCGCACGCTGCGCGGTGCGCGAGCGCAGCAGCGCCGCCTCGACCAGCGCCGCCTTCGAGCCGAACTGGTACGAGATCACCGCGGTGCTGACCCCCAGGCTGCTCGCGAGTCGACGCATCGTCATGCCGCTCAACCCGTGCTCCGCGATGTAGCCGACCACTTGGTCGAGCACCTCTTCGCGTCGCTCGGTGTCAGGTGGTCTGCCCATAGCTGCCTTCGTTCGTGGCCTTTCGCGTCATGCGGCGGTGTTAAGACATTTGTGCTCGCCGTGCATGTATGCCGTGGGCAGTCGGGTCTCGTTCGCGATGGCGCGCGAGCATCAAGTATCCCACTTCTGCGAGCCTTGCAGTTCTTCAAACGATCGTTGTAATATCTGCATGGGGGTTGAGTTCAGGCTCAGAACGCCGCATGACGGCGCGCTCAGGCAGGTCATTTGCGGGCTGCTTGAGCGCCTCTCGCCTGATGCTCGATAGGGAGAAGTGAGTGCGTGAATCTGCGGGAAAACTGGGCAGTCTGGTCTCTGTTGCACTCGTCGGGGCGCTGCTGATGTCGGGGTGCGTCGCCGCCTCAGGCGGCGCTGCTACTGAGGCGGAGACGGGCACGCAGCCTCAACGGGCCGTCGTGATCGTTTCGGGCGGCGACGCGGTCAGCCCGTTCACCACGCCGGGGGAGGCCTGCGCCTCTGGGCTCGCCGCAGGAAACACCGACACCGCACTGCGCGAGGCACTACTCGCCGCCGGGCACGAGGTCTACACGGCCCCCGCGATGAACGCGCGCGGCCCTGTGCAAGAGCCGGATCCGACCTCCTTCGGTGCGTTCGGCGACTGCCCGCCGCAGCTGCCCGCGCACATGACGATCGTCTCGACCGGCGACATCGACAACGCGGGCGAGCACCTCGCCCGCTTCATCCAGCACCTCCACGACGCTTACGGCATCACCGAGGTCGACTTCGTCGGCCACTCGAACGGCGGGTTGTTCGCGAGGGCGGCGATCCGCGTGCTCACCGAAATCGGTGCACCGGTGAAGGCGACCTCGCTCGTGACCCTCGGCACGCCATGGATGGGCGGAAACCCGCTGCGCATCATCGCCGGCGAAGTGCCCGAGTCGGAATGCCAGGGCCAGGAATCATGCCTCGCCTTCGTCGAAGCGATGCGGCAGACGAAGAGCCTGGGTCTCGTGGAGCAAGACACCTACGGCTACCTGCTCGGCGATGACGGCTGGAACGCGGCCCAGGCCGGCGTGCTCGACGACGTGCCCACCCTGCTCATCGGCGGCACCTTTCTCGACGCCGATGGCGGCGACCCCGAGTTCTGGCCCAACGACGGCCTGGTCTCCGAATACAGCGCCCTCGCGAAGGGCGTCGGCGACGAGGTGCTGCCGCAGCGCAGCTGCGCGTCGTTCCCGCTGCTGCACAGCATCTACATCGCCGAAATGCTCGACGAGGAGTGGCAGGTCGGCATGACCTGGAACACCGAAGTGCTCGAGACGGTGGCAGGCTTCCTCGCAGATGTCGGCGCGGGGGTCGGCGCGGGGGCTCCGACGCGCGCTGAATGCTGAGAAGAATCCGCTCGGTAACGCGGCCGCACTGAATTTTCCGCCTGAACTCGGGAACGTGGCGACACGCTTCACGGTCGATGAGAGATAGGAATCCCATGCAGTTTCGGAGACCGAGAGCAACGCTCATCTCAGCCGCGGTGTTCGTCGCGCTGGGGGTCGGTCTGGGCGCGTGCACGGTAGCCGGGCCGGGTGTCACCGGCGACGTCGAAGAATCCGACTCACTGCTCGTGCGCGCAGACGTGCAAGACCTCAGCGCAGCCGAGAAGGCGGAGTTCGTCGACGCGATCCTCGCGATGAAGCGCACACCTGCGGTTGCCGACGGGCGCGTCACCAACCTCTACGACTCGTTCGTCGCAACCCACCTCAGCAAGCTGATGTGCTGGACCTACGATCCGACCCAGGGCGGTTGGGGGCACGACGGGCCCGACCTGCTCACCTGGCATCGCGCATTCCTGCTCGACTTCGAGCAGGAGCTGGCAGAGGTCGCCGGGCATCCCATAGCGATCCCGTACTGGGACTGGACCGACGATGCATCGACCGCCGCCGTGTTCTCAGATGATTTCATGGGGAACCTCGGCGTCGAGAGCGACGGGTACGCGGTGACGACGGGGCCGTTCCGCGCGGGTGAGTGGGAGGTCTCCGTGCGCGGTATCGCCGCTGGAGACATCGACCTGCCCGATCACCTGGTGCGCGCGACGGGCACCATCGATGACGCGCTCGAGCTGCCGAGCACCGAAGAGGTGACGCAGGCGCTCTTGCGCGACACCTACGATGCCGCTCCCTGGACGAGCGCGGCCGACCCGAACGTCAGCTTTCGTCAGTACATCGACGGCGGCGATGCGACCGGGCTCACCTGCGACAGCGGCGAAATCAGCTTCGTAGATGTCAAGCCCGGATCATTGCGGTTGCACTCCACCGTGCACCTGTGGGTCGGCGGGCAAGCCGACGGCGCCATGGGCTCGCTCGCCGACACGGCGACCTCGCCGAACGATCCCGTGTTCTGGCTGCATCACGCGAACATCGACAGAATTCTCGAAGCATGGTGGATCGCCCACGACTACGAGTACCTGCCAGTCTCCGGCGGGCCGCACGGCAACAACATCGACGACCAGCTCTATCCCTACACCTACACGAACGGCGACATGGCGGTCTCGACGGTCTCGCTCGGGTACGCCTACGACGTGCTGCCGACCGCCGGCGGCACCGAGGAGGCTCAGCCCGTCGTGCACGAGGGAACTGCGCCGGCCTTCCACCACTGAGCGGGCGAACGAGGGCTTGCTCCAGCGCGTTTGCTTGGAACTTCGGCCAAGTGCTGCGGGCTGGTGCTTCTGCCCGTTATTGCGGATCCCGCGCGTCCCGACCGTCCGGGGTGTCCTGCGCATCTTCGATCGCCCGCTCGAGCCGATCGAGTTTGCCTTCGATCTCGCCCTCGTAACCCGGGCGGATGTCGGCTTTGATGACGAGGGAGACCCGCGACCCGAACGGCGCCACGGCCTCGGTCGCGCGCTTGACCACGTCGAACACCTCGTCCCACTCGCCTTCGATCTCGGTGAACGAGGCGGAGGTCTTGTTCGGCAGGCCCGATTCGCGAACAATCTTCACCGCGGCAGCGACCGCGTCGTGCACCGAACCATCGGCGCGGCCCGTGCCCGACGGGGCGACGGAGAATGCGAGCAGCATGGGTCCTCCTCTGGTGTTTCACGCACCGATCTTGCGTATCATGCGCGATGAGCGGATTCATCGCGCACCGAAGTCCACTCTTCCACCCGCGCCGTCAGGTCGCCGCAGCTGCTGCGCGTGTTCGGGCAACATTCTGAGTGCAGTCTCTTACGAGCTGCATTCATCGGGTGCTTCGTGTCTAGTGTCGATGGTTCCCCCTGAGTTCTTTTGAGTGACTCTGAGGAACTCCAACAAATCTTTTCACTATGTCGGTAGCATGCGGATACCGCTTCGCGCTTTGAGGCAACGGCAATTCAGAAGTGCGAGCGAGCGAGCCCGAGCAGGGTGCTGAGGGCTAGATCTATGGAGGCGTTGTCTTGAACTTTCAGGAGTCTTTTCGAGAGATGAACTCCGAAGCACTTCTGGCCGCTCAGGAAGGCGCTAGAGGCTCGACTCAAGCATCTGTATCGCACCGCAGAGAACTACCTGCGCACCTCAATGGGTGTGCCGCACGTCGGTGACGGGCGCTACAACGAGCTTGTCTTACTTCGTCAGCTCCGTGAGGCCTTTCCCGATCATGAGGTGGTCGGACAAGGGCGCCCTGGCTGGCTCCAACCACAATCCTTTAGACATCTACTTTCCAAACAGTGGCCTAGCCGTCGAGTATCAAGGAGCTCAACTATATGGAGCCTATCGACTACTTTGGCGGAGAGGACGGCTTTGGCAGGCAGCTTGAACGTGATGCTCGTAAGCGAGAGCTTTGCCTAAAGCACGACACCATCCTCATTGAAGTCCTACCTGGATATACGCCAGATGCGGTAATCCACAAGGTCAGAGCTACATTGGCCGTTCGCGGTTTCCGACAGTGATGTCTGGTCAGGCGGATCACGGCGTGCGGCATTACGGTCAACGCCGTCAAAGTCAGTGGTTTGGGGGAAGATGATCCTATGAGTGAGATCGAACTCTATGAGTCTGCTTCCGGTGAGGTTGTGCTCGAGGTCCGTGCGGACCAAGATACGGTTTGGCTGACCCGTCAGCAGTTGGCTCAGTTGTTCGGTCGCGACATCAAGACCATCGGCAAACATATTGCAAATGCCAGGCGGGAGGAACTCGATGGCATGGCAGTTGTCGCAAAATTTGCGACAACTGCGTCGGACGGTAAGACATACCAGGTCGAGAGCTTCAACCTCGACATGATCCTCTCTGTCGGCTACAGGGTGAAGTCCGCAGAAGGAGTTCACTTTCGCCGTTGGGCTAACGATGTTCTTCGTCGCTATCTCATCGATGGTGTGGCAAAGAATGAACGCCGTCTCGCGGAAATTGGGCAGATCGTCTCGATCCTTGCCCGTTCACCAGACCAGCTCGCTTCGGGTATTGCTGAGGTTGTCGGCGCATATCTGCCAGGCCTCGTGCTGCTCCATGACTATGACGAAGGCACTGTGCTGACTACACCGAGCGCGGTGCCGTCGTGGGAGCTAACACTGGCAGAAGCGCGTAACGTGATTGCGGCTGTCGCGGCGGAGTTTCCGACCGACACTTACGCTGGCCGTGAGCGCGGTGGTGCACTCGAAGGAATCATTGCAGCCATTTATCAAGGATTCGGTGGGCAGGATGTCTATCCAACGGCCGAAGAGAAGGCTGCACACCTGCTCTACTTCGTGGTCAAGGACCACCCGCTTGCCGATGGCAACAAGCGAAGCGCAGCAGCCATGTTTGTCTCATTCCTCGCTCGCAACGGGCTGCTGTATGACGCGAGCGGTGCGGCGCGGATAACGAACAACGCTCTTGCCGCGCTCACCCTGCTTGTCGCCTCAAGCGATCCACGCGAGAAAAGCTTGATGATCGCATTAATTGTTAGAATGCTCGAGACTCGCTGAAGTCCGATTGTAGCCAACCACAGATTCTGACCGATTCCTTGTGCGGGTGATTAACCGGAACTCTTGCCGATCAGAATGCTTTGAAGCCGCGCGCCTCAACCCTGTTGTGGGCCGCCGTGATCCACTATTTGAGAAAGAGTCTTGGGGCACACGGGTCGCGCTACTCGGTGTCGAACAGCACGGTCGCCGCGACCGTCGCGCCGAGCTCGAAGGCGCGTTCGGTGTGCTGCGAGGCGACCTCGCCGGTGAACACGAGCGGGCCGGTCGCGAGTCGCAGGCCGTAGCCGGCGGTGATCGACTTCATCGCAACCTCGGCGCCGGTGGTGTCGTACCCGCCGTGGATCCAGTAGGAGAACGGCTTGCCCTGCGTCGCCTCATGCGTCGCGTTGAACGTCGTGTCGAAGAAGTGCTTCAGCGCGCCCGAGATGTAGCCGAAGTTCGCGGTCGTGCCCAGCACGTAGCCGTCAGCGGCAAGTACGTCTTCAATCGTGGCTTCGAGCGCGGCGCGTTCGATCACCTCGACGCCCACGAGCTCGGGCTGCTGCGCACCCGCGAGCGCCGCCTCAGCGAGCGAGCGCACATGCGCCGAGGGGGAATGATGGACGAAGAGGAGGCGAGGCATGGTGCTTCTATCTTCCTCCATTGCGGGATCCGCCGCGGGCTCACCTATGGGCTCATCTGTGGGCTCACCTATGGGCCCATCTGTGGGCTCAATCGCTTACGGAGAACTCATCGATTGCGCGGGATGCGATCTACGTGCCGTCGTCGATGGTCGTGGCGGCTGAGGGTCGGTGACGAGCTGTGGCGAGTCGACCTCAGGCGGGCGAGAAGCGCATTCCGGCCTGTGAGATCGGGCTGTCGACGAGAATGTCGGTGGTGCCTGGTTCAATACAATCATGACCAGCAGACCACGCTTCGACGCCGATACCTTCGGAGGATCGGGGCGTGACAGCGCCTCCGTTTTCGATGGTGTCGCCGGAGGTGGCGAGGGAGCTCGGGTTGTTGGGGAGGCTCGAGTCGCTGAGGAAGCTCGGGTTGCCGAGGAGACTCGGGTCGGTGAAGAAGTGCGTGCTGCTGAGGAATCTCGTGCAGCTGAAGAAGCGCAGCGCGCGGCGGAGGCCCGGCGCGCGGCGGAGAAGGAGCGAGCCAAGATCAGGGCGGAGTCCCTTCGTCTGCTGCGCACGGCTGGGGGAGCGCTCTTCGATCGGCTCGAAGCGACTGTTCGGCGTGAACGCGAAATCCAAGCAGAACAGCTCGTGGTGCTCGCCGACATCGTCGCCGACATGGGGGCACTCGATGATCGCCTGGGCGGGTTCATCCCGACGAACCCGGAAGCGAAGATCGTGTTTCGTGGAATGCGCGCCGAAGTCGCGTTGCTGCTCGGCGTGAGCGAGCGCACCGCTGAGAACCATCTGCACCACGCCCACGACCTGTCGCGCAACTATAGAGAGACGCTGCAATCGTTCCGTGAGGGCAAGATCGGCTACCGGCACACCACGATCATTGCCGAGATCGGCCGAATCATCGGCGACGGAGATGACCCCGAGACGGTGGCGCGCAGAGCGGCGTACGAGGCGCAGGTGCTGCCAGTAGCGGAAGAGGGAACCCCGAACCGGCTGCAGCCGGCCGCGAAAGTGATCGCGGAGCGGTTCGCGAGGGTTCCTTTGGACGTACGACATGAAGAGGCGAGGAGCCGCCGCAACGTGTGCGTAATACCTCAACCAGAGGGCATGGCAGACCTCATCGCCCACCTGCCCGCCGTTGAAGCGTACGCGATCGCCGACCGGCTCACCAGGGTCGCCAAGGCGAACAAGCAGGCGCAGGAAGCCGCCGTTCGCGCCCGAAGTGGAAACGATGACCACGCGGCGGAGGCCGAGGCCCAACCGACCGAGCCTGCGGCCCCTCGCGGCAACGCAACCGCTGACACGAGCAATGCCGTCGAAATCGACGGCACCGATGGCGTGGGCGGTGGTGCCGCTGCCGGTTTTGGTGCTGGTGCCGGTGCTGCGCGAGACATCTCGCGGTGCATGGACGAGTATCGCGCCGACGCGCTGATCGATCTGCTTCTGACGAGCGTTCCTGGTGAGGGGGAGCTTGTGGGGCTCGGTATCGGGGCGATTCGAGCGCAGGTGCAGGTCGTAGTGCCCAGCCGCAAGCTCGCAGCGGAGAGCGTCGCAGGCAACGGCGCGGGTGACGCCCCAGGCGAGACCTCGGCCGATACCTCGGGTGATGTCGGGACCGGCGATACCAACGGGATCCACCGTCTCGGCGAAGACGACTGGGGCAGTGCGAAGTACTTCGATCAGGGGATCCCTCCGTTCCTTCCCGGATACGGGCCCGTCGATACCGCCACGGCGCGGGTGCTCGCCGGGCGCGCCCCGGGTTGGGACCGCGTGCACACCGACTTCGACACCGGAGAGGTGCTGCGGGTTGATCGATATCGACCATCCGAGGCAATTCGAAGGCACCTCGCAGCCCGCGATCTGCACTGCAGATTCCCGGGATGCCGAGCGCCGGTTTCCAGATGCGACCTCGACCACACCATCGACGCACAGTATGGCGGTGAGACATCGGCGACGAACCTGGCGACGACATGCCGCGGGCATCACATGGTCAAACACCACACCAAATGGAAGGTGAAACAAGAGCCCGGTGGAATTCTCGACTGGGAATCTCCCTCCGGTAGGAAGTACCGAGACAAACCGCAAAGCCGGGTGATGTTCCTGCAAGTACCCGACGAGCCCTCCGACGTGTTCCCCGTTCGAGACCGGAATCTCGCGGACAGTGAGACCCCGCCGTTCTGATCGAATGCAGTTCAGTTTGAAGGCAGTTCAGTTTGAAAGCAGCTCCGATCGAAGGCTTCCTCACCATCTTTCGCTATGCGCGCGTTGCAATAGGCTTGCCGGTGATCGCGACCGCAGAAACACGCTGCAGAAACAAGCCGCAGAAACACGCTGTAGAAACACGCCGCTGGAACACGCCGCAGAAAGACACGGGGGAGACGCCATGCCCGCAGAGCTGCTGCCGTGGTTCGCCGCCGCCGCGGGGGTCTTCGGCCTGCTCATCGGTTCGTTCCTCAACGTCGTCATCTGGCGGGTGCCCCGCGGAGAATCCCTGCTGCCCGACAGCCACTGCCCCAACTGCGATCAGCCGATCCGCCCCTGGCAGAACGTACCCGTCATCTCGTGGATCGCGCTCCGCGGTCGGTGCGCGAACTGCCGGGCGCCCATCAGCGTGCGCTACCCGCTCATCGAGCTCGGCACCGCAGCCGCCTACGCGCTCGTCGCGTGGTGGTACGCGAGCGTATTCGCCTACCCGGGGTTCGACGCCGCGGCCGGCGCGGGCAGCGCTGCTGGGGTTGCAGGCACCGCCGCCTGGTGGCTCGGGCTCGCAGCCTTCCTCTGGTTCGGCGCCGCGAGCATCTCGCTCACCATGATCGATCTCGACCTCAAGCGCCTCCCCGACGCGATCGTGCTGCCCACGCTCGGTGTGGTACTCGTGCTGCTCGGAACCGCCGCGGCGCTGCGCGGCGACTGGGCGCAACTCATCGCCGTCGTGGGGGGCGCCGCGGCGATGTTCGCCTTTTACTTCCTCATCGTGCTCGTCTACCCGGCAGGCATGGGCGGTGGCGATGTGAAGCTCGCCCCCGTCATCGGCGCCGCGACCGGCTTCCTCGGCTGGGGAGCGGTCGTCGTGGGGGCGTTCGCGGGCTTCGCGGTCGGCGCGTTCGTCGGCCTCGCCGTGATGGCTGTGCGCCGGGTCGGCATGAAGCACGCGATCCCGTTCGGCCCCAGCATGCTTGCGGGCGGGTGGATCGGCGTCATGTTCGGCGAGCCGATCATGCGCGCCTATCTCCGTTTTGCCGGGATCGGTTGAGCAGCAGAGTAAGTTCCTCGAGGCTCTTCTGCAGTCCGCCCGTGTAATTCACCCCTGTTCTACTGATCAGTACTTCCTATGCACCGCATATCCACCCGCCCTCGGGGCGATAGGCTGAACGAGGGGAGGACTATTCGCTTCTGCCCGCAATCGGTCGTGGAAGGGGCGGAATGCCGAATCGTATCGTCGGTCTCGACATCACGAACCGTCGGGTGCTCGGAGTCGAAGTGCTCGGGTCGACGACCAGCAAGCCGAAGATCTCGCGCGTGCATTCGGTCGACCTGCCCGACGGCGCTGCCCGAGACTCCGAGGTCATCGACATCGTCGCCGTCTCGCAGGCGCTCAAACAGCTCTGGAAAGAGGGCGATTTCAAGAGCAAGCGCACCGTCATCGGCGTCGGCAACCAGCGCGTGCTCGTGCGCGACCACACCGCCACCGTGATGCCTCTACCGCAGTTGCGCCAAGCCCTGCCCTATCAGGTGGCCGACCTGCTGCCGGTGCCCGTCGGCGAGACCATCCTCGATTTCTATCCGATCGCCGAGGTCGAGGGCAGCGCCCCGCCGCAGATGCGCGGGCTGCTCGTCGCCGCCATCAAGGAGAGCGTCGAGATGAACGTCGCCGCACTCGAGGACGCCGGCATCAAGGTCTCCGGGGTCGACCTCTCGCCCTTCGCGCTCGTGCGCGCACTCGGCGGCTCCGACCAGCTCGCCGGGCACCGCACCGTGCTGTTCCTCGGCGACCGATCCACCTTCATCGTCGTCGTCTCCGACGGGGTGCCGCAGTTCGTGCGCATCATCCCCGCGGGCTCCGATACCATCACCGAGGCGATCGAGGAGGCAACCGGCCTCTCGGCCGAAGACGCCGAAGCCTTGAAGATGCGAATCGGCGTCGCCCACGGCGACGAGGTCGAGCACGCCGCCGCGTCCGAGGCGATCCTGCAGAACCTCCGCAACATCGCGGGCTCAGTGCGCAACACGAACTCCTACTACCAGACCAACTTCGCAGGCGCGTCGATCACCGATATCGTCGTCGTCGGCCGCGAGACCCGGGTGCCCGGCCTCGTCTCCGCGCTCGGCGAACTCGTCGGATTGCCCGCAACCGTCGCGAACGCCCTCGCCGAGGTAGCCGTCGCGGGTGATGCCGACGCTGCGATCCTCTCGCAGCTGGAACCCGAAATCGCAATCGCACTCGGCCTCGCACTCGGAAGCAAATAAGCCATGGCACAGCGAATCAAGATCACGTACGGGGCGTCGCCCCGCGTCGACCTGCTGCCCGCAGTACAGCGTGCGGAGGTCACCCACGAGAAGACCCTGCCGAAGCTGCTGCTCGCGCTCATCGCGAGCGCCGCGGTCGCGGGTCTGATCTGGGCGGCCGGCATGATCCCCGGCTTCCTCGCTCAGCAGGAACTCGACCGTGCGCAGGCGCAGCAGCAGGAGTTGAGCGCCCAGATCGGAGAGTACGAGGAGACCCAGCTCATGCTGCAGGCCGTCGGCTCGCGCGAGTCTGATCGTCAGATCGTCACCGACGGCGAGGTGCTCTTCATCGAGCTGCGAGACCAGCTCGTCGCGGCGCTGCCCGAGGGCGTCGGCATCGTGCGGTACGTCGCGACGCTTCCCGGGAGCGACGCGGACGCCTCCGATGTCGCGGAGCCCGCGGACTGCGTCGCCACGGGTGTCACCACGACCGTCACCGTATCGACCACCGCCGGTGACGGCCTCGAGCAGGCCGCGCAGTTCATCGAGCGTGCTCGCGGCATCGGAGGCTTCCTCTGCGGCAGCGTCGTGGAGAGCCGCGTCGACGACTCGGGCGAGGGCGCTACTACCGAGACTCAGGTGCGCATCACCTTCGACGAGACCGTTCGCGCCGGGCGATTCGACGAGGAGGCCTCCGAATGAGCACCAAGACCCGACTGTGGGTGCTGGTCACCGGTATCCTCTGCGTGCTCGTCGTGCTCTACGGCGTCGCCGCGGGGTTCCTCCCGCAGCTCACCGCTGCGTCGCAGACACGCGCCGAGGCGGAGAACATCGACTTCATCGTCGAGACGCAGCGGTTGCAGCTCGAGCGCCTCGAGCAAGCAGACCGCGAGTCGGCGGAGCTCGCGCGGCAGCTCGCCGAGCTCGAACTCGCGATTCCGACCGACCCCGAATGGGCCGAGTTCCTGCGCGAGCTGCAGCGAATCCAGTTCGAGACCGGCGCGGTCGCGAGCCAGATCACGGTGCAGGCGAGCATCCTGCCGGAGGCCGCCGCTGGCGCTACGGCCGAGGAGATCGCCTCGGGCGACGGCACAGGCGCGGATGAGACCGCGACCGCCACCGCAGAGCCGGGATCGACCGGCACCACGACGCCGACGACCAGCCTCATCCAGATCCCGCTCACCATCACCGTGACGGGTGTAGCGGATCAGGTCGCCGAGTTCGTGCGCCAGCTGCAGGCCGGCGGTCGCCTCTTCACCTCGACGAACCTCGAGATGGATTCCTCGGGCGAGACGACGACCGGCACCGTCACCGGCACGATCTACGTCGCGCCATAGCGGGCTTCGCCGGGGCGGGGTGAGCTTTCCCTCCGCGGGCAGGAGTAGGCTGGTCTCGTGGATCGCGCCGAGCGATCGAACCCCCATCGGCCGAGCGAAAGGCAAGCAACGTGACCTATGTCATCGCCCTCCCGTGCGTCGACGTGAAAGACCGCGCGTGCGTTGACGAGTGCCCGGTCGACTGCATCTACGAGGGCGAGCGCTCGCTCTACATCCACCCCGACGAGTGCGTCGACTGCGGTGCCTGCGAGCCGGTCTGCCCGGTAGAGGCCATCTACTACGAAGACGACCTGCCGAACGAGTGGGCCGACTACTACAAGGCGAACGTCGAGTTCTTCGACGAGATCGGGTCTCCGGGCGGCGCGGCCAAGGTCGGCGTCTACGATTTCGACCACCCCATCGTCGCGGCGCTCCCGCCGCAGGGGGAGTAGCGTGCGCGGGCCGCTGCCCGACTACCCGTGGGACGCGATGGCGCCGTACGCGCAGCGTGCGGCGCTGCATCCGGGCGGCGCACTGAATCTCTCCGTCGGTTCTCCAGTGGATCCGACGCCCGCCCCCGTGCGTGCGGCCCTCGCGGCTGCGACTGAGGCGCACGGTTATCCGGCGACTGCCGGCACACCTCGCCTGCGCGAGGCGATCGCCGACTGGTATCTGCGCAGGCGCGGTGTCGCCGTCGCCCCCGACGCGGTGCTGCCGACCGTCGGCTCGAAGGAGGTCGTGGCGCTGCTGCCGTTCCTGCTGGGAGTCGGGCAGGGCGAGGCGGTCGCGTTTCCGCGCGTCGCCTACCCCTCCTACGCGATGGGCGCGGCGCTCGTCGGCGCCGACACGGTGCCGGCGGACGACCCGGCAGAGTGGCCCGAGCACACACGGCTCGTCTGGCTGAATTCCCCGGGCAACCCCGATGGGCGGGTGCTCGGCGTCGATCAGCTCCGAGATGCCGTTGCCCGAGCGCGCGAGATCGGCGCGACGATCGTCGGCGACGAGTGCTACGCCGAATTCGGCTGGGAGGAGCCCTGGCTCGGCGAACGCATACCGTCACTCCTCGACCCTCGCGTCGTCGGAGACGACCACGCGGGCGTACTCGCCATCTACTCGTTGAGCAAACAGTCGAACCTCGCCGGTTACCGTGCCGCGTTCCTCGCGGGCGATCCCGAGATCGTGTCGCGGCTGCTAACGGTGCGCAAGCACGCGGGCCTCATGCTCCCGGCGCCCGTGCAGGCCGCGATGGTCGCGGCGCTGGAAGACGAGGCCCATGTCGACGCTCAGCGGGAGCTCTACCGCTCGCGCCGCGTAGTCCTGCTGCCCGCGCTCGAAGCGGCCGGCTACCGCATCGAGGGCAGCGAGGCCGGGCTCTACCTCTGGGCCACGCGCGATGTCGACGCATGGCAGAGCGTGAGCGACTTCGCCGACCTCGGCATCGTGGTCGGCCCGGGCCACTTCTACGGCGAGCACTCGCCGAACCACGTACGCCTCGCGCTCACGGCGAGCGACGCCGACATCGCCGAGGCCGCGCGGCGTATCGGCGTGCGCAGCGCGGGCTAGACCCGCGCACTCCTTCGGCGAGTAGGCCGACGGCCGCCCGGGTGTGGCGCGCAGGCGCGTCGGCGATCCACTGGGGAACACGCATCACAGAACCCACAAATCACTTGTCGAATACATCACATCGCGTCGTAATTTGTTTCGATATCGAGATATTCTGAGGGCCGCGGGGCGCCGTAGACGGGCACAGCCGCGCCCACGAACGGCTAAGCTTGAAGCGTGCTGCGCTTCGCATCAGGTGCGCCGCACCCACAGAGACCTCACGAGGAGACGACGTGACCGAAGCGACTCAGAGCCAGCAACTTGGCACTGCCAGACTCACCGTTAACGACCGGGAGGCCGAGTTTCCCGTGCTCAGGGCCGCCGATGGCAACTCGGCGATCGACATCAGCACCCTGACGAAGCAGACCGGGCTCACCGCGCTCGACTACGGGTTCGTGAACACGGCGTCGACGAAGTCTTCGATCACCTACATCGATGGCGACCAGGGCATTCTGCGCTACCGCGGCTACCCGATCGAGCAGCTCGCGAAGGGATCCACGTTTCTCGAGGTCGCATACCTGCTGATCTACGGGGAGCTGCCGACCTCGGAGCAGCTTGCCGCGTTCGACGACGAGATTCGCCGCCACACCCTGCTGCACGAAGACATGCGCTACTACTTCGAGGGCGTGCCGCATACCGCGCACCCCATGGCAGTGCTCTCGGGCGGTCTGCAGACCATGTCGACCTACTACGAGAGCTCGCTCGACACCTCTGTCTCGGAGTTCGTGCACGTCAACACGATTCGGCTGCTCGCAAAGCTGCCCGTCCTCGCCGCCTATGCGCACAAGAAGTCGATCGGTCAGGCGTTCCTGTACCCCGACAACAACCTGAGCTTCGTCGAGAACTTCCTGCGGCTGAACTTCGGCAACCGCGCCGAAGACTACGCGATGAATCCGGTGCTCGTCGACGCGCTCGACAAGCTGCTCATTCTGCACGCCGACCACGAGCAGAACGCATCGACCTCGACCGTTCGCCTCGTCGGCTCGACCGGCGCCAACATGTTCTCGTCGATTTCGGCCGGTATCAACGCCCTCTCGGGGCCGCTGCACGGCGGTGCCAATGAGGCCGTGCTCGAGATGCTCGCGCAGATTCGCGACTCGGGCCAGGGCGTGCAGTCGTTCGTCGAGCGCGTCAAGAACAAGGAAGCGGGCGTGAAGCTCATGGGCTTCGGGCACCGCGTCTACAAGAACTACGACCCTCGCGCCCGCATCGTCAAGGAGAGCGCCGGCAGCGTGCTCGCAGAGCTCGGCGTCAACGACCCGCTGCTCGCCCTCGCGCAGGAGCTCGAGCAGATCGCCCTCGAGGACGACTACTTCAAGGAGCGCAAGCTCTACCCGAACGTCGACTTCTACACCGGCGTCATCTACAAGGCCATGGGCTTCCCGACCCGCATGTTCACCGTGCTCTTCGCCATCGGCCGCCTCCCCGGGTGGATCGCGCAGTGGCGCGAGGCTCACGAGGACGTGCAGACGAAGATCGGTCGCCCGCAGCAGCTCTACATCGGCAACACCGAGCGCGATCTGAACCGCTAGTCGCAGACGTAGACGAAAGGCCCGGTACCGGAGGTCAGTTCACCTCGGACCGGGCCTTTCTCATGCGCGCGAGACGCGAGTACCTGTCGCTCCCGCAAGTCGTCAGTAGTCGCCCCAGAAATCGAGGGCCTAGGGCGACTACTGGCAACTTGCGCCGGGATCGTGCGCGCTACGCGTGCAGCGCGGCGTTCAGCACGATGCCATGGCCGGTGCGGGGCAGCGCCTCGACCGTGCCTGTGACCGAGTTGCGACGGAAGAGCAGGTTCGCGAGGCCCGAGAGCTCGACCGCTTTCACCGACACCGGCTCGCCGTTCGATTCCTCCGTGCCGCGGGGCAGATGCACCTTGGTGCCCGCGGTCACGTAGAGGCCGGCTTCGACGACCGTGTCATCGCCGATGGAGATGCCGATGCCCGAGTTCGCGCCGAGCAGCGCGCGTTCACCGATGCTCACGCGTTCGGTGCCGCCGCCCGAGAGGGTGCCCATGATGGAGGCGCCACCGCCGATGTCGGAGCCGTCGCCCACGACGACGCCCTGCGAGATGCGCCCCTCGACCATCGAGGCGCCGAGCGTACCCGCGTTGAAGTTCACGAAGCCCTCGTGCATCACCGTGGTGCCGGGCGCAAGGTGGGCGCCGAGGCGCACGCGCGCGGTGTCGGCGATGCGCACGCCCTCGGGCACGACGTAGTCGGTGAGGCGGGGGAACTTGTCGAGGCCTGCAGCGGTGATGCCCGCGCGCTTGAGCGTGGGCAGGCGGCGCGCGTATTCAGCGGGGAGCATGGGGCCTGCAGTCGTCCAGGCGACATTCGGCAGCGCTCCGAAGATGCCGTCGAGGTTGATGGTGTTCGGTTGCACGAGGCAGTGCGAGAGCAGGTGCAGGCGGAGGTAGGCGTCGACGGTGTCGGCGGGGGGTGCGTCGAGGTCGATCTCGGCGGTCACGAAGACCAGCTCCACGCCGCGGGCGGCATCCTCCCCGGCCAGCTCCTCGAGCTCGGCCGGGGCGATCAACGGGTCGCGGTCGGCGGGTCGCGCGCCCAATGCCGGGGCGGGGAACCACGCGTCGAGCGTCGTACCGTCGGATGCAATGGTGGCGAGCCCCTGGGCCCAGGCGAAGCGCGTTTCAGTCATGCGTTCCAGGCTACCGGAGCCGGCACGGCCGCGCCCAACGTGCCCTATTCTGGGTGGAATGAGCGACTCGACGCATCAACGCATTCCCCTCCTCGACCCGGCTGCCGGTTCGGTCGAACTGACCCGGCAACTGTGCAACATCGCCTCCGTCTCGGGCGACGAGGCGGCGATCGCCGATGCGATCGAGACGCTGCTCGCAGGCGCCCCGCACCTCACGGTCACCCGCGACGGAGACACCCTGATCGCGCGCACCGAACTCGGGCGCGCGCGGCGGGTGGTGATCGCGGGGCATCTCGATACCGTGCCGATCAACGGCAACGTGCCGGTGCGCGATGAACTCGATGCCGAGACGGGCGAACCCGTGATCTGGGGCCGCGGCACCGTCGACATGAAGGCCGGCGTCGCTGTGCAACTCGTGCTCGCCCTCGAACTCACCGCGCCCGCTGTCGACCTCACCTGGGTCTGGTACGACCACGAAGAGGTCAGCAGTGATCTCAACGGCCTGGGCCGCGCGCTGCGGGCGGCGCCCGATCTCTTCGCAGGCGACTTCGCCATCCTCGGCGAGCCGTCGAACGGCACCATCGAGGGCGGCTGCAACGGCACGCTGCGCGCTCGTGTCACCCTGCACGGAAAGCGAGCGCATTCGGCGCGCAGCTGGATGGGCGTGAACGCGATCCACCGCGCATCCGAGGCGCTCAGCCGCCTCGCCGCGTACGAGGCCGAAACCGTGCACGTCGACGGGCTCGACTACCGTGAAGGCCTGAGCGCGGTGAGCATCAGGGGCGGGGTCGCCGGCAACGTGATTCCCGACCGCTGCGAGATCGAGGTGAACTACCGCTTCGCTCCGAGCAGATCAGAGCAGGAGGCCGTCACCTTCGTGCGGGGCTTCTTCGCCGACGCCGATGAGTTCGAGATAGTGGATCTCGCGCCGGGGGCGCGACCCGGCCTCACCGACCCGCTGGCGCAGAGCCTGGTGCGTTCGGTCGGCGGCGAACCGCGCGCGAAGGTCGGCTGGACCGACGTATCGCGCTTCTCAGCGCTCGGCATGCCCGCCGTGAACTTCGGGCCGGGCGACCCGCTGCTGGCCCACGCCGACGATGAACGGGTGCCGATCGTGCAGATCGAGCGCACGGAGCAGGCATTGCGCGAATGGCTGACAGCTGAATTATGAAGTAAGACTGGCCTTCAGAGTTCCCACAGCAAATGCCGCAACCGATAGAATGGTGTCGAAGACGCACGAGCAAGGAGATGCAATGGCGGCAATGAAACCGAGGACTGGCGATGGCCCGATGGAAGCGGTACGTGAAAGCCGTGTGATCGTAGTTCGGGTGCCGCTCGAGGGCGGGGGACGACTCGTCGTTTCGGTCAACGACGCTGAAGCGAAGGAACTGCGCGACGTGCTCTCTGCCGTCGTAGACGGCTGACGCCGTCGGAGCTGTTGTGACGGCTGACGCCGTCGGAGCTGTTGTGACGGCTGACGCCGTCGGAGCTGCTATGACTGCTGAGAGCACAGCTACAACCTCAGTGTGAACCCCCGCCGCGTGCGGGGGTTCACTTTTCCGTGCACGGTGCACGGTGCACGGTGCTCGGCGCGGTGCTTCAGGCCTCGAGACGCGTGAGCATGAGCAGCCCGTCGCCCGCGGGGGAGAGCACCGGAGCGATCGCCGGGGAATCCGCCACGGTCGCGAGCAGGTCACGCATGTTCTGCGTCGCCGCGTCGCGCGCCGCCGGGTCGGTGACGCGGCCGTGTTCGAAGGCGTTCGGCAAGATGACCGTGCCTCCGGGGCGCACGATCTGCAGTGCCGACTCGAAGAAATCGAGCAGGTGAGCGGGATCGGCATCGATCAGCACGAGGTCGTAGGCGCCGAGGTTCAGACGAGGCAGCACCTGCAGGGCGTCGCCCTCGATGAGGCGCAGGTGCGCGGCGGGCACGCCGGCCTCGCCGAACACCGTGCGGGCCTGGCGCAGGTGCTCCGGCTCGATCTCGATCGAGGTAAGCGTCGCGTCGGTGGCGTATCGCAGCAGCGAGAGGCCGCTCAGGCCGACGCCCGTGCCGATCTCGCAGATGGCGCGCGAGCGGGTCGCGGCGACCAGGCCCGAGAGCTGGGCCGCGACCGCGCGGCTCACGGGCTCGATACCGAGCTCGAGCGACAGCCGACGGGCGCGTACTTGGGCGTCGGTCTCGTTCGGGTATTGCTCGACATACTGCCAGTTGCGTTCGAGACGGCTCACCGTTCCTCCGGATTCCTGCTGTTGGGTGTTGCGTGGTGTCGCGTGATCCTCTAAGCGTACCGGTGGCACTCGCCCGGAACGGGGTATTTCCCGGGCATGCGTCAACGCCGACCGCTCAGGGGCACTACGATTGCAAGCATGGGGCTGACGATCGACAAGATCCTGGTGATCCTGGTGATCGCCATGTTCGTGTTGGGTCCGGAGCGCCTGCCAATGTACGCCAAGAAGCTCGGCGAGCTGGTGCGCAGCGTGAAGCGCATGGCCGACGGTGCGAAGGGCCGCCTGCGCGAGGAGATGGGGCCCGAGTTCGACGACGTCGACTGGAAGCAGCTCGATCCGCGCCAGTACGATCCTCGCCGCATCATCCGTGATGCGCTGCTTGAGGATGAGAAGGAGGCGCGTGCGGAGGCTCAAACCGAAGCGCGCAAGACCCGTGCCGCGCAGCTGAGCCAGGAGCGCCGCGAGCGTTCGCAGGGCGGCGGCGCCGCAGCCGGGCTGGCCGGTGCTGCCGGCATCGCCGCGGTTGCGGCGGGCGCCGGTGCGAGTGCCGATGCCTCTGCCGAGGGCGAGGGGCGCGAGCGCACGGGCGACGCAACCGTTGGTGGGATGGATGGCGTCGGGGGAGTGCTGAACTTCGACGAGGAAGCGACGTGAGGGGTTCCGTCGATGAGCCAGGTCGAGCAGGTTCGGAGGAGCCCCAACAGGTAGGCTTCGGCGAGTACGAGCGTGGGACTTCCGGCGAATCCCTTGCAACGCTGGTCGAGGAGAACGAGCGGCTTCGCCGCGTGCTGCGCGAACTGCGCATCGCGGTCGACGCCCACTCGATCGTGGCGATCACCGATCGTCGGGGCATCATTCTCGAGGCGAACGAGCAGTTCGTACGGCTGTCGAAGTACACGCGCGAGGAACTGATCGGCGCGCCTCAGAGCATCGTGAACTCGGGGCACCATTCTCGTGAGTTCTGGAAAGACCTCTGGGCCACGATCGGTCGCGGTGATATCTGGCAGGGCGAGCTTCGCAACCGGGCAAAGGACGGCAGCGATTACTGGGTCGCCACCACCATCGTGCCTCTGCTCGACGAGCGCGGCAAGCCCGAGCGCTATGCGTCGCTGCGCACCGATACGACGGATCTGCACGCGGCCACCCGGCGCCTGCGGGAACTCGCCTACGATGATCCGCTCACCGGCCTCGCGAACCGTACGGCGATGATCGAGCTGTTGGAACGATGCGCCGCTGAGGCCTGGCCCGAGTACTGCGCGTTCATCACCGTCGGGCTTGAAGATCTGAGTGCGTTGAATGACGCGTTCGGTTTCGCCGAGGGCGACCGTCTGCTGCTGCACACCGCCCAGCGCCTGCAGAGCCTCGACCCCGTGCCCAACAAGGTCGCTCGCATCGACTCGTCGGTGTTCGCCCTCATCTATCGGCATCTGAGCCGCGATCCGGCCCAGGCCGCGGCGATGGCGATGGAGCGCGCGGAGCAGCTGATCGAGGAGGTCGGCACGACCATCAAGCTCGACCTCGGCTTTTCGATCGAACCCGAGGTGCGGGTCGGGTTCGCGATGTACGGGGGTGGCGAGGCCGCCTCCGGCGCTGAAATATTCACGCAGGCCGAGATCGCTCGCAGGCGTGTCGAGTCGCTGCGAGGCTTCCAACGGCCGTGCGCCTACGAGCCGTACATGTCGGCGGAGACGCAGGCGCGCGTCAAGATGGTGCTCGATCTGAGGCACGCCATCGCGCACGACGAACTGCGACTGTTCCTGCAGCCGATCGTGGGAGCCGAGGGGCAGATAGAGGGCTACGAGGGGCTCATCCGCTGGGAGCACCCCGAGCGGGGGCTCGTGTCGCCGGCCGACTTCATTCCGCTGGCCGAGCAGTCGGGGCTCATCGTGGATCTCGGCCGCTGGGTGCTCGACGAAGCCTGTCGAGTGCTGAGCGAGTGGTCGCGAACCGAGGGGAAACGACACCTCACCCTGGCGGTGAACGTGAGCGAACGACAGCTGGTGCCCGGGGTGTTCGCCGAGTCGGTGAACGAGACGCTGCGGCGGCACGGCGCACCCGCGGATCGGCTGAAACTCGAGGTCACCGAGAGCCTCATGCACGACGACATCGATCGCTCCATCAAGGTGCTGGACGAGATTCGCCGAGCCAGCGTGCACGTCGCGCTCGACGACTTCGGCACGGGCTACTCATCGCTGAACTATCTCGTCGAGCTGCCGGTCAACCAGCTGAAGATCGACCGCTCCTTCATCGTGCCGGTGACCGAGCCCGGCAGCGGGCCGGCCGTCGTGCGAGCCATCGTCGAGCTGGCCCATGAGATGAAGCTGCACGTCGTCGCCGAGGGCGTGGAGACGGAGGCGCAGTTCACCGCCCTGCGAGAGCTCGGCGTCGACTCCTTCCAGGGTTACCTGTTCGGCCGACCCGCGCCGCTCATCTGCGATACCGTCACACAGCTCGGGGAGTAGCGGAGCGGATCAGCGCGGCGTGACCCCGAGCGGCTTGCCCGCGAGGCCGCGGCCCTGAGCTGCGATGACCGCAGCGATGCGCGTGAGCTCGCGCGCCGCCGGGTCCTCCGGCAGCGCGAGTACCGCGGGATCGCCGGCATCGCCCGAAGCCCGGAACTCGGCGCTCAGCGGTACGCTGCCGAGCAGCCCGACGGGGCCGTGCTCGTCGTCGCTCAGGCGATCCGCGACCGATTGCCCGCCACCCGAGCCGAACAGCTCGAGCACGCTGCCGTCGGGCTGCACGAGCCCCGCCATGTTCTCGATGACGCCGACGACGCGCTGCCCGGTCTGCCGCGCCACGAGCGCGCTGCGCACCGCGACGTCGGCGGCGGCCTCCTGCGGCGTCGTGACCACCACTACCTCGGCCTGGGGCAGCAGCTGGCCCACGCTGATCGCGACGTCGCCGGTGCCCGGGGGCAGGTCGAGCAGCAGCACATCGAGGTCGCCGAACCACACGTCGCGCAGGAACTGCTCGATCGTGCGGTGCAGCATGGGGCCGCGCCAGGACACCGCAGTGCTGCGCGGGTCGGCGTCGCCGAGGAACATGCCGATCGAGATCACCTTCACGCCGTGAGCCACGGGCGGCAGGATGAGGTCGTCGACCCGAGTGGGCTGCTCGACGCGTCCGTCGCGGCTGAGACCCATGAGGGCGGGGACGGAGAAGCCGAAGACATCGGCATCGACGAGGCCGACCGCGAGGCCCTGCGCGGCGAGCGCCACCGCGAGCGAGACCGTGACCGACGACTTGCCGACGCCGCCCTTGCCGCTCGTGACCGCGATCACCCGCGTCAGCGAGTCGGGGCCGAACTGCGACGCCCGCTGCGTTCGCCCGCCACGCACCCGCTCGATGAACGCTGCGCGCTCGGCCGGGCTCATCACGCCGACCTCGACATGCGCCTCGGAGACTCCCGCCGCGCTGCTCGCGGCGGTGCGCGTGTCGGCCTCGATGCGGCGTGCCGCCGGGCAACCGGCGATCGTGAGCAGCAGCTCGACGCGCGCGCGGCCCGTCTCATCGACCTCGACCGCGCGCACCATGCCGAGCTCGGTGATCGGGCGCAGAATCTCGGGGTCGCGCACCGAGCCGAGGGCCGTCCAGACCGCCTGCTCGGCGGGGGAGCCCTGGCCCCGATCAGCGGCTGGCATCAGGGCCGTCGGGATTTGCGTCGGAATCATCGAGCGAGTGGCGCGCGTGCGCCTCGGGCTCCGAAGCCGTTCCGGAGGCGGCTTCGGGAGCCTCCGCAGTGCGCCGCTCGTCCTGCAACTCCGCGAGGAGCGCGCGCAGCTCCTGGCGCAGTTCGTTGCGCAGCTCATTACGCAGGTCGTCGCGGTCGGGCAACTCACCGATGGCGAGGCGCAGCGCCACGACCTCGCGGGCGAGGAACTCGGTGTCGGCCAGATTGCGCTCGGCGCGTTGCCGATCCTGCTCGATCTGCACACGGTCCCGGTCGTCCTGCCGGTTCTGCGCGAGCAGGATCATGGGCGCGGCGTATGAGGCCTGCAGCGAGAGGATCAGCGTGAGCGCCGTGAATCCGAGCGCCGCCGAGTCGAAGCGCCATACTTCGGGCATCGTCGTGTTCCACACCAGCCAGGCGAGGCAGAAGAGGGTGAGGATGACGAGGAACCACGGCGTGCCCATCCCGCGGGCGATGCCCTCCGTCCAGCGGCCGAAACGTTCGTTGCCGCCGCCGTCGCCGCTGCCGAGCGCGCCCCGGAATCCGCCGAACCGAGAGCGGCCCGGCTGGTTCCCGGGCACTTCGGGCCCGCGCTTCGCCGCGCTCATCGCGCACCTCGTTCGCGCGCTGCGTGCTCGCCGTGCGTCTCGTCGTCGGCATGGCGCCAGTCGTCGGGCAGCAGATGATCGAGTACGTCGTCGACCGTCACGACGCCGATGAGACGGTTCTGGTCGTCGACCACGGGGAGGGCGACGAGATCATAGCTCGCCAGTCGGCGCGCCACCTCGGCTGCGCTCGCCTGCACGGGGATTGCGTCGATCTCGGAATCGAGCAGCGCCGAGAGGCGCTCGTGCGGTGGGAAGCGCAACATGCGCTGGAAGTGGGCCATGCCCAGGTACTCGCCCGTCGGCGTCTCGAACGGCGGGTGGGTGACGTAGACGGCCGAGGCCATCGCGGCCGGAATCTCGGCGCGACGGATCATGGCGAGCCCCTCGGCGATGCTCGACTCCGCAGACAGCACGATCGGGGAGGGGCTCATGAGGCCGCCCGCGGTGTCGGCGTCGTACTCGAGCAGTCGCCGCACATCCTCCGCCTCCTCGGGCTCCATGAGTTCGAGAAGCTCCTCGCCGCGAGCGGCCGGGAGAGCCGCGATCAGGTCGGCCGCGTCATCGGCCTCCATCTCGTCGAGCACATCAGCGGCGCGGTGGCTCGGCACCTGAGCGAGAATCGCGATCTGGTCGGTCTCGGTCATCTCTTCGAGTGCGTCGGCGACGCGGTCGTCGGGCAACTCGCCGACCACCTCGAGCATGCGGGTCTGCGGCAGCTCGAGCAGCGCCTCGGCGAGGTCGGCCGGTTTCAGGTCGACCATGGTCTGGATGAGGGATTCGGCGGAGTGCGCCGCGGCCTGGCGGCTGGGCAGCTGCACGTCGGCCCAGCGCACGATGCGCGACTCGCCCCGAGCGAAGGGAGCTGCGGGCTTGGGCAGGCGCACGAACACTTCCGACACGATCCACTCGCCCGAGCGGGTGCGGTCGATCGCCGCATCCTCGATCGTGGCGGTGCCCGTAACGTCGGCCACGCGCACTTCGCGTCCGATCATCTCGGCGATCATGCGGGTCTCCCCGCCGCGTTGCTCGAAGCGGCGAAGATTGATGAGCCCGGTCGCGATGATCTGACCCTCGCCGATCGATGTGATGCGGCCGATCGGCACGAACACTCGGCGCTTGCCAGGAATCTCGACGATCATGCCCACCACCCGGGGCGCCGCGGCTGCCCGGTACACGACCAGTACGTCGCGCACCTTGCCGATGCGATCGCCGGCGGGGTCGAATACCGCCCGGCCCGCGAGCCGGCGCACGAAAATCCTCGAACTGCTCACGGGTACCAGCGTAGTCGGGCCGAGCCGTTTGGCTCAGCCCGCGCGCCGGGTATCTCCCAGCGAAGCCAAAGCAGACTCCGGGCCCGCGCGCCGGAGTTCATGGGAGGATGGCCGCATGAGCAATTCGAGCCCCGGCGCCATGCGCCGCCTGCCGCAGATGCCCGAGCTTCCGAAGGGCGAGATCGTGTCGACCTACGATCACTACGCAGATGCGATGCACGCGGTGGATCGGCTTGCGCGCGCGAACTTCCCCGTCAGCCAGATCTCGATCGTGGGCAACGACATGCGCAGCGTCGAGCGGGTCACCGGCAAGCTCACCTACGGCCGTGTCGCGCTCATGGGTGCGCTTTCGGGCGCCTACCTCGGACTCTTCCTCGGGCTGCTGCTGTTCATCTTCCAGCCCGAGAACACTGCGATCTTCGGCGTCTTCATCGCGGCGATCGCGATCGGCGCGGGTTTCGGCATGCTCTTCGGCGTGCTCTCGTACGCGATGAACCGCAACCGCCGCGACTTTTCCTCGGTGATGCAGTTCGTCGCGACCCGCTACGACCTCGTCACTAGTGATTCCAACGTTTTCGAGGCCCGGCGGATACTCTCCGAACCAGACACGAAGTAGCCGCGTCGCAGGGCAGGAGAGCTCGACTCGTCGGCGCGTTCTTCATCGCCGTGCTCCCCGGCAATACTGCACGGTTCGTGCACAAGCGCGACGGCTTCGGGCTTGACACCGACCGCAAGCGGCTCGTTCGTCTCTTCTTCCAGCCGGTGCCGGTCGCCCTGGCGATCTGGCCGACGAGCCCGCGACAGTGGGCACCCGAAGACCCTCACGGCGCGTGGCGCGGCAGCGCCTAGGCCGATCGGGCGGGCCCGCGGCATCCCGAGCGGGTCAGCCGCGGCGCGGCAGCGGAGCCGGTGTCGAAGAGACCTGTTCGAGCATCGCGGCGACTGCCGCGTCGATCTCCCGCAACACCGTCGAATTGGCGCCGGGGATCGGCGCGATGATGGTGAACCGGCGAAGCTCCTCGTGCAAGGGGCCGACCGAGTGCAGGCCCGGAGTGCGCCGACCGTCGATCCCGATGAGCGCACTGTCGGAGCTGCCGATCTCGATGGTCGGTTGCGAGTGCGGTGCGGTCGATACTCGGGCGAGGCCCGCATCGAGCAGCGAGTCGAGGAGCGGGTCCGCCAGTCGAGCGACGTCGGGAAGATCGAGGCGCGCATCGACGACGCGGTCGATAGGTACCGCTTCGGTCGACGCGAGCATGCTTCCGGCAAGCCTGTACGAGCCTTCGGCGCGAACCTCGAGCTGCGGGCCGAGGAAGGTCACGATCCCCGCGCGGTGGAGCGCGATGAGCTGTTCGACGCGGTAGAGCGGCGGCCCGCTTCCGGCGAGGTTCGCCCGGGTGAGGAATCTGCCCAGCTGCGGTCGCGTCTCCGGCGTGATGCCTCCGAAGTCGGTGAGCGGCACGATGGCGGCCCGAGCGGCCTGGTACACGTGCAGGCCCCGCTTGATTGCGCTTGCATGCCCGAGTGCGGCTTCGGCCGCGTCGCGCTCGATCCGCTCGATGACCGCGCCATCGAGCTCGGCAGCGGTGGCGCCATGGACCGGTGCCGTGACACGCTCGGGGTCGAAGCGGAGAGCAGCGTCCGGCACGGCGCGCTCGGCGAACGGGCGCCACGCATCGATGCGGGGGCCATCGGGATCCGCCGACTGCTCGAAGAGTCGAAGAAGTCGCTCGGGATCCTCGGCGAATGCCACGGGATGATGCTCCGCGAGGGCTCGGTAGTGCTCCCATGCCGCAGCGTGTTCGATGTACGGAAGCACCTCACGATCGAAATCGAGCGGGCGTCGCGCGAGCAAGGAGGGGAGTGCAGCCGACAGCGCATCGAAGTTCGCGGCTGGCGGCACCGTGCCGAAATCCGGCTTCGCGAGGAACGGCAGGCCGCTGCGCGAACCCGCGTAGACGCGCGGTTCCCTTCCGCTCGGCGTGTAGTGCAGCGCACCGGAGCGAGGAGCCTCGAGAAATGGCGAGAACGCTCCACCGCGCTCCTCGGTCACGATGCTCAGCAGGTCGATGAAGCCCATTCCGATGCCGCGTACCGCGATGCGCTCACCCGCGGCGATCGTGTCGAGCCCCTGGTCGATCGGGCTGCCCCCACGAATATCGGTTCCGTCTTCCGTGTCTCGGGGAAGCCATCCGAGAGCGAGGAGCACGCTGTCGGCGCGTACAGTTGCGCCAGATGCGAGTTCGATCTCGTAGCCGTTACCGGCTCGGGCGAGAGTCGTCGCGCGATCCCGGTGGATCTGCAGGCGAACGGATGCGGGGAGCGCGGCGGAGAATCGTCGGAACGCCCATTGCAGGTAGCGACCGTAGAGCGCGCGCGAAGGCGAGGACCAGGGCCGGGTGCCGCGGGCGAGGCTGCCGACCCAGGGGAGCGGGTCCTCGTATGCGCCTGCAGCGACACCCTCGCACCATTCGGCGAAGTTCGGCCCGGGGAGTGTGGCTTCGAATGCGGTACTCGCATCATCGAAGACGGTCGATTGCGCTGCCACCGTGTTCATGACGAGGAACTGGGACTGCTCGGTGCGCCAGATGCTTCCCGAGCCGACCGGGTACGGATCGACGACGTGAATGTCGAGGGGCTCCGCGCGGTGTCGGAGGCGGGCCGCGATGCGCCCCAGAGCGGCGGTGCCTCGCACGCCCGCTCCGATGAGTGCCAAAGAAGAAGTCACCATACGGGTATCTCACATACTGAGGGATCGAGGCAAATCAGAATCCTCTATTATCTGTAATATTGTGGAATGCAAATTTATTGATTTGTATTCGTTTCTCATAACGTATTGATGTGCGATGTCTCACGTCGCCCTTCATCCGATTCACACCCGTCACGAACTCCAGGAGATCCTCCATGTCCTCACGCCTCCGCAAACTCGCCGGCATCGGTGCTGGCGCTGCGCTGCTTCTCGGCCTCGCCGCCTGCTCCACCTCGGGCACCGACGCGGGCTCGGGCGACGGCTCGGCCGACGCTGTGCGATTCGGGATTGCGCTGCCCGACACCGGAAACTCCGCTCAGTACGGTGAGTACTTCCGGCAGGGCTTCGATCTCGCTCTCGCAGAGATCAACGCAGCCGGCGGTGTGCAGGGGCATCAGGTCGAACTCGTCTACGAGGATACGCAGGCCGACCCGGCTCAGGCTCCGCAGGTCGCACAGAAGTTCGTCGACGATTCCTCGATTCTCGCGGTGCTCGGCGATTTCGGCACACCGGCGACGTCTGCGGCGAGCCAGATCTACCAGGACGGCGGTCTCGTGCAGTTCGCGTTCTCGGCCTCAGGCTCGGCCGTGACCGACCCGGGTGACTTCGTATTCGCAACCTGGGTTTCGCAGGAGCACGAAGCGCCTCGCCTCGCGGCATTCGCCGCTGAGACCGGAACTCAGGCCGCTGTCTTCTACCACGATACCGACTGGGGTCAGGAGACCTACGGCTTCTTCCAGGACGGTGAAGAGAGCTCGGGCCTCGAGGAGGTCTACTCGACCGCATACGATCCCGCGAGCACCGACTTCCGGCCCCTGCTGCTCGCCGCGAAGAACGCGAACCCCGACGTGGTGGTGCTGATCTCGTACGCTGCCGATGGCGCGCTCATCACCGCCCAGGCGCGCGAGGTCGGGCTCGAGGCGCCGATCGTCGGCATCAGCTCGATCTACAACCAGCAGTTCATCGAGCTCGCCGGTGACGCAGCCGAGGGCGTGCAGACGCTCAGCTACTTCACCCCGGCGAACGACGATCCGGAGGTGCAGCAGTTCATCGCCGACTTCGAAGCCGCCACCGGCGAGCCGACTCCGAGTGACTACGCGATCCGAGCATACGACGCACTGTACGCAGTCGTTCAGGGCGCCGATCGTGCCGATGAGCTCACCCGCCAGGGTCTCCGCGATGCGCTCGATGACGGGCAGTCGTTCCAGACGATCCTCTACGGCGAGATCTCGCTCGACGAGACGCGCCGTGTGAGCGACGCCGAGCAGTTCCCGCTCGTCATCAAGAACGGTGAGTTCACCATTCAGCAGTAACTCCACCGAGCAGCGAGCGAGCGCGAACGCCTCCGGGTAACGGGGAGGGGTTCGCGCTCGTTGATGCGATCGGCCGAGCCTCGAGCGGCCGCCGCCACACAACACTCAGACTCATCATCGGAGCATCAATGGACATCTTTCTCGCCGGGCTCGTCGGAGGCAGCACCTACGCGCTGATCGCGGTCGGGGTGTCCCTCGTCTTCGGCGTCTCGAATATCGTCAACTTCGCGCACGGCTCGGTCTTCGCGGTCGGGGCGATGACCGCCTGGTGGCTCTCCGGCCCGATGTCTCTCGAATTCTGGCTCGTCGCTCCCGGAGTCGTTCTCATCACGGGGCTGCTCGGCTGGGCCGTCTATCTGATAGCGGTGAGGCCCTTGCGAAAAGCTCCCGGCATCGCCGTGCTGCTTGCGACCTTCGCGGTGGGTGTGATCCTCGACAACCTCTCGCTGCGGGTATTCGGTGCCGAGACCCGTCGCCTTGAGAGCGCGTTTCCTCGCGACAACTTCGAGATCGCGGGTTTCCGTTTCGGAACGCTCTCGCTCGTGATCATCGGGGTGAGCGTACTGTGCGTCCTTGCGTTGGTGGTGCTGCTCAATCACACGCGCGTCGGCCGTGCGATCCGTGCGACCTCGCAAGACATGGAAGCGGCCCAGCAGATGGGCATTCCAGTGGAACGGATCCAGGCGCTCTCGTTCGTGATCGCCTCGATTCTCGGCGGAGTAGCGGGGCTGCTCGTCGGCATGTACTCCTCGAACGTCGCACCGAGCATGGGGTTCGTCGCCGGATTGCAGGGCTTCGCAGCGGCAACGATCGGTGGGTTGGGGTCGATTCCCGGCGCGGTGCTCGGCGGGCTACTCCTCGGTATCGCAGAGGCGTTCGGAGTCTCCGTCTGGGGCGACTCCGTGCGGCAGCTGATCACTTTCGGATCGCTTCTCCTGGTGCTGTGGATCCGACCTGGCGGGTTGCTGGGCCGGGTGCCGGCGATCTCGGCCGAACCGATGACGGGCACATTCTTCGGGGCGGGTCGGCCGCTTCGCCTCTCCCCGTGGGTCGCCGCTGCCGGAACCCTCGTGATCGTCCTGATTCCGCTTCTGGCGAGCGACTACTTCCTCCGGGCGGGCAGTCTGATCTGGATCTACGCGCTCTTCGCGCTCTCGGTGACGCTCGCGGGCGGATTCGCGGGTCAAATCGTGCTCGGCCAGGCCGGCGCGTTGGCGATCGGCGCTTACACTTCGGCGATACTCGTCACCAGATTCGATTGGGACTTCTGGCCGAGTCTGCTCGCCGCAGGGCTCGCCGCGGGAGTACTGCAGGTGATTCTGACCGCCCCCACCTGGCGACTCCGCGGCCACTACGTGTCCATGGCGACGCTTGCCGCTGGTGCGTTCATCTCGGCGCTCGCCCTGAACCTTCCCGGGGTGACCGGCGGATCCCGCGGCATCGCATCGATTCCGCGCCCCGAAGTCTTCGGCCTCAGCCTGGGCAGGGCGACGCCGATGTATCTCCTGACCTTCGCGATCCTCGCCGTTGCGCTGGTGTTCGTATCGCGACTCGGGCGCTCGCGGCTCGGTCGCATCTGGGCCGCCGTGAGAGAGGACGAGGTGGCCGCTGCGTCATCCGGCCTGCATGCGGCATCGTACAAGTCGCTCGCGTTCGGACTCGGTGCGGTGCTCGCGGGCTTCGCAGGAGCGCTCTACTCCGTGCAGGTCACCTTCATCGAGCCCAAGCAGTTCGGTGTGGCGCTCTCGGTGATGGCGGTGACCATCGCCATCCTCGGCGGTCTGCGCGCGCCCATCGGCGTGATCCTCGGCGCTGCAGTGCTGGTCGGAGTACCAGAGCTCTTCAGACCATTGGCCGACTGGCGCCTGCTCATCTACGGCGTACTGCTGTTGACGCTCATCCTGGTACGGCCGCAAGGCTTGTGGGCGCGCGTTTCGCTACCGCAGCGACTCCGCCCGAGCCGCAGGCGGACGGGGCAGCCGCAGGGGGCAGCTGAGACTGCTTCCGCGAACGAGGAGGTCGTGCGATGAGCGCACCACTGCTGAGCGTGAATGGAATCGTCAAGCGTTTCGGAGGGCTCACCGTCGTCAACGAGGTCGAGTTCGATGTGGCTCAGGGCGAGGTCGTGTCCATCATCGGTCCGAACGGATCGGGAAAGACCAGTACGCTCAACATCGTCAGCGGTGTACTCGCCGCGGACGCGGGGGAGGTTCGGCTCGCCGGCGAACGGATCACCGGCCGCAAGCCGCACCAGATCGCCAGGCTGGGGCTCACGCGAACCTTCCAGAACGGCCGCGTCATCGGCAACCTCACCGTGCGGGACAACGTGCTCGTCGGGCTCGACGGCTTCGGCCAGAGGAACTCCTGGATCAGAGAGGTTCCCGGTCTGCGCTGGTTCTCGCTGCTCCGTGAGACGCTGGCCGCGCTGGTGGAGCGTCGCGGCGCGCAGCGCGAGAACGATCTCAGAGTGGACCGGCAGCTCGCCCGCTTCGGAGAGCGCCTCACGCCTCGGGTGGATCAGTACGCGTTCACCCTCTCCTATGCGAACCGCAGGCGCACCGAGATCGCGCGAGCACTCGTGCCCGACCCGCGCCTGCTGGTGCTCGACGAGCCGACGGCGGGCATGAACCAGACGGAGACGGCCGAGGTGCTCGCACAACTGCTCGAACTCAAACGGCAGGGCCAGACGATACTGCTGGTCGAGCACAAGCTCGACCTCGTCATGACGCTTTCCGACCGCATCATCGTGCTCGACGAGGGCCGCATGATCGCCGAGGGAACTCCGTCGCAGGTGCGAAAGGATCCTCGCGTGATCGAGGCCTACCTCGGAACTTCGTTCGCAAAGGAGCACGGCAATGCCTGAGCTTCGACTCGAAAGCGCTCACGTGTCGTACGGTGCGAGCCCCGCACTCATCGGCGTCGATCTCAGGGTCGGGGACGGGGAGATCGTCTCCCTGCTCGGCGGGAACGCCTCTGGGAAGTCGACGACGATGAAGGCGATTCTCGGCCTGAAACGGCTCGACTCGGGCCGGATCCTGTGGGACGGCGACGACATCTCCTCGTGGTCGACCGCGCGCCGGGTGCGCGCGGGCATCGCGTCGGTTCCGGAAGCGAGGCGGGTGTTCCCCGACATGACGGTCGAGGACAATCTCCTCACCGGCGCGTACACGCGCCGGGACCGCACGATCGCGACCACTCTGCAGGAGGTGTACGCGTCCTTCCCCAAGCTCGCGCAGAGAAGACGGCAGCGTGCGGGCAGCATGTCGGGCGGCGAGCAGCAGATGCTCGCGTTCGGACGAGCGCTCATGAGCAGGCCGAAACTCATCTGCATGGATGAGCCGACGATGGGTCTCGCCCCGATCATCGTGGAGCAGGTGCTCTCGCAGATCGCCGAACTCAACCGCACCCTCGGCATCTCGGTGCTCATGGTCGAGCAGAACGCGGAACTCGCGCTCTCGATCGCCTCCCGCGGGTATGTGCTGCGCACCGGGGAGGTCGTGCTGTCAGGGTCCGCGGCGCAATTGGCGCAGGATCCGGCGATTCAGGAGGCCTATCTGGGGCAGGGAATGCAAGAGGAAGGGCAACAGCCATGAGCGCCACGGATGTGACGGATGTGATCGGAGCGATCGCGGGACTCGACGCGGCGGGTTCGGCGCGGATCAGGGGACATCGGCCCGAGGTCGAGCTCGCGGCGGAGGCGAGCCTGCACTCGCTCTTCGACGTTCCCTCCCACGATGAAGCCCCCCGGGCCGGGAGAGTCGTGCGCCTGCTCGCCGCGGCGCGTTCAGCGTACGTCGACGGCGCGGAGGAGGTGGCCGAATACTACGCCGAGCAACTCGCCGAGGAACCCGATGACGCGCTGCTCGGAGTGGAGCTTGCGCTGCAGCTCGTCCGAGACGGCGCGGACGGCCCGGCGGGCGTGCGCGCCTCGCGCGCGATTCGATCCGTGCTGCGGCATATCGACCTGCTCGTGCAACGACCCGCCGCGGCCACACCCGACGATCTGGACGCCCTCCTCGTCTCGGGGTGGACCGTTACCGAGATCGTCGTGCTCGCCCAGATCGTCACATTCGTGAGCTACCAGACGCGGGCCGTGCGCGGCCTGCGCGTGCTGAATGGAGCCGCATCATGAGTCCGCACTTCACCATGGAGGAGCGTGCTTGGCACGCCTGGATCGAGCCTGCGGGCCCCGACACGGCGAGCGATCGTCAGCGTGAGGCCTACGAAGGCAGTGTCTGGCCGCACTCGCCGTACTTCCGCCTGCTCGCATGGCACCCGGATTCCCTGGCCGCGCGAACCGCGCTCGATCGTGCGATCTTCCTGACGCGTCAGGGATTGCCGCGCGGCGAACGCGAGCTTGCCGCCACCGTCGCCTCACGGGTGAACGGATGCGAGCTCTGCGCGAGCGTGCACGCACGGTTCACCGCGACGTTCTCGAGGGATGCGGAGACCGTCGAACGGCTGCTGCTGGAGGGGCCGGAGGTCGAACTCGAAGGCCGGGCTCGCGCCATCGTGCGCGCGGCCGCGGCACTGACGCGCAGCCCCATCGCGTTCGGTGAGCATCACGTGCGCGAATTGCGCGAGGCGGGTCTCAGCGATGCCGACATCTACGATGTCATCCAATCGACGGCGTTCTTCGCCTGGGCGAACAGGCTGATGCTCTCGCTCGGTGCGCCTGACTCGCCCGCCGCGGACGACGACGCGGCGCTCGCCGACCAGCGCGATGCCGATCGGCGGGCGGCGGAAGGGTAGGGCACCGATAGGCGGTACGCCGCCGGCTAGATCGACAGGCCGCGCCGCTCGCGGATCCACTGCTCCACGGAATCGGGATCGCGGGGGATCGAGACGGACAGGTTCTCGCACCCCTGCTCGGTGACGACGATGTCGTCTTCGATGCGCACCCCGATGCCCCGGTACTCCTCGGGCACGGTGAGGTCGTCCGGCTGGAAATAGAGACCCGGCTCGATCGTGAAGACCATGCCCGGCTCGAGGATGCCGTCGAGGTACATGTCGCGACGTGCCTGCGCGCAGTCGTGCACGTCGAGGCCGAGGTGGTGGCTCGTGCCGTGCACCATGTATCGGCGATGGTAGGGGGTCGTGTCGCCTTCAGCGGCCGCAGGCAGGAGGCCCCACTCGCGTGTCTTCCGCTCGATCACCCGCATCGCCGCGTCGTGCACGTCGCCGAAGCGGATGCCCGGTCGAACGATCGCACGGGCCGCATCCGCAGCTTCGAGCACCGCCTCGTAGACGCGGCGCTGCACCGGGCTGAAGGTGCCCGACACCGGCACGGTGCGCGTGATGTCCGCCGTGTAGAGACTCTCGAGCTCGACGCCGGCGTCGAGCAGCAGCAGGTCGCCGTCGCGCACCTCGCCGTCGTTGCGGATCCAGTGCAGCGTGCACGCGTGGTGACCCGACGCGGCGATGGTCTCGTAGCCGACGGTGTTGCCGTCGAGCCGGGCGCGCTGGTTGAACACGCCCTCGACCACGCGCTCACCGCGTGCGACCTCGGTCGCGGTGCCGAGCGCGGCGAGCACCTCGTCGAATCCTCGCGCCGTCGCATCGACTGCTGCGCGCATCTCGGCGATCTCGAATGCGTCCTTCACGAGGCGCAGCTCGGCGGTCGCGCGCGCCAGCTCAGGGTCGTCGAGCGTGCGGTCGGCATCGGTCGCCGTGAACGACTCGAGCGCGGCCGTGCGCACGCCCAGATCTGCGGCGACCTGCCCGAGAGACGGGCGCGCCCCGATCCAGAACTCGCCGATCTCAGGGTTCGCGAAGAACTCCTCGCTGTCGCGGCCCGCACGCTCGCGGAAATAGACGGTCGAGGTGTGGGTCGCGGCGCCGGTACCCTCCGGGTCAGATGCTTCGGCACCGGCTGCGACCGGGTCGAGCACGAGCACGGCGCCCGGCTCGGAGTCGGCGCCCCATCCGGTCAGGTGCGCGAACGCGCTGTGCGGACGGAATGGGAAGAAAGTGTCGTTCGAGCGCTGCTTCATCACGCCGGCGGCGATGACGAGGCGTTCGCCCGCGAACTGCGCGCCGAGTTCGATGCGGCGCCGGGCGGCATGGACGGCCGCCGGGCGCGCCTCGGGAAGCTCCTCCGGGCGATCCGCCCAGTTCGACATGATGTAGTCGAGAAAACCCGAATCGGTCGGGGTCGTGCTGCGGCTGCTGTTGTCGATTGCGGCCTCGTGGGTGGCGTCCGCCTGAGGCTCGGCCTGAAGCTCGGATACGGCCTCGGGAATGTTGGTCTCGCTCATGATCCAAGTCTCGCATTCTTGGCTGACCTCGCGCTCACAACGGGGGAGCGTCGGCGTGCGCGGCGAGGCAATAGCATGGGGTCATGAGTGAAGCAGTTGGTGCAGGCGTGAGCGGCGACGCGGCCTCCGGTCGCCGCGGCGGTTACGATCTGCACACCCACTCCGTCTACTCCGACGGCACGACGCGGCCGAGCGACATCGCCCGGGAGGCGGCCGAGCTGGGCCTCGCGGGGTTCGCTCTGACCGACCACGACACGATCGACGGCTGGGGCGAGGCGCGCGACGCGTCGGCGACGCACGGCATCGAGTTTCTGCCCGGGATCGAGATCACCACGAAATCGGGCGGCCGCTCGCGACACCTGCTCGGCTACGGCATCAGGCCCGAAGCCGGCGAACTGTTCGAGGCCCTCGCCGAAGTGCGCGAATCGCGCACGAAGCGCGCTCAGGAAATGGTGCGACGTCTCGCACCCGACTTCGGGATCACCTGGGACCAGGTGCTCGGGGAAGAGGACGCGCGCACCGTGGGCAGACCCCATATCGCCGACGCGCTCGTCGCGGCCGGGCACTTCGAGAATCGAGGAGAGGCCTTCGCCGAGGCGCTGCACCCGAGCTCGCCATACTACCTCGGCACCTATGCCATCGACACGGCCGAGGCCATCGGCCTCGTGCGATCGGCCGGCGGTGTCGCCGTGCTCGCGCACCCGGCAGCCAACCGGCAACGCATGCCGCAACCGGTCGCCGATCTCGCGCAGTTCGCGCGGGCGGGCCTCTGGGGAATCGAACTCGACCATCCCGAGAACCGCGTCGATTGGCTGCCCAGTCTCACGACCGCGGCCACCAGCCTCGGGCTGCGCGTCACCGGCGCGAGCGACTACCACGGCGCGGGCAAGCCGAACCTGCTGGGCGAGCGCACGAGCACGGCCGAGACCTGGGCGCTGATACGCGCCCAGGTCTCCGTGCCGCGCTAAAGCGTGTCTCGCAGTTCGGCGTTCGAAGCTTCGAGCACACCTGCGTCGCCACCGGTCTCGGCAGCGCCACCGGTGTGTGCGGTTGCGGAGCCCTGACCGCGTCCGCGCCCGCCGCGGCGACGACGGCGCCGGGGGGCGCCCTCGGTGCCGCCCTCGGTTGCGGGCACCTCGTTCGCGGTGCCCGGCTCGCTGCCGCCCTCGAGATCGTGCCCGTGGCCCTCGTGCCCGTGCGCCTCGTGACGCCCCGAACCGCGAGGGTTCGCGCTGCGCGTGCGCCGACGCTCGCGGCCCCGGCTCGACGAATCCTCCGCCGCGCCGCCTTCGCGCCGGCCATCGCCCGCCCGGCCCCGGTCGGTACGCGGTGCGCGCTCCTTCACCGGCGTGCTCTTCAGCCGCCCCTTGGTGCCCTCGGGAATCTTCAGCTCCTCGAAGAGGTGCGGCGACGAGGAGTACGTCTCACGGGGCTCGGGAATGCCGAACTCGAGCGCCTTGTTGATGAGCGCCCACTTGTGCATGTCGTCCCAGTCGACGAAGG